>DATGVJ010000364.1:0-43115 GCA_035300505.1 Xanthobacteraceae bacterium
TCCCCGTCGCGTGAAGAACGCAGCGGGGAGAGGGGACGCAGGAACCGCGCGTTCTCCTTTGGGTCATTCGCGTCGAAACCAGTGGACGGCGCGTATCCGCCTACTCCACTTCGCTCCGATAGCGACTTCCGCTCACCCTATGCGCTTGAGGCCCTTGGCATAACGCTGCCAACGCTTCACGTAGATATCGGCCGCACCCGTAATCATCAGCTTGGCCTTTTCATCGAGCGTGCGAATGACCCGCGCGGGCGCGCCGACGATCAATGCGTTATCGGGGAATTCCTTGCCTTCTGTCACCAGCGCGCCGGCGCCGACGAGACAATTTTTTCCGATCTTGACACCGTTGAGCAGGATCGCGCCCATGCCGATCAGGCTGTTGTCGCCGACATTGCAGCCATGCAGCACGACATTGTGGCCGATCACGCAATCGACGCCGATCGTGATTGGAAATCCCGGGTCGGTATGGAGCGTCGCATTGTCCTGGATCTGGCTGCGTTCGCCGAGTTCGATCCACTCATTATCGCCGCGCAGGACCGAGCCGAACCAGACGCTCGCATCCAATTTGAGGCGCACGCGGCCGATCACGGTCGCGCTGTCGGCGACCCAGCACCGCTCCGCCAAATCCGGCCTCTCGCCGTCGAGTTCATAGATCGCCATATCGCCTCTTCGAGGTCGCCTCGTCGAGAAATGTCGCCTGTTCCAATTACGTCGTCATACGGGCAGGCAGGCTTCGACCGCCATAAGCGCTACCGTCCCCGACATCAGGCTCCAGAATCCCGAAACCACCGTCGTGAGCGCGACGAAGGCGATGCCGCGGCCTTCGACCTGCAGGCCTTGGATCGATGCGCGCATGATGATGAGGGGCGCGGCGAAGACCAGGAACGGCACGGCCGCGAAGGTCGAGGGCCGCGGCCCGCGCTCAAGAAGGTGAAAGCTCAGCGGGCTCTCGGTCGCCAACTGATAGCCAGAGCACAACAATCCGGCAAATGAGAAGCCAAGAGCCAGCGCAAAGACGAGGTGTAGCGATTCCGGGAACATGGATGCCTCATGTGTTCCACTTGCTTCGCAGAGCCTGGTGCCGAACGCCAGCCCATCCTTAACTGAAGGTTAACCCGCCGATGCAAAATTTAAGGACTTACCTTTGATTCGCGGGACTGGAGGCCATGATCCAAACGGCCAGTACTTATCCACGCAATCGTGCGCATGCCGGTGGTCTATTGTTCCCTGTGCTGGCACTCCTCGTCCTGGCATTTGGAGCGTCGGCCTTCATTACATACGTGCTGTGGCCGCGCTGGCCAGACCCGGTCGTCGTGACCGACGCACCTGCCCTGCCGGTCACTGTCGCGGGCGTCGCCTTCAACATACCTCCGGCTGCAATGCGCGTGCCGGTTCAGCGCCATCCGGGCGAACACGAACGGGTGGACCTCGCCTTTATGTGGCCGTCGCTCGACCCGCCCGACCCGGCATCGAATTCCGTCGTTTCACCGCAAATTGCCCCAGGAGCGGCAACAAAATCGCTCGAACGCTTGTTTGTTACAATTTCGGCCGCCGGCGATACGCTGCCGCCGGCCGAGCGGGTGAAAAACATCTATCCGCGTTACACGAGCGCCAGTGCGGTGCCAGGACCGGAAGGGCTCTCCGTGCTGGCGTTTGCGGATGGCACGCCCTACCAGGGCGAAGATCTGATCTATGATGCGGAGACGCCCGGCAATTTTCTGGTGCGCTGCAGCCGCCACGGCGCCGGGCCAACACCCGGCATGTGCCTCTACGGCCAGCGCATCAATACGGCCGATGTAATCGTACGATTTCCGCGCGATTGGCTTGGCGATTGGCGTATTGTCGCGGCCAAAATCGAACGCCTGATCAATACCATCAGTCACCAAGCGGAATAGCACTAAATGCGCATTGCAGTCATGGCAACCGGTGCTGTCGGTGGTTATTTCGGCGCCAGGATGGCGGCCGCCGGACACGAGGTACATTTCATTGCTCGTGGCAAGACTCTTGAGGCGCTTGGGACCAATGGGCTCCGGATCGAGAGCGTCCTCGGCGATCTGCATCTACCCCACCCCAACGTGACCGACGATCCTGTCAAGATTGGCACCGTTGACGTCGTGCTGTTTGCCGTCAAGCTCTGGGATACCGAAGAGGCGGCTTTGCAGGCACGGCCGCTGGTTGGGCCGGACACGCGCGTCATCCCGCTACAGAACGGGATTGACAGCCCGGAGCGGCTCGATCCCATTCTGGGTCTCGACACCGTGTGTCCCGGCAGCGCCTATATCGCAAGCGTGATGTCCGCTCCGGGTGTGGTTAAGCATACCAGCGAATTTGCCCGCATAGTGACCGGCCGCCGGGACGGCAAACTCGATGCGCGACTCAAAGCCTTCACCGACGCGGCGCATGCAGCCAACATTGACATCATGCTATCGGAAGCCATCGAGCGTGAGCGCTGGCAAAAGTTCATTTTCCTGGTGGCACTATCGGGCGCGACAAGCGCGACGCGCTTGTCCCTTGGGCCGATCTTGCAGGATCCGGACACGCGCATGTTCTTCCATGCGCTGTTGCAAGAGGTCGTGAGTGTGGGCCGCGCCAAAGGCGTGCCGATCGAGCCCGATTACGCCGACAAACAGTTGAGTTTTGCCGACACGACACCGCCCGGGTTCAAGGCTTCCATGCTCCACGACCTGGAGCGAGGCAATCGGCTTGAACTCGACTGGCTTGCCGGCAAGGTTGTTGCGCTCGGGCGCGAAGTCGGGGTGGCAACGCCTGCGAATGCAGCGGTCCATGCCATGCTCAAGCTACACCGCATGGGCGCCGGGGGAGCGTAGCCCGGATGAGCGCGCCTCTTTCGGCGCGCGATATCCGGGACCACCAGTCCCGCATATCGCCATCTCGCGTGAAGAACGCGATCTGGCTTATGCGGGCTACGGGATGCACCGCATGGGAGCCGGCAAGGCGCCGTAGTCGCGCGATTACCGGCCCAGCCTGACGTCCTCGAGATCAAGTTCGAGTATTGCCATTTCGAAATAGCAGGACCGAGTTTCCTTCTCGTCGAAAAAGAGAACGCCGATATGTTCCTCGCCGATATAGGCTTCGGCGGAATCGGTCTTGCGCGGCCTCGCCACAACGCGAATCTTTTCGTTGTCGAATTTGCGCCGGAGATAGGCCTCGAGCACCTTCAAATTCTTGATATTGGCAGCCTCGCCGAGCGTAATCTTGATCTCGAAATTCCATGAACGCTCGTCGTCCTCGTCATCGACAACGAGGCCGCCAATGCGTTCTTCACCGACGAACACGTCGGCCGTCTTTGCGCCTTTCGGCACCACGCGCACGCGCCCATTCCCGAACAGCTTCTTGAGATAAGCGTCGAGTTTTCTGACCTCTTGAACGTCCACCAGCCCGGCTCCTCGTGTATTCAGATGTCCGTCGATGGGAACATCTGATTCATGCTACGCGACGGCTCGGGACACCCGGCCTCGCCGATCACCTTGGCCGGTACGCCGGCCACGGTGGTGTTGTGTGGCACGGATTTGAGCACAACGGAACCAGCCGCCACGCGCGCGCAATGGCCAATTTCGATATTGCCGATGATCTTGGCGCCGGCGCCGAGCATCACCCCGCATCGAATCTTGGGATGACGATCGCCGTGGTCCTTGCCCGTGCCGCCGAGCGTAACACCGTGGAGAATCGATACATCGTCTTCGATGACGGCGGTTTCACCAACCACAAGGCCGGTGGCGTGATCGAGGAAAATGCCACGACCGATCGGCGCCGCCGGATGAATGTCGGTCTGGAACGCCGCCGATGACCGGCTTTGCAGATAATAGGCAAAATCCTTGCGGCCCTGCCCCCACAGCCAGTGCGCCAGACGATGGGTCTGGATGGCGTGAAAGCCCTTGAAGTACAAGACCGGCTCGATGAAACGGTCGGCGGCCGGATCGCGGTCGAACACCGCAACGATATCGGAGCGGAACGAAGTCCCAATATCGGGGTCAGCGGCGAGCGCTTCCGCATAGGCTTGGCGGATGAGTTCCGCCGACACGTCAGGATGGTCCAGCCGCTCGGTTACACGATGCGCCACCGCTGCTTCAAGGTTTCCATGATGCAGGATGGTTTCATAGATGAAACTTGATAGTTCCGGCTCGCGCCGCGCGATCTCTTCGGCCTCATGGCGAATCCGGGTCCACACCGGATCGACTTTGCCAAGCGTGCTCGCCGCCTTTGCCTGCTCTCGACCCATCACGCAACTCCCGAGAATTTGTCCTATATATCAGGGACATAGTTCGACACAATTGCCGCCTTAACAATTGCCGTCCTGGATCAGCATATAGGGGACCAATCCCTTTCGAACCAGATGGCATCCAGGTCCCCGAACTCACCAGCGGTCGGGATACGGTATTCATGCGCCTCAAAACCGGCGGGAGGTGGTTTAGGGCGGTTTAGGGCCTTTGTTGCAAGAACGCCAAAACCCCCTGCTTGAACACCTTATCACCGACTGCGAGCATGTGATCGCGGCCCGGAATATCGAGAAACTGCCCATTCGGCATGAGGGCCGACAATGCAGCCCCCGAGCCCGCAACGTTATCGCGGCTCCCCACGGCGACCAGGGCCGGCATGCGAATTGCCGCCGCCTGTTCGCGCGTCACTGTCTGGCGTGAACCACGAATGCAGGCCGCGAGCGCGCGCAGATCCGAGCCGGTCTGTTCGGCAAACGTTCGAAAGGCACGACCTTGCCCGTCGCTAACACTCGCCAGTGACGGCGCTTCAAGAGCATCCGCAATCGAAACCGGCAATCCGACACCATCGACCAGATGGCTGCCGAGGCCACCAAAGATGACGCTGCGGACGCGCTCAGGATTTGCCATGGCAAGAAATGCAGAAATGCGGGCGCCCATTGAATAGCCCATGACGTCGGCGCGCGGCACGTCAAGATGATCGAGCAAGGCGTGCGCGTCTTCGGCCATGGTGGCGCTGTGATAGGCTATAGGGTCGTAGCACTTGGTCGACGACCCGTGGCCGCGATTGTCGAGGGCGATGACGCGAAGACCGGCGCCGTTGAGCGTTGCGACCCATCCGGGATAAACCCAATTCACCGCAGCATTCGACGCAAAGCCGTGAACGAGTAAAATCGGGTCGCCCGCCCCTTCGTCGAGAAAAGCGATCTCAACGTCGCCACGGCGGAACATTGGCATCGTACGTTGCTAGGCCCGAGCAGCCATCATGGCGGCAAAACGCGCTCGCGCACGCTCGGCACATGCCTTCCGATAGGCAATATAGCGTTCGGTCGCTCGTTCGGCGGCTCGCTTGCAAGATGCGAAGAACCCCCAGACGCTCATGACCGCGGCAAACAGCCAGGAGAACAGGCTTAACGCGCTTGCCGAAAGCACGATGGCGCCGCGACCCAGCGTTTTGAGTATCGCACGTGTCCGCGTTCCCTTTGCTTCGGCCAATGCGGCGATACGCGACACGTCGCGTGGCCCTTGCGCGATCTTGAGGCTATCCATTGCGGCCTGTGCGCCGGCCTTGGTCTGTACGTGTCCAAGATCGCCGGCCAAACGCACGAGGTCGTCGGCCTTCTCGGTCCGCACCGCTTGACGGACCGCATTCATCGTGGCGGTCGGCTCAGTCAGTGTCGAACTCACGCTCACGCGTTTCAACGCACTCAAATCGACCACATCATGAACGGAGCGACCAAGCCAGTCCGACATATGTGCGCTCATATGCCCGGTCTTGCTCGCCGCCTTGACGGCCGAGACTCCGACCCGCGCCGGCGCTGCCGCGCCGAGCGTTGCATAGGTTCCCGCCGTTATGGCAAGTCCCAAACAAGCAAGGCCAAGAACGAGTTCGTCCGCCGGTTCCCCGACCGCCAGCCGAGAGCCTTCACGCATCGCGTCGCGAAGGTCGCCGATCACCAGCACATCGCTGAGCGTGGTGCCGGCAAGCCCAACGACATCATTGGACTCGCCCAAGATGAAGCCGCGACCAAAGTTGCCCACCGTTCGCGTTGCAACCGCAACCGTTGAATTAGCAGCGTTAACGCGAGCTAACAGCGCGCCGCCAACGGCAATATTGCGGTCCCGCGCAAGGTCGAGAAAGCTTGTTGCAAGGTCAATGTCGCCGACCTCAAGCGCCGCGTTGATCTCCCGGTTGGCACGTTCCGCATTGAAGGAGCGGGAGAGTTGGTGGTCTGCCAGAGCGGCAGGATTGTCCTGCACTTGCAGCAGCGATTCGGATTCGATACCTTGCGGCACCAATGACAGTGCGGCGATAGCGCAAGCAAAAGCTGCACCCAGAGGTACTGCGATCCGCGAACCGCCCATCTAATCCAATCTCCTTATCGTCTTTTAGGCATCTTCTCGTCGTCAATTCGCTTAACCCTAAGCGAAACACCCGAAGCATTGCGCGCGGGTACCGACAACTGGCAAACATCCCCCCAGTTGGTAGCTCACAATTGTGCCAGCAAGATGCCCGCAGGGAAAACCCGAAAATTTGTCCCTGGGGATGGCCAAACAACCGCCGCAAAGGCTGAAAACCACTGAAACTACGGCTAATTGCGCTCCACTCGCCCTGGAAGTACCCGGACATTCGGGGTATGGTGCACTTTCAAAAAACCTAAACACCTGATTGCTTCAACTTTCCGACGGGCTCCCCCAAAAGCATCAAAAACATCAAGAATAGCGAATCGCACCATGGCGGATAACGTCGTTCCTCATTTTCATAACACGTCCGGCGTCGGCGTCATCGAGATAGGCACCAAGGAATTCAAGTGCATCGGTGCCACCCCACCCTTCGATCACCCACACATCTTCCTCGACATGGGCGATTCTGAAGAAATCATCTGCCCCTATTGCTCGACACTCTTCCGCCATCGAACCGGCCTTTCTCCGCACGCCGCTAGTCCCTCCGACTGTGCGTTGGCGCAATCTGCTTTCGATTGATCCACGGAGGGACCGTGCCCGCATCGCGTACCGTCGTGATAGCTGGTGCGGGAATAGGCGGGCTCACGGCCAGCCTATCGTTAGCCGCCCGGGGATTTCGCGTTGTCGTATTCGAAACAGCTGAGCGGCTGGATCCGATCGGAGCCGGAATCCAGCTCTCGCCCAATGCGAGCCGCATCCTCATCGACTTGGGGCTTGAAGACCAGTTGAAGCCGCAGGTTGTCTGCCCCGAAGAACTAATCGTCAAAATAGCGCGAACCGGCCACATCCTGGCCCGCACACCGCTCGGCAAGGCGGTCGAACAAACCTACGGTGCGCCCTACTGGGTGATCCATCGCGCGGATCTGCAGACGGCACTTGCTGATGCGGCGAGCGCCTCCCCCAACATCGAGCTTCGCCTCGGCAGCAAGATCGACACCTTTACGGCTCACGACCGTGGCGTCATGCTTGAGGTCTCGCGTGGAATGAGCGTGTCATTGGACGACGGTGACATGCTGATATGCGCCGATGGACTATGGTCGTCGCTTCGTCGACAATGCGGCCATAGAAACTTGCCGAAGTTTGCGCACCATACGGCGTGGCGCGCGTTGATACCGGCAGATGCCGCCCCTGCCGAGATGCGCGCGCCCGCCGTCAACCTCTGGATTGGTCACAACGCCCACCTGGTCCATTATCCGGTCAAGGGCGGAAACATGATCAATATCGTTGCCATTTTACGCGATGCGTGGAACGAACCGGGATGGAGTTCTTCCGGGCTGCGCCGGGATGTGCTCGACCGATTTTCAGCTGACCCATGGCATGCCAACGTCCGTGATTTGTTGAGGGCAGCGGAACATTGGCAGAAATGGGCACTGTTCGATTGTGCGCCATTACGGCGTTGGAGCCGCGGGGCCGTCACGCTCCTGGGGGATGCGGCACATCCCATGCTGCCCTATCTCGCCCAGGGCGCCGCGATGGCGATCGAAGACGCGGCGGTGCTGGGAAAGTGGCTTGGACTTGCACCCGACGATATCCCTGGAGCGCTGTGTCAATACGAGAAGGCGCGCCTGACGCGCACCGCCAAGGTGCAGCGCGCAGCTCGTCGTAACGGTATTATCTACCACATGGGTCGGCATGAATCGTTTCTAAGGACGCTCGCGCGATTCACCATGGGCGGCGATAAACTCGTGCGGCGCTACGATTGGCTGTACGGCTGGCGCCCTTGAGGCCTGTCGTCCCTAAGCGTTATTGCGAATTCCCTGCGGCTGCGGCGAGTCGAGCTACAATACAAGCTTCAGGTCACTGAATGGCCGAGTTGCTTTGCCACGAGTTCAAGGTCGGACATTTCTTGTTACGCGCCGTCGTTTCGATAACGCGGAGGTCCTCTTCAACCGCGACATAGTCCGACTTATAGGCCAACAAGCTCACAAAGATGCCGCCAGCCCCGCCTTCAGCCCTGGTGATTAATTCCTTGAGCTCCTGCTCGCGTTTGATCTGAGTCTTGGCGGCCGTCGCCAGTTGCTCACAATCGTGATATTGGTATTTGCCGGTGTCGCCAAAAAGCATTGTGCCCTCGACCGCCGAAGCGCATCCCGCCAGCGCCAAGCACACCAGCCCCAAGCACTTGAGCGCCAGCCACTTGGGCGCCAAGCATTTGGGCGCCAAGCACTTGAGTTCTAAGCACTTCGGCAATGGCTTGAACAGCCGGCGGAACATGTTTGCGATCCGACCGGTAATGAGTTGATCGAACATCTTCCCCGACGCTACCGCGCAGCGGTCCTGCCTGCACATCCCTTCCCGGGATCGGTTCCTATGCTCCTATTGCAATACAAATGCGCCGACAATAGGCCACAATGGTGATCGCAGCAGCTGTGCACACAACCCTGAGGTTACATCATCAGGCTTGCCCGGAGATGCCCGGCATCTCAAGTTTGCCCGGCGCGGGATCCTTCGGGAACAATGATGATAGAATTCCGTCGCACATCACACACAACTCAATCTGGCGAAATTGAAGCAATACACGCTTCATCCAGTGGCGCAACTCATCATCCAGATGCTCGGGAAGGCGCTCAATCGATCGGTTCCAGAACTGCGAAAATGAAAATGATTGCTGGTCCAAAAGTGCCGTCAAGGCAGGAGACAGCACCGGAACGTCGACAGAAAGCGGCACCGCACGCGACACTGGAAAGCTTTCCAAGATGCGCTGTCCAGCCACCGCTTTTTGGCCGCGCACCGGAATGAGCGCGATATCGGCAAACCAGCGCCGCAGGATGGCATAGGCCTTGGCCGCCTTCGGATCCTGGTCAATCAGAAATAGGATCACGGGCTCGATCGACCGCTTGCGCGCTTCTTCGAAGAACCCGATTTTGTTGACGACAAGAAAAAAATTCTTGAACGTGCGATGGCTGAGATCGATGACCTTTGCCGAATCGTTATCGGAGATCAGTCTATCGAAAAACGCCATTTGACCCGTGATGTCGCCTATGTCTGAAACTGCGGTACTTCCCGGCAGGAAGTCCACCATTTGAGGCCCTTCGTCCGCGAGATCGAATGCGGTCACCGGCTCTTCATCTATGAAATGCATCTCGGTAAGCAACCGGGACACCAATGTCTTGCCCACGCCGCGTATGGGGGAACATACAACATAGAGCGGCCTCGTCTTGCGACCATAGAGTTCGGAAAAACCCGTCGCCTTGATCGTCGATTCTATCTCACAAGATGCAACTGTCATCACACTCCGCCCCCTTACAACTCGACACTCGCTCCGCACGTCCCCAACGTCGAACCGCCGCGCATCTGAACAAAATCGGTCCAGGCGACACGATCACCGACAGATGTGCCGGAACGCCGCGATACCCGGGATCGAGAGCCCGGGCGCCGCGACCCCACAATTCCCGACAATCCCTAGCTCGCTGCGGCCTCTGCGACCCTTGCGACCGGACGCGCCTTGCCGGGCACTTCACGGCTCGACGTTTCGCCCGATGATTCCTTTCCTCCGCGCGCAATATCGAGAATGCCGACCCGTTCATATTCAGCATAGACATTGTTGAGCCAATGCCGGACATATCCCCGAAGTACGAAGGAATAGGATGCCGGTTCACCATTCGGTTTCTTGTTGGCCGCAAAATTCAGGAACGGCGACGATGCATGATCGACCTGCTCCATCGCCATCTCGGCAAGTTTGGGAATGGTGATTTCCACCGCGCCCTTGATGCTCTTGAAATAGGTCGCATGCGTCGCCTCGTCCCATTCGAAGAAATGCGTCTCATTGATGAAGTTCTTCACCATGAGGTAACGGGCATCCCCCAAATAGGCCGCCGTCTCCGCAATTTCATCGAGCGAAGCGATCGATGGCCCGAGGATGTGGAAAACCGCAAACGTAAGCTGATCCTTCTTCGCCGCGTCGATAAATCCGATATCACGAAGTGCCCGCAATGTCGGTGACAGGAGACCGGCACGTATGTCGATCAACGTCACCGGAACCTGCGCAGAATGGATCGTGTCAAAGATCTTCATCTGGTCGGGAACGTAGGTCACGTCCACAATGTCGGTTAAGTCCGGATAGAAGCGTTTGAGTGTTCCGCGCGGGACTTCCGTATCGAATGCGCGCGCGCGCACATGATTAGAATTGAAGTAGTCAAGCAAAGTCCGAGATACGGTCGTCTTGCCGACTCCGCCCTTGTCTGCACCGATCAAAATGACTGCTGGTTTGGCCATGGTTACTCCCCGATCACGCTACAATACTCACCACGTGAGACATCATGCGCCTCCCGGGACAAAATCATGGCAAAACAATAGTAAAGGTAAGAAATTATGAGAGAATTGGGCCCTTGCAATCCGCAAAACCACAACACGATACCAACTTACCCGTGCTGATATGGTTTGCGACGGATTAATCGCTTTAGAATTGCGTGCTTCGACTTAACGAAGCCTAAGCACCATTGCGGTATCTACATCCATTAAAGACGATAGCGCCATTGCATCAATGCGAGGCGAAACGGGGGCCGCGATGACGGATTCTCAATTGACCGGGGATCAACCCCAGCCACAACCAAATCAAGAGCCTCTCGGACGAGTTATTTCTGTGCAAGGGTCGCAGCTGGCGATCGGCCTGCCTGGACCGTCTGCATGCGCCCAAGAATCTCGAAGTGAATCTCGAAGTGGATCCCAAGGCGAATCCCAATGCGTCACGGTCGGAAATTTCCTGGGCGTCCGCGTGAAGAAATCCTTGCTGATGGGGACGGTTACCAATGTGTCGCTTCAGAACCATGGCGCCACCCCTGATCAAGGCTCCATGGTGACAGCCGAACTAGATATGCTCGGGGAAATCCAAGACTACGGCGCGCCCAACGCGAAGTTTCATCGCGGCGTCGTCAGCTATCCGTCGATCGGAGATGGCGCAATTCCCATCGGCGCAGCAGAATTGCGATTGGCATTCAAGTTGGCGGCGTCAAATACCATCGATATCGGCACTCTCCACCAACACCAGTCCATCGTCGCCAACGTCGACGTGGACAACATGCTGAACAAGCATTTCGCTATCCTGGGATCGACGGGCGTCGGCAAATCGAGCGGTGTCGCGCTTATTCTGCATGAGATACTCAAGGCCCGTCCCGATTTGCGGATCTTCGTCCTGGACGCACACAATGAATATGGCCATTGTTTCGGCGACAAAGCGCAGGTGATTGATCGCCAAAATCTAAAACTTCCCTTTTGGCTCTTCAATTTTGAGGAACTCGTCAACATCTTCTTCGGCATGCGCTCCGGGATGGAGGAGGAGATCGAATACCTCGCTGAGGTCATTCCGCTTGCCAAAGCCGCTTACGCGGAAAATGGCCGCGCCAGCGATCGCACGATCAGGCGCACCGGTTCCAAGAATGCCGCCTTCACGATTGATACTCCTTTTCCATTCCGTATTTCGGAAATTATGTTGCTGCTCAATGAGCGAATGGGCAAGCTTGAGAATCGATCTTCGCGGCTGGCCTATTACAAACTCATGACGCGTATCGAGACAGTCTGCAACGATCCACGCCATTCCTTCATGTTCGAAAACGCCAATGTCGGTGGCGACACCATGGCGGAGGTCTTGTCTCACCTCTTTCGCGTGCCGGCGAAAGGCGTGCCGATGACGGTCATGCAGTTTGCAGGCTTTCCGTCCGACGTGCTTGATGCGGTCGTGTCCGTGCTGTGCCGGATGGCTTTTGAGCTCGGCTTGTGGAGCGATGGCGTTTCCCCGATCTTGGTCGTATGTGAAGAAGCTCACCGCTATGTGTCCGCCGATCACAGCCGCGGCTTTGACCCAACTCGCCAATCCATTGCCCGCATCGCCAAGGAAGGACGAAAATATGGTGTCTTCCTGAGCCTGATTACACAGCGACCAAGCGAACTCGATCCAACCATCTTGTCGCAATGCAGCACGCTCTTTGCAATGCGTTTGACCAACGACAAAGACCAAGCCCTTGTTAAAACGACGGTACCCGACACGGCAACAAATCTGCTCTCATTTCTGCCGTCACTTGGACCACGCGAGGTTTTTGCCTTTGGCGAAGGCGTCGCCATGCCGGTGCGCCTGAAATTCAAGGAATTGTCGCGTGACATGTTGCCCAGGAGCGATACGGGCGGTGTCGATCCAACTATCGTAAATCCCAATCTTCGCACCGACTTCATGGCATCCGTCGTCGACCGCTGGCGAGGGGTGAGGGCGGGTACCGAACCTGCAGATTTTACCCACCTATTCGCCTCGCCGGACCTCGTCGTCGCGCCTCCGGCCGCCCCCACCCAATCGCCGCAGACGGAGGTTGACCGTTTCGGCCATTTGCGGCGGCCTGGCAATACTCGCAGGGAAGATCCGCAGAAACAGCCCACTCCGGATCAATGGCGAAAATAGCGACGGCAACCCACATCACAATCATACCTACGCTTGCATTGCGACGGACGACGACGAATCCATCGGTATTTCCGGAGGCTTTGCCACCCCGCCGCATACCATTCCTTGCACAACTGGACAAACGTTGTGGACAAGTCGCATCCCCATCGTTGCCGATCCTTAGCCATCGACCTTAAATACGGATTCAGGCAGCGTCGCGCGCTGACTTGTTGACCTGCTGCACCCGAAATCTATGCGCCGCACCATGCCACAACCACAGATTATGTCGCAACCACAGATCCAGCCGCAACAACAGGCACCCGCCGGCGATCTTGAGTTCGTCGCGCCTTGCCTTCCGTGCATCGCCATGTTGCCGCCGGCCGGCGACAACTGGTTGCACGAAGTCAAGCGGGACGGACGCCGCATGGTGGCGCGCCGCGATGGCCCGCAGGTACGCCTGTTCAATCACCGCGGCGAGGATTGGACTATACGCTTTCCACATGTCGCTGAAGCCGTCGGAATGCTGCCGATACGTTCCTGCATCATCGACGGCGAGGTGGTCGGATGCGATGCCGATGGTTTCGCCCGTGTGAACCGGTCACGCGACCAGGACGCAGACGGTGCATTTGCGCTTCATGCCTTTGATTTGCTGGAAGTAAATGGGTTCGATACACGCCGAGACAGCATCGAAGATCGCAAGCGGGCGCTGGCGCATCTGCTGCGCAAGCTGCCCACCGAGATCCGGTTCAATCCGCACTTCGAACGCGAGGGAGAGGCGGTATTCCACCAGGCATGTAAGATGGGTTTTGCCGGCATCGTCTCCAAACGCCGCGGCTCGCGCTACCTGTCAGGCCGCAGTTCCAGCTGGCTCCTGACCAAGAAGTTGGATTGAGGGGCTGTCTCAATTGGTGCGGGCGGCCGGACTCGAACCGGCACAGGCCTTTCGGCCCGAGGGATTTTAAGTCCCTTGCGTCTACCATTTCGCCACGCCCGCATCCCCCACACTAGAATCAATGAGTTGCTTCGTCTTTGTAGAGCCTGCCCCAGGCACTTTCCCAGTCTTGCCCGTTGGAATCCACGATACGCCCATCGTGTTCGTGAAATTTGTTGGGGATTTGAAACATCGCGAGCATGATGCCGCCTTCCGGCGCGACCGCGGAGTGGCGCGAGCCTGCATCCCGCCAGACGAATTCGCCGGGACCGACTTCGAGCCCAGCGTCCGGACCCTCCAGGTCCAGCAGGCGCCCCTCGAGCACATAAGTCTGTTCGATCTTCACGTGCTCGTGGTCAGGCAATACGGCACCAGGCGAAAAGCGCGTGAGGGCGGTGATCAGGCCGCTATCCGGATCGAACAGCAAAGTCTTGATTTCGCAGCCCGGAAAACGTGTTTTCCGCCACTCCATCGTGGCCGGACGCACGACATGCGAACGCCGGACCGGCTTTGGCGTTGCGGCATCCATGGCGGAACTCCTTTGCGAGAAGCAGCTGGGCAAGGCAAAACGCTCAGGAGATTGGTCGGATCTGGATCGCGACCGCTTCCTGCGGGTCGCACCGATGTTGCGGAATTTCCTTTCAAAAGCAAGATAGTCCTGCGGCGCAAGGGACCCACGAAGTGCAAGTGATGCTAACAAGTGATGCTAATGAGGGAAGGTTAGAAGGTGGCGGCGTGCCCGAGTTCAAAGGCATAGGTTCGCGGCAGACCGCATTCCATACATTGAAATCGATGCAGCTCCGCATTCCGCGAATTTAAGTCGGACTCGACTGACTCGATGCGCATCGGTGCGCCACATTGCGGGCAAGGTGTGGAACTTGCTGTGATGGGCGGAGAAGGTTGAATACGCCTCAACATATTACCGCCCTCCTTTGAATGAGTCCGAAGCCGCTAAAATGCTAGAAATTAATGTCTACCGGAATATGACGCGGGAAGGTCAGGTCTGTGAATACCGGGGATTTCAGGCGGTTTCTACGCTCCGTTGTCGCGAATAGGCGCCTGGAAGGCAAGACCGGTATCCCAGGGGAAATGGATCCAGCTGTCCTGCGCGACTTCGGTCACGAAAATATCCAGCAGCGGACGGCCCATCGGCTTTGCATAGACGGCCGCGAAATATGCTTCCGGCAACAGCCCGCGCACGAGTTGCGCAGTCTTGCCGGTATCGACCAGGTCGTCGACGATCAACACGCCCTTGCCGCTCCCACCGCTCGCCGTCATCACGTCGAGCGAGACGCTTTTGAGCAGTTGCAGCTCGCCCCGCCTGGCATGTTGGTAACTCGCAACACAAACCGTATCGATAAATCGAATCCCGAGTTCGCGCGCCAGGATCGCGGCCGGAACGAGCCCACCCCGCGCAATGGTCACGATGATGTCGAACGGCCCTTCGTTCGCCAGAAGCACGGCGAGCGAACGCACATCACGGTGCAACTCGTCCCAGGAAATCGAAATGGCCCGCGCCGGCATTTGTTGCTGCGGCTCCTCGGCCGGCTGGCTCGCCATTATGCGTCTTTCTGACGTGCGTCTTTCAGACGTGCGTCTTTCAGGGCTCAACGCAGGTTGAGCACGATATCGAACCGCGCCGCCAATTCCGGACCTGCGTCCGCGGTGCGCATCGTCAAATCGCGCCGGAAGAACTCGTCACGGGCATTGCCGGGTTCATTCGGGAAATAAAGCTGCGTGGTCAGCAGTTGGCGCCCGACCGACAGGACCTTGACATGAAAATGTCGCGTGCGGCCCGGATAAAGGCCCGGCACGTTGGTGCGGAAGCGAAATTGCCCCTTCGCGTCGGTCACGAGGTGGCCGCGATAGCGATAACCCCGGTTGTCGTAGTCGCCCCGGTCGTCGGCATGCCAGAGATCGACGAGAACACGCGGCACCGGCTGGCACGTGCGCGTGAGCACAAAGCCCGACAGGTCGATCACCTGGGCCCTTGCATTACGCTCCAGAAGGTCGGCGCGCTCAGGCGACCGCGGCGTGTAGAACGGGCCCTCGATCTGGGCTTCGGTCGGCTCGTCGTGGCATTCAGGCGTCGGCGCCAGTTCCTGGGCCACGGCGGGACCACCGGCAAGGCCAAGGGCTCCGGCCGCGAACGCGCTGCCGATGAGAGAACGGCGCGATGGATAGAGCGGATTGTCATTAAACGACATCTGTTGCCTCCTGGTTGTCCACCGTGGCACTACTTTGTTACTGCGCTCCCCGCACGCGCTGCAGCATCACTTCGACCTCTGCTTTGGCTGCCGAGAGCTTCGCCTGATCGCGGGCCCGAAGGACCACATTGGTATTTGGTCCGCGCGTTTCGTCAAAGAACGGATAGCTCCCGATCGACACTTCGGGATGCGCCTTTGCGATGGCGCCAAGGGGTGTACCGATGTCACCCTCGCGGGCGTCAGCACGGACAGTGTCCGACAACATGCGCACACCGGTCTTGAGCTTGGGCGCCACTTCATCAAGCATGACCTGCATGATCGAAGGCACGCCCGCCATAACGATGACATTGCCAAGCCAGAACCCCGGCGCTGCAGACACTTTGTTGTGAACGAGTTCGGCTCCTTCCGGAATGCGCGTCATGCGCATGCGTGCTTCGTTCATTTCGCTGCCGGTCTGGGCGAGGCGCTCCGTAAGGATCTTGACGGCGCGCGGATCATGGTTGATCGCCACACCGAACGCTTTGGCGACGCATTCGGCCGTGATGTCGTCATGGGTTGGACCAATCCCGCCGGTTGTGAACACGTAGTCGTACCGCGTACGCAACACATTGACCGCCTCGACGATCGCCGGCTCATCGTCGGCAACCACCCGCACCTCGGAAAGGTCAATCCCAATCGCGGTCAGATATTCGGCGATGTAGCCAATGTTCTTGTCCTTGGTACGCCCGGAGAGGATTTCGTCGCCGATCACCAGCACGGCGGCGGTCACAAGATGCTGGCGGGATGAGTTCGAACCGGTCATGGGACTCCTTTTTGGGGGGCTTTTCTTTGGGCATTTTTCGGGGTGCCCATGGCCCCCCGGTGCACCCGTAGCGCCCTTAACTTGCCACTAAAGCGCTGCAAGGCAAAGCGCACAAAATCCACGTCCCCCAATAGCCGCGACGAACAATAACCCCTCAAGAGATGCCCCATGTAGGGGCGGGTTTCAAACCGCCCCCTATGGTCGAGTCGATGAAGGACTAGTCACCGCCGCCTAAATTATAGGCAGAAACGGCAATCCGCAGAACAAATCGCGTCATTGTATTTGGCGTAATCCTTGCATTGGCACCCTTGCAAGGAGGGTGGCCAATGGTGTCGGTCTTTGATGAAATGAACGGCATGGACGGTCGCCTTCGTCCGCCCTACCTCGAACTATCGCGCTGGCTTGCCGAAACCCCACCGGACGCGCTCGACCACCGGCAACGCGAGGCCGAATTGCTGTTTCGGCGCATCGGCATCACGTTTGCGGTTTATGGTGACGCCGACGCACAAGAACGCCTCATTCCTTTCGATGTGATCCCCCGCATCCTTGGTGCGGCCGAATGGAAAAAAGTGAGTGCCGGCCTTGAGCAACGCACAAAGGCGCTCAACGCCTTCGTCCGCGATGTCTACAGGGACAGGGAAATCCTCAAGGCCGGTATCGTGCCGGAAGACCTGGTAGTCCAGAACCCGGCGTTCCGGCCCGAGATGACGGGCCAGGCTGTTCCGCATGATATCTACGTGCACATTGGCGGCATCGACATCGTGCGCGTCGACGCCGAAACGTTCTATGTGCTGGAAGACAATGCGCGTACTTCCTCCAGCGTTTCCTACATGCTGGAAAACCGTGAGATCATGCTTCGGCTATTTCCAGAACTGTTTGCGCGTCACCGCATTGCGCCGGTGGAGAATTATCCGAACGAATTGCTCACGACCCTTAAAACGGCGCAAGCAAGTCACGCGAAGAAATTACCCAATTCCTTCGTTGGGTACAGGACTCCTCGTTACGTTACGACGGCTCGGCCTATCGCACCATGTTGCGCAACGACGCGTTTTGGTTTTCACGGCTCGGCGTATATATCGAACGCGCCGACAACACTGCGCGTATTCTTGATGTCAAATATCACCTGCTTCTCCAACAGGGCCTGCATGAATTCATTGCCGAATTCATCAAGGCAAACAATACGCTTGGGAGGGCCATCAAGGAACAATATCTGCTGTAGCGGCCGTTACCCGGGGCGCCGACATGGCCGCTCCGGACTCGTAATCTTTGGGCCCTGAAAGGTTCAAGATTGCTCACAGGCGCAGTAATATCTCGCAAACCTCGCGCACCTGCACTATGGTTGCGCACAAACATCGTGGATAGAGTCGCAACTTGCACCCACCAAAATTATCCGGTCCGCTCGACGACTACAATCACGCACCATTTTTCTGCGAACTGATGCGCGATGGACTGCAGCGTGACAGCGCACTTGAGCAAATTCGCAATCGACTTCGGAATCTGGATATTGCCACGCTCGTCGCACGCGCGACAGATGCGGAGATTGAGTTATTCAACCAGGGAATCACGTTCACGGTCTATAGCGACAAGGATGCGATCGACCGCATTCTGCCCTTCGACGTCCTGCCGCGCATTATCACCGCGAAGGAGTGGAGCACGCTGGAAAATGGCGTGATCCAGCGCGTGCGTGCCCTCAACTCATTTCTATGGGACATCTATCACGACCAGAAGATATTGCGGGACGGTGTCATTCCCAAGCGCCTCGTCCTTGGAAATGCGAACTTCCGCGACGAGATGCAGGGTCTCAATCCGCCGTGCAAAACCTATATGCATATCAACGGCATCGACCTCGTTCGTGATCGCAAGGGCGAGTTTTGCGTTCTGGAGGACAATGGGCGTTCGCCATCCGGCGTGTCATATGTCGTCGAAAATCGCCATCTGATGCAGCGCGCATTTCCGGACTTGATGCGTGGCGTCAAGATCAGGTCGGTCTCGAACTACGGCGAAATGCTGATGGCCAAACTCAGCGAGGTTGCGCCGCCCAGGAGCGACAATCCATCGATCGTTCTGCTGTCGCCGGGCGTGTATAATTCAGCCTATTTCGAACACGTCTTCTTGGCGCGCGAGATGGGCGTGCCGCTGGTCGAGGGTCGCGATCTCGTCGTCGAAGATGATCATGTTTTCATGCGCACGCTCGCCGGTCTCGAACCGGTCGACGTCATCTATCGACGCATCAATGACGACTTTCTCGATCCCGAAGTGTTCAACAAGGAAAGCATGCTCGGCGTGGCGGGGCTGATGCGTGCGTCGCACAAGGGCCATGTAACGCTGGCGAATGCGGTCGGAACGGGGGTGGCGGACGACAAGGCGGTGTACGCCTATGTACCGGCAATCATCCGGTATTACTTGTCCGAGGAGCCCATCTTGAGAAATGTCGAGACCCACATCTGCGGAACTCCGGACGGGCTGTCCTATACACTCGACCATCTCGGCGAACTGGTGGTCAAGCCGGTGGGCGAGTCCGGTGGATATGGCATTGTGATCGGACCGAAAGCCAGCGCGGCTGAACTTGAACAATGCCGGCGCCAGATCAAGGCCAATCCTGGAAACTTCATCAGTCAGCCCATGATCGATCTGTCCGTCTGCCCGACGCTCGTCGACGGCAAAGTCGAACCCCGCCATGTCGATCTGCGCCCCTATGCGATCACCGGCCGCGACACCTGGGTGTTGCCCGGCGGACTGACGCGGGTCGCCCTCAAGCGCGGATCGATCATTGTCAATTCCTCGCAAGGAGGCGGCACCAAAGACACCTGGGTTCTCGAGGAGGAGACGACGTGAGCCTGCTTGCTCGCTATGCCGAGAACCTCTTCTGGCTTGCGCGTTATATCGAACGCGCATCGAGTCTTGCCGGCATCATCGAAACACACATGGCCTACGATCGTGCACGTGCCGAGGACGTATCGTGGGCCTGGTTGGTGACGCTGCATTCCGACCAGGAAAAATTCGCGAGCCTGTACGCGGACACATCTTTCAAGAATGTTCTCAAATTCTATATGGCGGACATTAACAATCCGGGTTCAGTCCGGTTCACGCTGCGCGCGGCCCGCGAGAATGCGCGCGCGCTCCGCGCCACCATCCCTTCGGAAATGTGGGTCCAATTAAACGAATTCTACAATCGCTTTTTGGTCATATCGGATGCCGATCTCGATCCCATCCGGCTGTCCCGTACCTGTAGCCAAATCAAGCACGGTTGCTGTGCGCAACTCGGTGTAGCCGACAGCACCCTTTATCGTGGCGAGGGATGGCGATTCTTCCTGCTGGGGCTGATGATCGAGCGTGCAGACCAGACCAGCCGTTTGCTGGACGTCAAATTCGCCCAGCTCAAAACGAATGCCACCAATCAGGTGGCGGATGCCGTGTTCTGGTCATTGATCCTGCGATCTGCGGCGGCCTATCAAACTTATCATCGAATTGAACAGCGCGGCCCGGACCCCAACCGAGTGGCAAGGTTCCTCCTGGTCAACCCTCACCATCCGCGATCGATCAATTACTGCCTCCGTCAAATTCAGTTCATGCTGAACGAACTGTGCTCGGACTTCCAGCTGCTGCAGGTGAGTTCGGCGCAAACACGGTCGATGGCCATGATCGAAATCCTTCAGCAGGCTGCAGGGGACCAATATCTGGTTGCGAATTTACATGGCACAAACGATGAGATTCAGCGCGGCCTCATGGCGTTGACCAACGACCTGGCTACGTCTTTTTTTGGCTACTCCGAAACAGCACAAGCGTCGCAAAGTCAGTCGCAGGCCTGACCACACCGATCGTCGGCACGAAATTACCGTCGAGCAACAGCATCGAAGCAAAATGACACTCCACGTCGCCCTGACCCACCGCACAAGCTATCGTTACGACCGTCGAACTGCGGTCAACCCGCAGGTGATAAGACTGCGGCCGGCGCCGCACTGCCGCACGCCAATTCTCAGCTACTCGCTGTCGTTATCCCCGACGCAACATTTTATCAATTGGCAGCAGGACCCATTCGGGAATTATCTGGCCCGGGTTGTCATTCCTGAGAAGACGACCGAGTTATCGGTGACAATCGACCTGATCGCCGACATGGCCGTCATCAATCCATTTGATTTCTTCGTGGAGGAAAGCGCCAAGGATTGGCCATTTCAATATGAACCGGAGTTGCGCGAGGAATTGCAGCCTTACCTCAAGGCTGAAACTGCGGGACCGCGATTGCAAGCATATTTGCGCGGACTCGATCGAACGCCGTCAACGTCGATCGATTTTCTTTGCAATCTCAACCGTCACCTGCAGAAGGACATCAAATATCTGATCCGCATGGAACCGGGCGTGCAACCGACGGAAGACACACTGAGCAAAGGGTCGGGGTCGTGCCGCGATTCCGGCTGGCTGCTTGTTCAAATTGCGCGCCATATTGGATTCGCCGCTCGTTTTGTCTCGGGTTATCTCATTCAGCTCACGCCGGACGTTCCCTCCCTCGATGGTCCTTCCGGTACGGCCGTCGATTTCTCCGACCTCCATGCGTGGACGGAAATCTACCTGCCGGGCGCGGGTTGGATCGGTTTCGATCCGACATCCGGGCTGCTGGCGGGCGAAGGGCATATTCCGCTTGCTGCCACACCATCACCATCGAGCGCGGCGCCCATTTCCGGAAGCCACGAAGCAGCCGAAGTCGAGTTCAGTTTCGACTTGGCGATAAGACGGGTCGCAGAGTCGCCGCGCGTGACGAAACCTTACGCCGATGCAGCTTGGGAACGAATCGTTGCGGCGGGACGCGTGGTAGACGCACGATTGCGCGAACGAGACGTGCGGCTGAGCATGGGCGGCGAGCCGACATTCGTATCCATCGATGACATGGATGGCGCGGAGTGGAACACTGCCGCGGTCGGGCCCCACAAGCGCCTGCTCGCGGAGGATTTGGTCCGCCGGTTACAACACCGTTTTGCACCAGGCGGTCTGCTCCACTACGGTCAAGGCAAATGGTATCCCGGCGAGCAACTGCCGCGTTGGAACTTTGCCATCTATTGGCGCGCCGACGGTGAGCCATTATGGGAGAATCCAAGCCTCATTGCCCGCGAAGCAACGCCGACCAAAGCAAGCATCACGGACGCTCAAACTTTTGTCAGTCACCTGTGCACGCAACTTGCCCTTCCTGCCGACAGCACCATCCCGGCATACGAAGATGCCGGTCACTTCGCGCTGGTTGAGCAAAAGCTTCCCATCAATACGCCCCCGGGTGACAACCGCCTCTCGGATCCGGCAGAACGCGCACGTGTCGTGAGGGTCTTCAATCGTGGCCTCGATAAACCGGCGAGCTACGTTCTGCCTATCCAGGCCGCACAATCGCAGGATCGCGGGCGGAGGTGGGTGACCGAACGCTGGGCCTTGCGCCGCGACAAACTCTTTCTGTTGCCGGGAGACTCTCCGGCAGGATTTCGACTGCCGCTCGGCTCCCTGCCCTTCCTGCCATCATCCGACTTGGCCGAGGTGTTTCCGCGCGATCCATTCTCGCCCGCACCGCCGTTGCCGGAGCGTCAAACCCTGCTGCAGCGTCGCCGCGTTGCAACTTTGGAGGCCGCACCGGCCCCACGCGCGAGTACAAGTGAAATCAACGGATCCGTTCGCACCGCGCTCACAGTCGAGCCTCGCGATGGACACCTGTGTGTCTTCATGCCGCCGCTCGAGGACGCAGAAGACTATGCGGCGCTTATCGCCGCCGTCGAGGAGGCCGCACGAAACACGCAACTACCCGTTCATATCGAGGGCTATACGCCGCCATCGGATGTCCGGCTGAACGTCATCAAGGTCACGCCGGATCCGGGTGTGATCGAAGTCAACGTACAGCCATCGACCACCTGGGACGAGGCGATCGACATCACCACTACGCTTTACGAAGAAGCGCGGCTGTCGCGTCTGGGCACCGAAAAATTCATGCTCGATGGACGGCACACGGGCACGGGTGGTGGCAATCACATCGTACTTGGCGGGCTCACGCCTCCGGACAGCCCGTTCATCCGCCGGCCGGACCTTCTCGCCAGCATCGTCACCTTTTGGCAGAACCATCCGTCGCTTTCCTATCTGTTCTCAGGGCTTTTCATCGGACCGACCAGCCAGGCGCCGCGGGTCGACGAAGCGCGCCACGAGAGCCTCTATGAATTGGAGATTGCCCTGGCGCAGATACCGCGGCCCGGCGCAGGCTACATTCCGCCGTGGCTGGTTGATCGTATCTTCCGCAATCTTCTTGTTGACGTTACCGGCAATACGCATCGCACGGAAATCTGCATCGACAAGCTCTACTCGCCGGATGGCGCAACCGGACGGCTGGGCCTCATCGAGTTCCGATCATTCGAAATGCCTCCGCACGCGCGCATGAGCCTTGCGCAACAACATCTGCTCAGGGCGCTGATCGTGCGATTTTGGGAGCACCCTTACCGCGCTCCCTTGGTGCGATGGGGCACTGCCCTCCACGATCGCTTCATGTTGCCGCATTTCGTCTGGGCTGACTTCCTTGACGTCGTAGACGACCTGAAAGCGGCTGGTTTACCGGTCGAGAGCGAATGGTTTCACCCACACTTCGAATTTCGCTTTCCCCTTTATGGAACCATTCAAGCCGGAGACTTGTCGGTCGAATTGCGCCAGGCGCTCGAACCATGGCACGTGCTTGGCGAGGAAGGCGTTACCGGCGGCACCGCGCGTTATGTCGATTCTTCGCTCGAACGAATCCAGGTCCGCGTCAGCGGTCAGAACGGCAGCCGCTACGCAACTGTATGCAACGGTCGTCTTCTACCGTTAACGGCCACCGGTATATCCGGCGAGTTCGTGGGAGGCATACGTTATCGCGCCTGGTGCCCCGCATCGGTGCTCCATCCGACCATTGCACCGCACGTTCCGTTGACGGTCGACGTCGTCGATACTTGGTCAGGGCGCTCCATTGGGGGCTGCCGATACCATGTGTCTCATCCCGGGGGTCGAAATTTCGAACTCTACCCTGTCAACGCCTACGAGGCGGAGGGCCGCCGCCTGGCCCGATTCGAAAACTTCGGACACACCGCCGGCCCGACGATGACCACAAATAACAGCATAATCAACGCGGACTACCCTCTGACATTGGATCTTCGACGCGCGTGATCGTCGTCGATGGGGCAAAAACCACTCATAATGCCGGTGCTTCGCGTCACCCGACGTCCCATATATAACGGAAATGGCAAAACGGGAGAACTTCCCACTGCCATAATCGTCAGATGGCCGTCTTGGACTGGTGCCAACGGGTACAAAAGCCTAAAGTGAGGCCATCCTAGCGACCACAAAGCCGGCATGGAACGCCTCATTGGGAATGATCACGAATACGAAATCGGTTGCGTCCAAGCCGGCTGAACTTCTGTCCGACTATCGGCCCCCGACCGGTACTTTTGACGAACTGGTCGACAACACCGGGGCAATCCGGCCGCATTGGGCTCCGTTGATCGCGGCGTTTGACGGTCTTCCGTCGCGCGAACGACGAGCGCGCGCACGTCGGCTTGATCGACAAGTCAGTGATACCGGTCTTGCGCACGATATTTATGCCGACCCGAGCGCGCCCCCTCAACAGTGGCGACTCAACTTGATGCCATTCATTATTTCCACGGAGGAGTGGAAATGGTTTGAGAAAGCGCTCGTACAGCGGGCGCAACTATTCAACGTCATGCTGGGAGATATCTACGGGCCCCAAAAGCTGTTGCGCTCCGGTCTTTTGCCTCCCGGTCTGGTCTTTGCCGATCCCGCCTATCTGAGAAGTTGCCGCGCCATAGTCCCGCCAAATGGTCACTTGCAGTTCTATGCTGCCGACATCGCGCGCGGTCATGATGGTCAATGGCGCGTCATCGATAATCACGCCGAGACGCCGGCGGGCATCGCTTATGCGATAGCCAATCGC
The DNA here is from genome assembly GCA_035300505.1 of Xanthobacteraceae bacterium. GTDB lineage: Bacteria > Pseudomonadota > Alphaproteobacteria > Rhizobiales > Xanthobacteraceae > VAZQ01. The sequence goes on from DATGVJ010000364.1 coordinate 24,660, forward strand.
GTCATGCATGCCGATGTTGCCGGCGATATTCTTGCTGAATGCAACGTGCGACGGCTTTCGTGGCACTTTCAGGATTTTCAGTCCTTGATCGAGGGCCAGAGCGGCCGCACGGAGCCAAATATTGCCCTGCTTACGCCGGGTCCTGATCATCCGGACTATTTCAGCCATTCCTATCTTGCGCGCTATCTTGGATACCATCTTGTAGAAAGCGGCGACTTGCGCGTGGCGGGAGAAGTTGTCTTCCTCAAGACTCTCGAAGGCCTCAAGCCGATTGATGTCATTGTGCGATGCACGGAGGGGGCAAGATCAGACCCGCTGGAGCTGGAACCGTCGGCATTCGATGGCCCGAGCGGATTGGTCCACGCATGCCGTGCCAATCCGGCACTCGTCGTCAACGCGATTGGATCTTCGGTCATCGAAAACCGAGGTCTAGGCGGCTACCTCCCCACGATATGTCGCGAACTGCTTGGCGAAGACCTCTTGCTCACAGATGCGCCGCGATCGTGGCTCGGCGATGCTCAAGCACGCGCGCATGTCGAGAACTCATCCGACGACCTGGTGATCAGGGACGCGCGCGAGGGAACCGGAAGGCCCGGCCAGGCTGCACTTGGTCGCTCGCTGCAACACGCATCGGCGGCAGACCGCGAGATTCTGGTGGCAGAGATAAACACGCAAGGCGCGCGTTTTGTTGCCGAGCGGCGGCTTGGATTCGCCACCATACCGATGTTGACACCACAGGGACTTAGGCCACGGGCCTTTGCGTTACGCCTTTTTGCGTCGGCCAAAAATGGCGGCTTCGCAGTGATGCCAGGGGGGCTATCGATCGGGGTCGATCCCGGGTCAGCCGTTGCACTTAGTGCGTCGGATGGCGAGACCCAGGATGTGTGGGTGCCCATGGATGGGGTAGAACGCCCGCATACAAGCCTATGGAAGCCCCAACTTCAAACGGCACTTATCCAACGCTCGCAACGCAACTTGCAAAGCCGCGTCGCGGACAATCTTTTCTGGCTCGGCCGATATCTCGAGCGGGGCGATTGGACCATGCGCGTTATTCGAACAGCACTCGGCCGCCGTTTCGAATATCTTGGTTCGGCCCCCGCCAACAAGGCGAGCGAACTCAGTCTCGAACTCTTGCTTGATAAAGGCACGTGGCGCCGAGATGCGCCAAACGAGCCGCGCCAGGATCTGCGCCCGGCTGCTCGCCTTGCCAGCATGCTCATTACGCAAAAAGAGGGCATGTATAGCCTTGCGCAGACGTTTGACGGAATATCTCGCGTCGCCAGTCTCACGCGCGACCGCCTTTCGCTGGAAGCGTGGCGAACATTGGGGAAATTCAGGATCGACGATGCCTGGCGCTCCCGCATGCGGGATGCCAGTACAAGCGAGTTGCAAGACGAAATCGAAGACCGGCTCGCCATGGTGGCCACGTTCGGTGGCCAGATGCACGAGAATATGACGCGAAATTTCGGGTGGTTCTTTCTCGACATGGGGCGGCGCTTGGAGCGCGCCTGCAATGTTTCCGACTCGCTCAATGCTCATTTTTCCCGCTCCGTGTCGGACGACGTAGACCGGGAGCGCTTGCGGCATATCCTTGATCTGGCGGACAGCTACATAACCTATCGCTCCCGCTACCGGCTGGAACCGATGTTGCCTCTGGTCCTTGACCTCCTTCTTATCGATGAAACGAATCCTCGCAGCTTCGCCTATCAACTCGCCGCCTTGTCCAAACATTTGGAATCGCTGCCGCAGGCAACTGACGGCAATGCGCTCACACGCGAACGTCGTATCGTTCTTTCTCTGCAGACAGCCGTCCGGCTCGCCGACGTGCACGAACTCAGCGCCGTCCGCCAAGACGGTCGACGCGACGGATTGGAGACCTTGTTGCATCCGGCGCTCGATGAATTGCCGCAGCTTTCGGATCTGATCTCGCGCCGCTACTTCCGGCTCGTCGAGGATGAACCGCACCGCGTCGCTACCCGTCCCGGGACGCGACAATGATTTACGAGATCAGCCATCGTACCGCATACAAGTACGACGCGCCCGTTACACAGTCTCAACACGTAGTACATCTTGCGCCGAGATCCGTGGATCGGCAGACAGTGCGGCATCATAGCCTGCTGATCGAACCGGCCCCATCGACTCGTACCGACCTCGTCGACTATTTCGGTAACCCGTATTCTATTCTGAGCATCGACGATGAGCACTCCGAACTGGTCATGCATGCGCGTTCGACGATTCAAGTGACGCCGCGGCAATCGTTGAATCGTGAGAGCGGCACCCCCTGGGACCGGATCCTGCCTCTGCTTCTTGAAAAGCAGAGCAGTACGGACGATCTTCACGCTATAGATTGCGCAACGCCCTCGGCGGCGACACAGACGACACCACAGGTCATTGATTATGCCAAGGCCTCGTTTCCGCAAGGCTGCCCAACCCTGATGGCGGCCTGGGATCTTACGTGCCGGATTTTTGCCGACTTCAAATTCGACCCCACGGCAACCGACGTCTCCACGCCGGTCTCGCGTGTCCTTGCCAACCGTCGAGGCGTCTGCCAGGATTTTGCCCATCTCGCTTTGGCATGCTTTCGAGCCATGCGCGTGCCGGCTCGCTATGTGAGCGGTTATCTGCTGACTCGCCCGCCCGCTGGAAAGCCCAGGATGCAAGGGGCCGACGCGTCGCATGCATGGGTTGCGATCTGGACACCGGAAGTGGGGTGGGTGGATTTCGACCCGACCAATCGAATCATGCCGGATGAAGAGCACATCTCATTTGCCTATGGTCGCGAGTACCACGACATCAGCCCGATAAGCGGCGTCTTGCTCGGTGGCGGCAGGCACATTGTCAATGTTGCGGTCGATACAAAATGCGCGAGCTGATTGATTCGACAACCCTCCAGCGTGATGATTGCGACTCAGAAGCCCATAGTTGGACCGCGGGGGTCGCCAACGGCACGATCCAACTGATTACAGAAAATATGATTAACTGAATCCTTCATCGCTGCCCAAGATTTACCGGTTCACTTTAACTTGTGATCAATGGCAATGGGTAAAAAGCGTATGCGCCGCATCGAAAAAAACGAATTGACCAGGATTCAACTATACACAACTGCATGGAATTGCGGCTCGATCATTTGGTTGCTACGGAGAAAACAGTGCCTGATGCAGAGGCGAACACCGAGACTAAAGCTGGATCTCCAATCTGGCGTATTGCGCGAAAATGCGGCGTTCCTTTTATCGGTGTCGTCGCTGCCATCGCTATGTATTGCGTCGTCGTCGATGTTTTCGACTGGGCCAAGGTCGCCGATGATGTTGCGCTCGACACTCAACGACAACTCTTCACGCGGGCACTGACGAGTCATGCTGAACGGGTATTGCGCGAAACACAGGCAGTGGCCGCAAGCGAAACAGCCTATCGCAAGGTCCGAGCTGATTTTGATTTGGATTGGATAAAGGTCTATGTCAGCCAACGCCTGCAATCATATTTTGATCACGATTTTGTTGCCGTCGCCGACCCTGCCAACCGCCTGATCTATGCGTCGTTCGGCAATCGTGGCGGAAACCAGAATTGGGTTGACGCCGTACGGTCCCAACTGAACACGGTCCTTGACCAGGCCCGCAGTGGGGCCGGCGGCGCCGCAAGTGACGATAAATCGGCACCCGTGCCGGGTTCGGAACGATCGCCCGGAAGTTACGTGGCGTTACGGCTCCAGAATGTTCTTGACCGCCCGGCAATCATTGCGGGTGTCGCCATCACATCGCCGGACGACACTTTGGATGACGTCCGCGCCAATGCGCCAGTTATTGTGAGTATCAAGTTTATTGACGATGCCGTTCTTGCCGAAGCGGCGTCGCATTTGCAATTGACCAATCTACGCGTAATCGACGGCATCACGGCGCCTCTTGGCGATCACACATACGAGTTGATGGACAGCCGGGGCAAGACAATCGCGCAGTTCGCCTGGACACCGGCGCGTGCCGGAACCGAGGTCGCCAGGAATACGATTCCGTTCGCCTTGATAGGGATTGCAGTTCTCGCCTTCCTCGCGCTGACGGTGCTCAACCAATTGCGGCGCAAACGAGCCAAGACTACCGGCGGCGAGAGCCGGTTGAGACACCTCGCCATGCACGATGCACTGTGCGACCTGCCGAACCGCGCCCATTTTAGCGAGCGCCTGGAGAACCAGATCAAAAAGGCGCGCGACGGTGGTCCACCTGCAGCTGTGTTTTATATCGACCTTGACCACTTCAAGGATGTCAACGATACGCTCGGTCACCCAATTGGCGACGAACTCATTCGTATCGTGGCGCTGCGACTTCGCAACGCACTCGCTGGCCAGGACCTCGTAGCACGGATCGGTGGGGATGAATTTGCGGTTATCATTATCTCCAACTGTAACCATGCCGTTTTACAAAAGACCGCAGAACGTCTGATAGGCGTCTTGTCCAAACCCTATTCAATCAGCAATCACCCTGTCGTCATTGGCGCCTCAATCGGGATTTCGGTCATTGGCGCGGACGTTGTCGGGTCAGCCGACGTCTTGCGCCATGCCGACATGGCGCTCTACCGTGCAAAAAACGAAGGACGCAATCGCGCCTGCCTCTACGATTCCAAAATGGATAAAGACATTTTGATGCGCAAGCAGATCGAAGGCGATCTGCGCTCCGCGATTGAAAACAATCGGCTCGAAGTCGAATACCAGCCCATTGTGAGCAATGGCTCGGAAAAAGTCATCGGCGTTGAAGCGCTTTGTCGCTGGACACACCCGATTCGGGGGGTGATCTCGCCGGGCGAGTTCATTCCGATCGCGGAAAATAGCGGTCTAATTATCGGTCTCGGAGAATGGGTGCTGCGCCGAGCCTGCCTCGACGCAAAGAGCTGGCCCGGGATTTTTGTGTCGGTCAATGTTTCGCCAATGCAGTTCCGGCGGCCCGACTTCGTCGACAAGGTGCAACGCGTCATATCAGAAACTGATCTCGATCCTACACGGCTTGAACTCGAAATCACCGAGACGACGCTCATTGGCAATACCGATGCCGCCGAACTCGCCATGGTTCGCCTCAAAGCGCTTGGAGTTCAGCTCGTCCTCGACGATTTTGGGACCGGTTATTCGAGCCTGCTCCATTTGCGCCGATATCCGTTCGATAAACTCAAAGTGGATCGTAGCTTTATCATTGCCATCGAACGTGCCGCCGATACGGCGGCGATCGTTAATGCCATCGTCACCCTTGGTCGGGGGCTTGGCATCAAGGTCACGGCCGAAGGCGTCGAGACAGCGGGGCAACGACTGTTCTTGCGCGCCGCTGGCGTGCATTCCATGCAGGGATATCACATTGGCAGGCCTTGCCCGGCAGAATACATTGCCGCCAAACTTGGTTCGCCCCCCCCACCCCAGGTTTCCCACGACCGAACCGACTTGGCGCAGGCGAGTTAATCAAGCCTAAACCCAATCGCCCGCATCCGATTGGCCCGGGGACGGCCGACGGTATGACCCCACTTGGCGGAAACGGAACGATCAACCTGATGGGACGTTCCGGCTAGCGCTGGGCAAAGGCTGGGTGGGCGGCCACCACCGATCCGGATCGGGGGCTGCCAATCCAAGGCTGGGCAGATCGCGACGATTGATCACTCCTCTTGCCAAAGGAATTTTGCCAAAGGAATTCAGGTTCTATGCATAACTGATTGCCACCACCCATGGGCCAACGATAATACGAGGGGCCACAAGGGAGGAACCCAATATGCCCGCCACGTCCAAAGTCGCCCTCGTCACTGGTGCCGGTACCGGCATCGGCAAAGCCGTCGCTCTTGCGTTGATGGGCGTAGGCTATTGTGTTACGCTAGCGGGACGTCGTGCGGACAAGCTTGAGGAGGCTGCGCGTGAAGGCGGGGCTTCGGGGTCGCCGAGCCTTGTGGTGCCGACCGATGTCAGCAACCCGGCAGCCGTCAAAGCCCTCTTCGCAAAGACCAAGGAAGCCTTCGGCCGTTTGGACGTGCTGTTCAACAATGCCGGAATTGGCGCGCCCGCGATGCCCCTTGAAGATCTGCCCTACGAGACCTGGAAGCAGGTCGTCGACATCAACTTGACCGGCATGTTCCTGTGCACGCAGGAAGCGATCCGGTTGATGAAATCGCAAGACCCGCGCGGCGGCCGCATTATCAACAATGGCTCGATCTCGGCTCATACGCCGCGACCGCGCGCTGTTGCATATACGGCGACCAAACATGCCGTCACCGGGCTGACAAAACAGACCTCGCTCGACTGCCGGGGCTACGACATCGTCTGCGGCCAGATCGACATCGGCAATGCGGCAACGCCGCTGACCGAGCGCATGGTAAACGGGCAAGGCGTGCTGCAACCCGACGGGCGTTCAATGGTGGAATCGCGTATGAACGCTGACGATGTCGGCCGCGCCGTCGTCTACATGGCCGGACTGCCACTCGACACCAACGTGCCATTCATGACCGTCATGGCCAATTCGATGCCGTTCATGGGCAGGGGATGACCAATTTCGGCAGACTTGAGCAAGGTCCGGCGCCGTGACCACCGAGTTCATGTTGCTGTTTGTCACCGGCTTCGTCGCTCAGTTGGTGGATGGCGCGCTTGGAATGGCATTCGGAGTGCTGTCGAATACCGCAATGCTGGCACTTGGATTGCCTCCAGCCCAGGCAAGCGCAATAGTTCACACGGCTGAGGTGTTCACAACTGCCTCATCGGCAGCCTCTCATTGCTACCATCGCAACGTGGACTGGAAGCTTGTCGCACGCCTTGGAATTCCGGGTGTGGCTGGCGCGATTTTGGGCGCATGGATTTTGTCCAACGTCGACGTCTCTTCGGCCAGAAGGTTCGTGTATGCCTATTTGCTCTTGATGGGCTGCTACATCTTGTGGAAATCGGTACGGATTGGTCCACAGCGCACGAGTCCTGCTGGCTGGACGCCATATCTTGGTTTTTTTGCTGGTTTCCTTGACGCAAGTGGCGGAGGAGGCTGGGGTCCCACCGCAACGTCGACCCTGATTGGATCCGGCCATGTTCCACGCCAGACGGTAGGCTCCGTCAATACCGCGGAGTTTTTTGTTACGGTCGCCGCGGCCACGACTTTCTTTGTGGAGCTTGGTGCGTCTCCGCTGGAACACCTGATCCCGATCGTGCTCGGCGGCTTGCTAGCGGCGCCACTCGGTGGATGGCTGGTCAAACGGATCTCGGCGCGAGCATTGATGGCCGCCGTCGGAATCCTCATCGTATCGCTATCGATCTGGCAACTGTATCGGATTCTTCTTGCGTGATCGATTGATGCGTGATCGATTGATCATGCGTGATCGATTGATCATGCGTGAATGTAACTCTCGAGTTGTTCGATGATGAATTTCTGATCCCCAATGATATTTTTGACGAGGTCGCCGATCGACAGAATGCCGACGACCTTCCTTCCCTCCATCACGGGCAAGTGACGAACTCGCTTGTCGCTCATCAGCACCATGCAATGTTCGACAGTTTGTTCGGGCCCCACGCAAACAAAGCGGCTTTCCATGATGTCACGAACCGGCGTAGCCGGCGATGTCTTGCCTTTGAGCACGACACCACGTGCATAATGGCGCTCCGTGATGATTCCGACAAGTTCGTCGCCATCCATCACCAAAAGCGATCCGATGTCATGTTCGGCCATCTTTGCAATGGCATCGAACACAGTGGCGTCCGGCTTGATGGACCGGACAGCAGCACCTTTTTGACCGAGCAATTGACGAACAGTGATCATTTGTCCCTCCTCTTGAGGTACCGTCACGCGAACCCGTAACGGACAACTTCACAGTCTCTTCACAACCTCAATGCGCCATCAGCACCGGTAAAGTTGCATTCGACAAAATGTGGCGGGTCGTGCCCCCAAAAAACATTTGCCGCAACCGGCTCTGGGTATAGGCGCCCTTGACCAGGAGATCGCAATCCAGGGCACGTGCCGTGGCCAGGATCGCCTCGCCTGTGCTGCGGCCATCGAGCCCAACAGATTTTTGTTGCGCGGCAATTCCATGGGACTTCAAATAACGGCCCAACTCCTCGCTTGACGGGCCCGGAACGCCATTTCCTCCTTCGACATTCAGGACCGTGACACGTTCGGCCTGCCGAAGGATGGGCATCGCAGAGGCGGTGGCGCGTGCCTGCTCGGTGCTGCAATTCCAAGCAATCAAGACATTTGTACCAATCGATTGAACAGGCGCAGGCGGCGCAATCAGAATCGGGTGCCCGCTATCAAACAGCGCGACCTCCAGAAGCGCCATGCCGACCCCCTTTCGATGCGGACCGGGCCTGCCCAGAACCGTTATATCGAAAACGCGTCCATGACTGCCGATGAAATGATCGCCCTCCGGCGCATTCTCCCGCCAACCGAAGGACAATGTGGCTGTTGGTTCGGCCGCCGCGCGCGGAATTCCGCGACCTTGCATGAACCCTTCAAAAAGACTGTGCGCCTCCTTTTCAGCCTCCTGAAATTGCTGTGCAAAGGAGTCTGCCAGCATGGGGCTGCCACTCTCCATGTCGACCAAATTCGAAAGCGCCGCCCGCAACGCAAAGCCTTCGACATAGCTGTCGAATTTTCGCGCGAACAACAGTGCCGTCTCCAGTGTCGACGCCATCGCATCGTTTTGTTCGATCGGCACCAGGACTGTTTTCATTGCGAGGGTCATCGTTCTTGCTTACACATTCCGGCATGCGCGCTTCTATTTGCGCATTCCAATCTGGGCTACTGTCCGGCATGAGCATAGCACCAAGCCCTTGAGCTAGCCACTTGCCCGCCGATCATCGATATTGTTGGCCACTTCTTCGCAAATCGCCGCCGAATCAAAAAGATCTTCTCTGACGGCCGGATCAACTGCCGTTTCTGCGAGCTGCCGAAAGGCAGCGGCCTGCTCACGTATGTAATCAGAATTATGCATGGTCGACCTCCTCTGAATACTACTCGGATGAGCTTCGACGTCTCCTCCAAACCTGGCTCGTTACTTGGCCTTCGCGACACCTTATTGAAACATTCACAATGGACAAAAATGCGGCCGCTCGCGCTCGTTCGGTTCGGTAAAAACCCTTAGCGTCATACCGGTCAAGGTTTTTGTCAAGACCCCGCAGGGCTCCAAAGGGCTCCAAATCGCCCTCCGCAGGGCAACATGGTGTCGCACCATCGCCCAGGATGGTGTCGCACGATCGCCCAGGATGGTGTCGCACCATCGCCCAGGCACCACGAGCCCTGCGTCAGTCAACCGCGGCCACACTGATGGTCGTGCCAGCCTTGATCTGCGCGAGCACCTTCACGTCGCTGACTGCCTTCGCAAAGATATTGCAGGGAGACGCAAGCCTCGTCTCGTCCCCCTGGGAGATCGGAGTACGGCCAAAACCGAGCGCAATGCAGTGGCCATCGGGCCAATAGGCCACCTCGCCCGGAACCACCACTGCGCGCGCGTCGCCTTCGCGCGCAACCCGAACCGGAACCTCGAAATAGACCTCCTCACCCCAGGTCATCGCGGCAGCCTTGAACGGCAATGAACCTGCGATTGCCCGGGCGGTCGGCGTGTCGAGAAGATCGGCGTCAAGCGTGAGCGTGCCGAAGTCGAAGCGGATGCGCATGTGGTTTTCCCCTGCTGTTGTTGCCCAATACCAGCTAAGTCTTCATCATGGCAGATGCGCCCTGCGGCAACCACTTGCCGCGGACATATATCGCGATGCTGAGGTTTCATGCAAAACTTGCAATCTGCACTGGGTGTCGCCGCAATGCTTGGCATTGCCTTTGCACTCAGCGAGAATCATCGCGCGGTCGCATGGAAGAAAGCCGGTATCGGGCTTGCAGCAACGATCGTTACGGCCGTCATACTCCTGAAAGTTCCGCAAGTCGCGACTGCCTTTGCTGTTATCAATGATGGCGTGGGGGCCATCGCTGCCGCAACACGAGCCGGAACATCCTTCGTGTTTGGTTATCTCGGCGGCGCCGCCCTGCCCTACGACTTGAAAACTCCGGGAGCGGACTTCGTCCTTGCCCTGCAGGCGCTGCCGGCGGTACTGGTGATGAGCGTATTGACGGCGCTATTGTTTCATTGGCGGATCCTTCCTCCGCTCGTCCGTGGATTTGCCTGGCTGCTCGAACGCACTCTTGGCGTCGGTGGTGCGGTCGGACTCTCCACTGCCGCCAATATTTTCTTGGGCATGGTCGAAGCGCCGCTCTTCATCCGTCCGTACCTGGCGCGGCTTACGCGCTGCGAGCTTTTCGTCGTCATGACCGGAGGCATGGCCGGCATCGCCGGTACTGTGCTGGTGCTGTATGCAACCGTGCTCAACGCTGTCATTCCCGACGTCGCAGCCCATCTGCTCGTCGCTTCGGTACTTGGTGCGCCGGCGGCAATTCTCATCAGCCTCATCATGGTGCCCGAAACCGAGTCCAATGAGAGAACCGACACATTGGCTGATCCTGCCCCAATGACGTCAAACACGATGGACGCGATCACCAAGGGGACTGCGGCAGGCCTCGAACTGCTGCTCAATATTTGCGCGATGCTGGTCGTACTCGTCGCCCTGGTGCATCTCGCCAATGCGATCCTGGGGCTCCTGCCGGATGTAGCCGGCAGCGCGATTTCGCTACAGCGGCTCCTCGGCATCGTGATGGCGCCGGTCTGCTGGCTCATGGGCATTCCATGGGATCAGGCCGTTACCGCCGGCGGACTGATGGGCATCAAGACAATTCTCAACGAACTCATTGCATATGTGGAACTGTCGAAACTTCCGGCCGATGCGCTCGATGGCCGCTCACGTCTCATCATGCTTTACGCGATGTGCGGCTTCGCCAATTTCGGTTCCCTTGGTATCATGATCGGCGGCCTGACAACCATGGCACCGGAACGCCGCGATGACGTCGTCGCGCTCGGCCTCAAGTCCATTGTCTCGGGCACGCTCACGACCTGCCTGATGGGGGCGATAGTTGGCGTTTTGAGTTAGTTCCCGGAAGAAATTTCCTGATTATTACCGCACCTCTATATCGGGATACCGCGCCCAGGTGCTGAGCGGCATCCGGTCGCATTATTGTTTCACCCGTCACGCACTCACGCCATATTTTATCCAAAGTTGTTGCAGCGATATTAACCGCTCATATGGGGATGGACGTGCTTCATTCATTGGAACAATCCTGGCATCCGCGCCGGCAGGGCCACACCCCGCAATGGAACGGTCGTTCCTCCGTCGGGCGCGTTGGTCCAGGCGATCGAATCGTCCCGCAGTTTTCTTTCGCACACGGCGGCGGCACGCGTTCGATCCGGCGTGGTGTCAGGGCCGTGGTTCGATCCAGCTCGACAACCGCTTTTGCAATTTGTGACGAACCAGATGGCCTCAAGCGCCTCGGCTACTATGAGATTCTCGGAATTTCGAGCCGTGCAAGTTCCGCGGAGGTAAAAACCGCGTTCCGCCGACTCGCCAAGGAACTACACCCCGATTGCAATTCCGCAAACAAAGCCGCTCATCGGCATTTTCTCGCCGTGCAGCGCGCCTACACGGTGCTCCGCAATGCGGACGCGCGCGCCGATTATGACTTATATTTAAAAATCCAGAACGCAGGAGCAGATGTCGAACCCATTGAGATGACCGCTGGTCGCAGCGACACTGGTCGCCGCGGCACTATGCGGCGGCGACGCTTCTGGCACCGGGCCATCAAGGGGGCCGCCGCATCAATTGCATTCACGCTCGTTTTCGTGGCCGGAGCATTGCTTTGGCAGCGCGACGTGAGCACGCTGCGGAGTGATTCGGCGGCAGGGCTGATAGCCGCAAACGCCACCATGGCGCCCGCGATCTCGCCAGAACAACTCGCTGACGCGTTGTATGGAAGCGAGGCAACCCGGTACAGCAGCGACGGGCGACTGCATCGCGATTTCGCACCGTCTACAGCGAACCCCGAAGCTCCGCCATCGATCGAGATGGCGAACCTTGGAGAACCTGCCCCTCTCGGTGACGATGGTCCGACTGGACGCCAACCCCGTACCATCAGCATGATCGCGCTCATCGAAAGTGTGCGACTTGTCGAGAGTGGAAACCGCCAATTGGCCCAGGGTAATATTGTCGTTGCGCGGCGGAATTTCGAACGCGCCGCCGATCGTGGGCTGGCGGTTGCTGCGGCGAGGCTGGCGGATACGTTCGACGCTCGGGCGCTTGCCCGCTCGGGCGTGCACGGAGCCAAACCCGATCGATCGAAAGTGCGCAAGTGGCGCGAACGCGCTTTGGAACTGAGCACCGAAATTGCCACGTGGTCGGTGGAACCGTAGTACGACGGGATAGCTCACTGAATGGCTTTCAAGAAGCCGGTGATCTATATTGCCGCCACGGAAATCAAACAGGATCGATTTGATGGACGCGCTTGAGCGCACGTGGCTCTCGCTTGACGGCCTGTCGGTCGGCGATGCTTTTGGGGAGCGGTTCTTCGGATCGACCCACGAAGTCCTGCAGCGAATTTCACGTCGCGAACTTCCCGAGACGCCGTGGACCTATACCGACGATACCGAGATGGCTTTGTCCATTGTCGAAATTCTGAAAGAACACGGCAGAATTGAGCAGAATCTTCTGGCCGCTTGTTTCGCGCGTCGCATGCAGTTCAATCGCGGCTATGCCCAAGGTACCTATGCGGTTCTATGCGGCGTGAAAGATGGGCTCGATTGGCGTTCGCTTACCCAGGCCTCGTTTCGCGGAATGGGCTCATTCGGCAACGGGGCCGCAATGCGTGTCGCACCGCTCGGCGCATTCTTTGCCGATCAACCCCTTACCATCGTTTGCGACCAGGCGCGCCTAAGCGCAGAAGTCACCCATTCGCATCCCGAGGGTATTGCCGGCGCGATTGCGGTGGCGGTAGCCGCCGCACTTGCTTGGCAACGACGAGATGCCGGCGGAACACTTGGGCGAACTTGGATAACAGCGGTCCGAGATGCCATACCGCACGGATACACCCGCGACGCCGTGGGTGAAGCGCTCGACGTCGCCCCGAATGCAACCATCATCGACGCCGTCAAATTGCTCGGTAACGGCTCCGGCGTCACGGCACCCGACACCGTTCCTCTTTGTGTCTGGGTTGCCGCACATGCGTCGCAAGGCTTCGAAGAGGCTCTGTGGCAGACCGTGGGTGCACTCGGCGACCGCGACACCACTTGTGCAATTGTCGGCGGCATTTTGGCACTACGCGTCGGACACAACGGAGTTCCGCAGCACTGGATTAAGTCGCGCGAGAAACTTCCAATCGGGCCAGACATCGTAGCGCCATAGCTTCTTGGTTGCCAGCTTCTACTGGCGCCGCGTCGGCCTGGAGCTTGCCGTCTTTGCGGCCCGCACCAGCTGGAGGAATTCGGCGCGATAGCCGAAGGGATCATCGCCACGCGCCGCGGACGCAATCCGCAAAACATCGTCATATCCGAAACTACCGGTATGGCGACCGCCACGCAAAATCTCGGCGAAGACCGCGACACTCGCCGCAAAGCGCGCGTCCGTCGGCGCCTCCTCGAAGCGGGCATATTCGGTGCCACGGCCGACCTGCGTGCTGATGAGATCGCTCACATCGGATCTGGGCAGCTTGTAGCGAATCTTCACAAAGGCATATTCGTTCGCGTTCGCAGATGATCCCGCGGAGTCCGTCGGTTGTGCGCCGTAGCGCAGATCGTCGGCCGTGCGCGGCCCGCCAACGGGCACGATCTCGTAAAGCGCGGTGACGGTCCCGCCGGAGCCCACATCGCCGGCATCGACCTTGTCGTTGGTAAAGTCGTCGCGGTTGAGAAGCCGGGTCTCGTAACCGATCAGCCGATATTCAGCGACTGTGGCGGGATTGAACTCAACCTGGATTTTGACGTCCTTGGCGATCGGGATGAGGGTCGATGAGGCTTCCTCGACCAGGACCTTGCGGGCTTCATTGATGGTGTCGATATAGGCCGCAACTCCATTGCCGTTCTGTGCAAGTGCCTGCATCAGAGCGTCGTTATAATTGCCCATGCCGAACCCGAGAATCGAAAGATAAATTCCCTTCGTGCGCTGGCGCTCGATGAAGCCCTTGAGTTCGTCCTGGTTCGTAATGCCGACGTTGAAATCACCGTCGGTGGCCAGCACCACGCGATTGACGCCGTTCGGATCGAAATTCCGTTCGGCCAGAAGATAGGCCTGACGAATTCCGTCTGCGCCGGCTGTGCTCCCGCCCGCGCCCAGATTTTCGATGACATTCAGTATCTTCGATTTCTCGGCTGCCGATGTCGGCTCGAGTGCCGTTCCGGCCCGGCCCGCATAGGTAACGATAGCGACCCGGTCGGTTGATTCCAGCTGGGTGACCAGCATCGACAGCGACTGTTTGACCAGTGGCAGCCGGTTCGGCGCATCCATGGACCCTGACGTGTCGATCAGGAATACGAGGTTCGCACGCGGTCGCGTTGCCGCCTGCACCGCATAGCCCTTGATGCCGACCTGCACGATCTTGCGTCCCGCCACCCAAGGGCTCGGGAAAACCGCAACCGTGGTACGGAACGGCATGTCGGGAGACGTCGGTGCCGCATAGCCATACGGAAAATAGTTGATGAACTCCTCCGTTCGCACCGAGGCAGGTTGCGGCAGCACATTGCGGTTGAGCGAAGCGCGCCCGAACGAATAGGAAGCCGTGTCGACGTCAATGGAGAATGTCGAGACCGGCGCCTCGCGCACGATCTTGAAAGCATTTTCGGGCGCGCCCGTAAACTTGTCGCGGCCGAATGATTCCGGCGGAGACGTGGCGTCGGGCAATGCCGTGCGTGGAACATTTTGCAACTGCTCTTGAGGCGCATAAGCCAGACCCGGGGACCTGAGATGGTCGACAAGGTTCCCCGACGCCGGCGGCGCTGGGTTCGCCAAAACGCGTCCACCTAAAGCAGGTTCGCCTCTGTTGCTTTCCGTCCTCCGACGATCGACATTTTGCGAAGGCGGAGGCGAAAGCGGCGGAGCCGCGGCCGGGCCATAATTGAGCCAACCGCGGTCCTTAAACGCGACCGGCGGCGGCACGGCATATGCCACATCTGATGGTGATTGATGTAACACATGTGACGACTGATGGAGATTAACCATGACCACCGACCCCACAACAAGCGCAGCAAGACTGGTAGCAACGAGATAGCGGACTCCAAATCTTGCTTTCGATATTGCGCGTGGCATTCCATGAGAGCTGGCATGCTTCATTGAGAAACTCCTCCGTGTTGGCAGAACGAGCGACGTTCGCCTCATGAGACGCAGGAGTCCTGGAATTCCTTGGATGCGCGACCGATGCTTACGATCAAAACGATTGAGCGCGTGGTCGATTGCCGCTCGCCTAGCCTGCGCCGAAGGCGCTGGATGATCAGGGAGTTTGCTCATTAGGTTTTCTTCAGGAGACATCAGAGTGCTCCATTGAATTGGGCGTCGAGTTCTTTTCGCGCCTCATGGATGCGCCAGGAGACGGTGGACTCGGCCACACCGAGCGCATGGGCCGCTTCTGCGTGGGTCATGTCTTCGCGCACGACCAGAACGAAGGTTTCGCGCAACAGAGGTTTGAGTCGCGAGAGGCCGCTGGTGAGCCAGTTTTGCCGGTAGAGATCGCGACCGTCGGGTTGCCGGGCGAGGCCCGCGAGCACTGCGAGCCCGCCTTTGACGCGCGTCCACCGCGCGTTGCGGCGGTGATGATCGCGGCAGGCATTCACAACGATTCCTGTCAGCCAGGTCGTGAACTTGGCCTCGCCCTTGAATGTGTCGATCTTCTCAACGAGCGTGCAGCAGACTTCCTGCGCGATGTCCTGAGCATCCGCGTCCGACCCCGTCAGACGCCAGGCAACGCGATGAATTCGGTCGTAATGGCGCTCCAGCAAAACAGCGAATGCACTGCGGTCGCCCGCGACTGAGCATGCCACAAGTTCGCGATCGGGATCGTCGAGCGGACGCACAGGCGTACTCTGGTCTCGCATGAGAAACCCTGGTGCCATGCGCTCGACTGCGCCGCTATCAACCGTACTTTTTTCAATAGACGTCGGCGGACTCTCGATCACATCCACGAAGTCACCCTCTGGCGGCGCATCATAATATTGAGACGGACTGAACGCATGAATCCTTGGGCGCTCGTGCAAATTTTTTCGATCCTCACAAGCAATTGAAATTATGAAAGAATTTCGGCCAGGACGCGATCCGGACAGCGTTGTGTGAGTTCGATGACCGCTCGGCAAACTCGGTGTGATGTCATCGGATCACATCAGCGCCGCTTCAATCGAGCTTGATCCCGATCGTCCGCACGACCGGCCGCCACCGTTCGATGTCTTCGTCGATAAATTGCCGGAAGTTCTCAGGTGTGGAATTCACATCCGGAATGAAGCCCGCGTCGATCAGCATCTGCTGGTACGCCGGTTCGGCCAAGGCCGTTCGCGACGCCAACCAAATCTGCTCGATGATCGCACGGGGCGTTCTGGCTGGCACGAACAGGCCGATCGACTGCTGCGAAATCATGCCTGGAAGACCAGCTTCGATCGCGGTCGGAATCTCCGGTGCAGCGACAAGGCGCGTCGGACCGCTCACGGCGAGAATCCGCAACTTGTTGGTGCGATGATATTCGAGCAACGCGCCGGTCACCGCCGGTACGACCATCGCAACCTGTCCGGCGAGTGCGTCGGTCGTCGCCGGCCCCGAGCCCCGATAGGGCACGTGTACGAGATCGGGAATTCCGGCGAGCGACTTGAACATTTCGCCGGTCAAATGGTTGAGCGAGCCCGCGCCGGCATGCCCGTAGGACAAATTGCCGCGATTGGCCTTAACCAGTTCAATGAATTCCATGAGGGTGCGCGCCGGCACCGCGGGATTGATCGCAAAGCCAAACGGCGAAAGCGCAATGTTCGAGATCGGTTCAAGGTCCTTTAGCGGATCATACAAGGGTCGGTTCTTGAGCAGCGCTTCGGTGATATGCGTGCTCGAACCCCCTAAGAGAATTGTGTAGCCGTCCGGCTGCGCACGCGCGACCGCCGCCGCGCCCAATGAACTGCCTCCGCCGCCGATGTTCTCGATCACTATTGTTCCGAGCAGCGGTTTGATTTTTTCGGCCCAGGGACGCCCGACGGCATCGAACCCGCCGCCTGGCGGAAACGGAACCACAAGCCGGATTGGGCGGCTGGGATATTTGGCTTGAGCGAGCACAGGAAGTGGCGCCCAAGGTAGCGACCCTGTCGGCGCGTAGAGCGCAGTGAGGCCGCCGACAAGCACTCGACGTCGCGTGATCATGTAGACATACCTCCGAAGCCGTCAGGCAGGTCGTTCCTCGCCCTTGACCTGCGTGCGATGCATGATCCGCCGGCTGTTGGGGTCGAAGGCATCGCGCCTGTGCATGGTGCAACGATTGTCCCACAAGACCAAATCGCCGACGCACCAAACGTGCTCCCAGGCAAATTCCGTTCGATCCACCACGCGCCAGAGTTCGTTAAGCAGCGCCTCGGATTCCGCGAGTTCAAGACCGACCAGATAGGCATTGCGACGGCGGCCGAGATAGAGCATGCGCCGGCCCGTGACGGGATGCGTGCACACCAGCGGATGCACGGCGCCCGGCGAGGCAAGAGGATCGTCGGTCGGCGTAACGCCTTGGCGCACGTAGCCGCCGCTATTGTAAGTACCATCGTGCTTGATCTTGATATTGGCGATGCGGTCCTTAAGGCGCGTCGGTAGCGCTTCGTATATTCCGTACATCGTGCAGAACGAAGTATTGCCTCCGGCAGGAGGCACTTCGAGGGCGTAAAGCATGCTCGCCTTCGGCGGCATGTCGAGGTACGACATATCGGTGTGCCAGACGGCCTCACCGTCACCCAGGCTGCCGATCTCCTCCCCGTTTACCTTGACGTTGGAGACAATGTAGATTTCCGGCAGGCCCTCGACAAAACGGCGGCCGTTCTCCTGGACCGGCGCCCAATCGAGATCGCCCAACCGGCGGCTGAACGCGATCAAATCCTGGTCGCTGAGCGACTGGCCGCGGAGCAGCAGCACCGAATGATCGTGCCACGCCTGCATCAAGCCGGCGAACGCCGCATCATCCAAGTGCTTGAGATCGATGCCCCTGACCTCGGCGCCCAAGGCCGAACCGGTCGTAACCACATCGACGGTGCTTGCCGCGACGCGAGGTATATCAGTTTCTCTTGCGGCCAAGGTCATCGCCACCTCCCTCGAGTTTACCCTTAGGGAGTCCGCCATAAAAGGCGGACCAAAACAAGGCCGATAGGCCTACTATTTGATCTCGATTCCTGTCATTATCTGTGAGGAGGATTGGAGACCCGTGGGAGGGATTTCCGCATTTGCGAACTTCACCGTTCGCAAAGACAACTCCTAGGAGGAACTCATGATCAGGGTCCTGTTCACAAGCATGGCAACGATTGCCGCTCTCGCGGGGTTGTCATTCATCCAGCCTGCCTCAAGTCAGGAAGAAAGCGATCAGCGCTTCGGAACGGTTCATTTTC
>DATGVJ010000365.1:0-3678 GCA_035300505.1 Xanthobacteraceae bacterium
CCGGAACGACGCCGGGATCAAGTGTCTCGCGGCTGGAGCATGGCGGAGTACCTGATCCAACAAGTCTGTTTTTGATACTAGTCGCCTCGGTCCCTAGGTGCTTCAGTTGCCCCCATGCTAACGAGCTAAACTGAGGAGCAAGAGCCGTGAATGCAAAGAACCCCGTGTTGTGGATTTCACTTTTTGCTATCGCCCTGTTCGCAGGGCTGAGTGTGACCCGAGCGCAAAGCGGGGCCAAACCTGACGTCGTAACGGCCATCTCTAATTTGGAAAATGATGCCGTCAGAGCCGATTTGGCCGGCGACCCAGCCTTTTACCAGAAAGTTCTGGCTGAGGATTGGACCCGGGGCGATAGCGATGGAACCTTTTACACCAAAGCCGACATCTTGAAACTAATGGCCGACACAAAGAACCTTAAGACAAACAGCGAGAAACTCTCTGAACTCAAGGTGCGCGTGTACGACAATACGGCTGTGGCAACCTATAAGGACACCTATGACATAATGATCATGGGTGAACGTCGCGCGCACACCATCATCGCCACGGACACTTTCGTCAAGATGGGCGGCGAATGGAAGCAGGTCGTGAGTCACGGGTCAGCGGTGAAGTAGCCGCTTACTCTGATGCACGGACCAGCGTAATAGCGACATCTCCATCATCAGAACTACGGCCTCTAATGCCCAATTTTGCGCAGCAGCAGTTCAGAGCCGAACATGTCTCTGTTGGGTCAAACTCGGAAGTCCGGAGGTGCAACCGGGAGGTCTGCTTTGCCCGCGTAAGCAGACATCGTCAGATCAGCCGGTCAGGTCCGGTTCGCGAAGAGTCGACATTGAAGCCCGCGCGTTCGAGGAAGAGCCTTGCTTTGAGGATGCATCAGGTCAGACCTGCAATAGAGTAAGGGAGGCTGCCATGTGGGCAGCCTCTCTCCATACCTTGATGCTGCCCCACCGCCGCCTGCCCCCATCATCGGGGCTCATCCCAACGTGGAGATGAGACGACAAGGCTCACGCCCATCCCGAACTCACGTGTGGGCTTCCGATCGGTCTTGAACAACCGTTGTGCGGCCTCGACGTTCGTGGCGCAGCGCTCGAGCCAGCGAGCCACGAGAAAATCAACCCGCGCGGCAAATCGCAGTTGAGCCAATAGGCGACATCGCGCGAGCAGGTAGCACACAATCGATAGCGCCCTCGCGAGGCACGGCTTAGTACCGGGAATAAAACGAGACCGCCAGTTCGTCGGTTCCCATGTGGCGCACAGCGGTGCTTCGTCGCTAAACAAAAACCTCATTCGTCGCGGCGCCAGATCTCGTAGCCGATTTCCTTGGCGATCATGCCGTCGCGGATATGGAAGTTGTGGAGCAGTCGCATCCTCACCTTGGTGCCGATGGGCAATGGACAATTCTCAAACCCGTCGCCGGAGAGGCGGAAAGTGGCCCACATATCGTCGAAGACGCGGTCCGGAGTTGCAAAACGCTCAACCGGATGAAACGTGATGCCCTCCGCGGAATCGAATACGCGCAGGTACATTTTTTTGATCGTTTCGCGCCCGTTGTAGCTCACACCGCGCGCCGGCGTTTCCCACACCGCATCTTCGGTGTAGAGCTTGATGCACTCGTCGACACGGTCGGGATTTTCCTCGTGTAGGTGCATATCGACCAAATCGAGCGCGTATTGGCACTTTTCTTCGTATGTTTTCGGCAAGTTGCGGCGAGCAAGTAGCTGTTCGACCGTCTCGCGCGATTTCTGAATAAGGTTCATATTGCTACTCCGGTTTGCAGGGGCCAGCCGCTACACTTGCGGCCGGCAGCATGTCGGACACTGCTGCAATCCTGGCCGGAAGTCGCAAAGCGGTTCTGAAAAAGTTTGAAAACGTTTCTGAATCAGGCTCCAAGCAATGACGGCGATTTATGCGTTCGGACCATTCCGCCTTGATGCGGCGGCTGGAATTCTGTTCCGGGGAGCCGAGCCCGTCGCGCTCGGGCAGCGCGCCATTGCCCTGCTTCAGATCCTTGTGGAGGCAGCGGGGAACCCGATCTCTAAGGATAGGCTGATCGAAGGCGCCTGGCCGGGGCTGGCGATCGAGGAAAGCAACTTACCCGTTCAGATTGCGGCACTGCGGCGGGTCTTTGCGGAGGCGCCTGGCGGCGAGCGTTGGATTGAGACATTGCCGCGCCGCGGCTACCGCTATGTCGGGCCGGTCGCCGTCAAGGAGCAGGAGAACCAAGGTGCTGCGGGCAATGAGCAACCCGCCCTTGCCCCGCCGGACAGGCCATCGTTGGCGGTGATGCCGTTCACAAATATGAGCGGTGACCCGGAGCAAGAATATTTTGCCGACGGAATGGTCGAGGAAATCATCACCAGCCTTTCGCGTATCAAGTGGCTTTTCGTCATCGCGCGCAATTCGAGCTTCATTTACAAAGGTCAGGCGGTGAGCGTGGGCCGCGTGGGCCGTGAACTCGGCGTGCGCTATGTGCTCGAAGGCAGCGTGCGTAAAGCGGGAGAGCGCGTGCGGATCTCAGGCCAATTGATCGAGACCGAAACCAGCGTTCATCTATGGGCCGAACGATTTGACCGTCGGCTCGACGACGTTTTCGCCCTCCAGGACGAAATCACCTTGAACGTAGTCGGTGCGATCGAACCGAGCTTGCGTGAAGCGGAAATCGAGCGCGTCAAGCGCAAACGGCCGGAAAATCTGGACGCCTATGACCTCGTTTTGCGCGCACTTCCACACGTCTTCCCGCCGATGCCGGCGGAGGCGGCGAAGGCCATGCCTCTTCTTGAAAGGGCCCTGACCCTCGAGCCCGATTACGCCGGCGCCCATGGCTACCTCGCCTGGTGCCATCAGATTTTATTCGTCTTCGGCGGATTCAATAAAGAGAGCCACGACGCAGCCATCCGGCATGCGCGCGCCGCTCTGTCCTATGGCCGCGACGATGCGACGGCGCTGGCCCTTGGCGGATTTGTCATATCGATAACCGAACATGACCACGCCACGGGGTTTGAAGCTTTGGAACAGGCGCTGGCAATCAGCCCGTCGTCTTCCTTTGCACTGTTCTGCGGCTCCTTGGCACTGGCCTACGCCGGCGAAGCGGAGCGCGGCATCGACTGGGCGGAGCGGGCGCTTCGGATCAGCCCATTCGACCGGCTGAACCCGCTACCCTACCATGCGCTCGCCATTGCGCATTTTCTGCGCGGCCGCTACGACGAAGCGGCCCATGCCGCACGTCGCGCTGTGCAGTCCCTTCCGAACTCGAACTCGAGCCCATCCCGCAGCGTGCTGGCGGCAGCACTCGCCAAGCTCGGGCGCATCGAAGAAGCGAAAGCGGTCGCACTGCAAGTGCTGGCGCTGGACCCCTCCTTTAGCGCGGCGAGATTCTGTGCCGCCACGGGACTTCCGACCCCGCTGGCCGAACCAATGACGGATGCTTGGACTACAGCCGGATTACCTCCTTAGGCTGTCGCGACGAACAACTGTCGTCTTCGCCTTTAGTCCAAGTACCCCTCAAAGCAACGCCTTCCGCCGACGATCGCAGCTACTCATCGTCACCGCCCATCAGGCCGAGCCTAATTTTCGCAATGCATCAATTTGTGATGGCGAAGTGACGTTATGGGTCAGACGCGACGGTTTCGTGATGTCGGCGGTATGTCCGGTCTACCCTTATCAGCAGACATTTCCGGA
>DATGVJ010000366.1:0-6946 GCA_035300505.1 Xanthobacteraceae bacterium
TGTGGAAGAATCATGCCAGCCTCGATCGGTCGAAAAATCGCAGTCCACCACAAATTGGTTTCATGCGCTCAAGCACCTTGCCAAGTTGCCCTTTTGCAACAAAAAAATTGATTTTCGCAAGAAATTGGAAAAGCCTCTACAACGTCTTTTCGATCCGGGAATATTCCGATAAAAGCAGCTTTAAGACGTACATTGAAGAGGGGCCATGCGTAATCGTGTTCTGGGGTTGCTCGCCGTGTCCGCGTTAGGCGTCGGATTTGTTCAGGCCAGTTTCGCGGCCGATCTGCAAAAACCAACTTATATACAAGGCCTCCTCCGGTCGTTTTGCCGTACAATTGGACGGGCTTCTATGCCGGGATCCATATCGGTGGCGCGCGGGCACGCGAGCAGTGGGGCGACACTTCCTCGGATTGCATCCACCTTTCTCCGGTTGACGGCCGCTTGCCCGATCCCACCACTTTGCCGCAGGTCTTGTGTGCGTCCGATCTACGAAGCCATACCGACAAAGGCACGCTGGGCGGCGCGCAAGCTGGTTACAACCTTCAAAATGGTATCTGGGTCTTCGGCATCGAAGGCCAGTTCAGCTTTTCCAATTTGAAGGGCAATCACGGTCGTACACAGATCATACCCCCGCAACCGCCAGGGCTGGGGCAAGTGGAAGGCATCCAGCAGTTCGCGACCAAGGTTCAGGATTTTGGCATGATTGCGGCGCGCTTCGGCGTTGTTGCCGGCGACCGCGGGAACACGCTTTTGTTCGTCAAGGGCGGCGCAGCCTTCGCCGACGATCGATTTACCGCGGATTATTCGGCCACTTTGGGGGCATTAGGCCTCGCCAACCAGTCGACGTCTGCTTCATTGACGCACAGCGGGATCCGCTGGGGCTACGTGGTCGGGGCGGGGTTTGAACATATGCTCGATCAGAACTGGTCCGTTAAAATCGAGTACGATTTCCTTGGCCTTGGCAAGAAGAACACGACGCTCGCGGGTACAGCCACCGCCGACGACCACACGTGTTTTCAATGCGTGGGCCACTACGTCGGTACGGCTTCGCGCACAATTGCCATCGATCAGCAAATTCACCTCCTCATGTTGGGAGTGAATTATCATTTAGGCGCGCAGCCGTGATAAGCATGCGCCGGAAGCAGGGACGGACCCCGATTTTGCAAATCTCAAACTCACCGAAGCGGTCAAGAGCCGGCCTTGCCACCAAGAAAGGTAACGAAGAGCTGAATGCGCGTGCCACGTTCAAGTTTCATTGCATTAAATATCTTGGACGCATTCGACTCGTGGCGTTCGTTCTGTTCTGGATGATCGTTGCTGGCCTCACGGTGCTTTATTTCGATAGTCTCACATGCTGGTTCGAGATCCCGACCAACACCCAACAGTGGGCGGAATGGGTCTATGGCGAGCGTATGCCTCCCAACTCCTGCATTCAAAGCATCCCTGAAAGATTTACACGATCTAGATCGTGAGCGGCTTCGATCCCTGATGCATGAGATTTAACAGATCGCCGGTCAGTTCGTTTGCAACGTCGTATCCGTCTCGGACACCCTTGAGGCCACTCGCATTGACCAGAACATAAGCACCCGCTTGCGACGGGATAGTACCAGGCTCCGGGCTCCGGAGAAGACCCATGCAGCTGCCGAAGCCACCTAAACTGCCGTCTTTGAAGATTGACCCTGGCCATTCACCATCCGCCGGGTTGATGAACCAGCCGAGCCCCATCCGGAGTTCATCCCACATGACTGGGGTCGACGGCTCTTGCAACGCCGGCAACAGGGGCGTGAGATGCTCATTCCGCTTAATTCCCATGTTGAACAGCAGCCAATTAAACATGTCCTGCGCTGTGGCAACAACGCCACCTACCCCCAAATAGGCGGGAAAAAAGGGATGGCCGGATGGCATCTCATCATTCTTCGGATCTGGCCAATTGTTATATCCAAAACCGAGAGGAAGGTTTGTCAGCGACACCTCATGGAAAAACGTGGCATGAATGTCCAGTGGCTTGAATATGTGCTCGCGCATCTTGTTGACAAACGCGCCGATTCCCAAGGGGCTGCTCTTTTCTTCTGACGCGATGATGGCGGACATGATGGCAAAAGCGAGATTGGAATACGTGAATTTCTGATCTCTGTCCGAAAGATCTCGCAGCGGAGAATCTGGTTCCGGACATTCCAGAAAGCTCATCATGCCTTGTATGGAATACGGCTGTGGCCAAAGACGCGGAACCGTACCCTCACTTTTCTCATTGTCTGCCGGCAGGCCCGACGTGTAATTCATCAGCTGATCGAGCGAAATCGGCGCAAACACGGAGTTGATCGGCAGCCGCCCATTCGGCGAACAATAGTCGCCAACGGTCCGTTTTGGATCGACGGTGCGAATCAATCGGGCATAAAGCGTTGATGTAAAGGTTTTGGTGATCGAGGCGATCTCAAATGGAGTTGTCGCATTGAGCCCAAGTTTTGTGCGAAATTGATTTCGTACATTGCCCGCAAAGTAGAGACCTCCGAAGTTGCTGAATGTAGGGCTTGCGTAACCTATTGCGAAGCCGAGCCCTGAGGGTTGCGCCTCCAGAAATGGTGCAACAAGGCGATCCAGGTCGGCTTTCTCTGGTTTGGCAATATCTCTCACGGCCGTAGTCCCATGCTCGAGGGATCAGACCAACTCAAGGACCTTGGGCTTGAAGCCAATTTTCGCCGAGGCATAGTCGATCAGGATGTAATTGAAAAGGGCAGACAATCCACCAATATTCATGCCCTGATTTCCCATCATGTAATAACATAGCTCGCACATCACCAATGTAAGTCCCTGAACTGAGGACGGGAAGTTCGTCGTGTCGATGTGGTAGGTAAATAAGTTGCTTTCGTCGCCCAAGGAGATGGTTAGGTCGTGCCTGGTCGACTGACATGAAACAGAACCCGGCGATGTCCATTCTGGTGAAGGCACCTGGTCGGGCCAATTGGACTTGTAAACGTATCCGTTGGGGTCGCTGAGAAACACCGGCCCGCCGCCGGTATCGACCATCGCAATCGGCGAAGTTAGGGTGCCTGGCCACGCTGTTGCGATACCGCCTATGCTCAAGGACCGTGGAATTAACGACATCCACATCCGGTTCTTGACGATATCGAACATTTTGTAACCTTGGGGCATGGTCTTGAATAATGTCAAAGACGACCCCTCAGCGATAAGCGGCTCGCTTCCAGCCGCAAATATCTTCCGGGCGGGAGCATAATTAAACTGGGCATAATGGTAGGCAGGATTGTAAGCGAGGGGCGCTTGTATCATTACACCCGCTGACGGGATCCAGGGAGATATGCGGCCCGCGCCGAAATTCGCGGTATGTTCACCCGCTTTATTCGGCCCCGTGCAGGCGTAGAACACACAGTTTGGGATTTCATAAATGGCGCCGTTTATCGTCGGAATATCGATTGGCCCTCGTACGATGTGCGCAGGACAGCCCCAGGGCTCAGTAACATGGTGCGCCACGACCGTGTAATCCTTCCTAAAATTCGGAAGTGCCGCAATGGCCGCGTACTCGGGTACAATTAGAGAGAAGTTGCCGGTGTCTACAAGGAGTTGGACCGATGAGTCGGATGGCGCGCCGCGGTACCGGATATTGATGTAAGCATCGAAGTTCGACTGAAGCGAAACGGTCGTAAGCGGGATGTCAAAAAATGCCTCTGTCACCGTGGCCTGCGGAAGCCGCGCTGATAGCATACGTGCGGAGATTGAAGACAATCTGTCCTTCAGCAGATTCTTGTGAGCTGATGATCTAAGAACTGGAGGGTGCAGGGTAGGTGGAGAGTGCATTTGGCTAACTCGGCGAGGGAGGCAATCTGCACTCTCCCCTATACGTCACACACGGCGAGGTTTGAGCGCGGCGCAATCAGTTGCACACAATCTTATCACAAATCAACCACAGATTTCAGAACGACAACCTAAAGGCAGAACGAACGTTGGGCCAAAACGTCCCCATTGTGGTTTCGGCAGCACCTGTCGCCGCAGAAATCTGTAACCCTTTGTCCCACCACACCGGATTCCCGGCAGATTCCGGTTGCTCTGCCCCGTAAGCCGGCTATCCTGCCCGGCAAGCCCCGAAACGCATCATAAGCGGGGCCCGGAAACGGTTCCGCTCAGAATTCCCAAAAAGGAGAAGCGCATGCGCAAAATGTTACTTGCTGCGACCGCGATAGTACCGCTTGCATTGCTCGCACCTACCCCCCTGCTCGCGCAGTCCGGCGCAGCGCTCACCGGCCAAGTCACTTCCGCTGAAGAAGGCGCCATGGAAGGCGTCCTGGTCAGCGCGAAGAAGGAAGGCTCGACGATGACCATCACGGTGGTCAGCGACGACAAAGGCAATTTTTCTTTCCCGGCCAACAAGCTGGATGCCGGCAAGTATAATATTTCGATCCGCGCCATCGGCTATGACCTGCAAGGTCCGCGCACTGCCGAAGTGACAGCCGGCCAGCCCGCCAAGGCCGACGTCAAGCTCGCCAAGACCAAGAACCTCGCCCGCCAGATGAGCAACGGCGAGTGGATCATGAGCATCCCGGGCAACGAGCAGCAGAAGCTTTCGCTGCTCAACTGCGTGAGTTGCCACACGGTCGAACGCATCGTGAAATCCTCCTATAACAAGGAAGGCTTTGCGACGTTAATTCTGCCGCGCATGGGCGCCTATGCCAACCAGAGCATTCCGCTCCATCCGCAGAAACGTATCGCGACGCGCCTCCTGGAAGAGCGTGGCGATCAGCTCGCCAATGCGCGCGCCCGGCAGGCCGAGTTCCTGAGTTCGATCAACCTGAGCGAAAACGAAGCTTGGCCCTATCAGCTCAAGACCCTGCCGCGCCCAAAGGGCAACGGCACCAAGGTGATCATCACCGAGTATGATCTGCCGCGCCAGACGATCGAGCCGCATGACGTGATCGTCGCCGCCGACGGCAACACCTATTATTCGAATTTCGGCGAGCAGACTTTTGGCTCCATCGACCCGAAGACCGGAAAGCACACGGAACACGCGGTGCCGGAACTCAAGAAGGGCTGGCCGACCGGCATGCTCGGATTGCGATCCGACAAAGAAGGCAACATGTGGCTTGGCATGATGTACCAGGGCGCCATGGCCAAGTTCGACATCAAGGAGAAGAAGTTCAACACCTGGAGCATGCCTGCGGAGATGCAAAAGGACCAGACCCAGGTCAACATGGTGCGTGCCGAGCAGTCGCATGTCGACGGCAAGGTCTGGTCGCAGAACAATGGCTTCGCGGCCATTCACCGCCTCGACCTCAAGTCCGGCCATATCGAAACGCTCGAGCCGTTCAAGGCTGCCGGTGTCGGCGAGACGCACAACATCTACGACATCATACCGGACTCCAAGAACAATGCGTGGTTCACCGACATCGCAGCCGATTATATCGGCAAGGTCGACAAGGAGACGATGAAGGTCCAGCTCTTCCAATTGCCGAAGAAGCCGGCCGGACCGCGTCGCGGCATGATGGACGCGCAAGAGCGCATCTGGTTCGGGGAATACCGCGGCAACCGCATCGGCATGTTCGACACCAAATCGGAACGCTTCCAGGAATGGGAAATTCCGACCCCGTGGTCGAACCCCTATGACGTCATGATCGACAAGAACGAGCATGCCTGGACCGGCTCGATGATCAATGACCGGATACAACGGCTCAACACCAAGACCGGCGAGTTCACCGAATACCTGCTGCCGAAGACAACGAACATCCGTCGCGTGTTCGTCGACAACAACACCAATCCGCCCACGTTCTGGGTTGGCAGCAACCACACCGCCTCGATCTACAAGCTCGAGACCCTGGATTAGTCCGGCCTTTGATGACCTTCTTGAGGGGCGGCCATTATGGCCGCCCCTTTTTACTGGTCGGCCCGCACGCGCCATCGTGGGCCTGATCCATCAGCGCCCCTTTGGAATTTCAGTGCGCCGCAGCCGTCGACCAGTCCGGAAAGTCGCCAATGAACAGGCGCCGGCGCCGGCCATCGAACGTGTAATCGAGTGTGAAACTCTTGGGGCCCGTTGCTCCGACCTGGATGCCGAAGCCGATGATTTCGTCGTCCATGAAATCGGAGACTTGCGACCGTCCGCCTTCGCCGATTTCACAAAGCGATCTGTCAGTTTCGTCCGAATCGGTTTGCCTCGTTGGCACCTGTCACTGAGGGGACAGCGCGCGGGCGACTGCAAGATGCTCTGAACGATGCGGGAGCCAAGTCGGAAACAGGCGGAGACCGGCAGAAAGAACGCCATGCCGCACAGACAATCCGTCGCTGGACCACCAGGAGAATGGAGAGATTGTTGGCTCGCGCCCGCGTGCGGCCAATCCATGAGCGATCCTCATAACCCTATGCGGATTTTGCCGTCTAATCGCTCGACGCGCCGCTTCTTATAACAGAGCCCATAGCCGGCATCGCACGAACTGTGCCCCGGGCGCGAGCGAATGCCGGAGAAAAAGGAACTTAGTTGTCATGAGGCCGAAATTCACCGCCATGAACACGAACGATAGCGACAAAAATAGCTGGTTAAGCCGGACAATCCGCCCAGGTCATTCGCTTGCGGTACTCCTGCCGATCATGGCAACGGTCTTTATCGCGTTCCTCGTGATCGGGATCGCGATGCCGGTGCTGCCGCTTCATGTGCACCACGGACTCGAACTGAGCACCTTCATCGTCGGCCTGGTCGCCGGCAGCCAGTTTGCCGCCGCGATCGCCTCGCGCCTGTGGGCTGGCCGATACGCGGATGCGAGCGGCGCGAAGCATGCCGTCATTGCCGGCCTGATAATCGCAGCCTCGGGCGGGCTTCTCTATTTCCTATCGCTACGCTTCGTCGCCATGCCGGCGATCTCGGTGACGATTTTGCTGCTTGGCCGCGCGCTGCTTGGCGTCGGCGAAAGCTTCATCATCACGGGAGCGCAGAGTTGGGGGCTCGCGA
>DATGVJ010000367.1:0-21859 GCA_035300505.1 Xanthobacteraceae bacterium
CCTCGGAGCAATTGTACTCGAACCAGATCGGGCTGGTGTCGCGGCGGAAGTTTTTCAGCACCGTCCACGGCCGGGTGAGCGCATTGTCGATGACGGTGATTTCGATCTGGAGGTTGTCCTTGTTGGCCTTGTTAAGGGCAAGACGCTCCTTGATGACGGTCTGGTTGTCCTCGTGCAGGGGAATGCCGCTGCCCTCGAACACGCGCGGGCCCTTGAGACCGCGGGTCTCGACCTCGAGCGCGTCGTAGCGGCCGTCACCGTCCTCGTCCGTCCACTTGCCGATCGAATAGCCGATGAATTTTGGCTCCATCTCCTTCGGGAAGTCGCGCCCGTCGGTTAAGATACGGCGCGGCATGTTGTACTCGGACAAAAAATACGTGACCGTCGGTGTGATCGAAATCTCGAACGGAAAGACGCCCGTCATCATGCGCGGCATACCGAAGGGAATGCAATAGCCGGTCGGGTCGATCCCCTGTCCGCCCTGCGCCTGGTCGGCAAGGTTGGCGTCGTAGATAGCCTGGTACTCTCGCGTTAAAGGGGCCTGCTGGGCACGGCCGAGCGGCTTGGTCTGGTCCCATTGGTTGCCTTGGCCGGGGAATTTCCGCCACTGCCCCGACCAGTCCGGGAATTTGGCGAGGTCGGGCGCCGGCGTCTGGGCAAGGGCAGTGGTGATGCCGAGCGCCGCCACGAGGCCGGCTGCGATCGTGGTCCTGGATGGCATGAGCGTGCTCTTTCACTCGGCCCGCCGTCTGGTGCGAATGCGCGTCGGCGGCAGGCATCGCCTGATTGAAAGCGTATCAACAGGATATGTTCACCTAATAACAAAAGGACAGCGGATTGCAAACCAGGAAGTCAGCCTTCTCACACAGAAACGCCCTCGCAGTCGCGCGAGGATTGCCAGCTTAGGCATGGAAGAGCATCATTGATTGCCCGCGGACACAAAAAATCAAGGCACTCGAGGAATGACTATCCCAGAGCATATTTCGCTACCGATCGCGGTCGTCGTAAGCGTCATTGCTGCGCTGGCGTTTTGGTGGTGGTGGCCGAGGTGGCAGGTAGATCGCCTGGCGCTAGAAATCAGAGACCCGAAGGCGCGCGCCGATGTCGAAGACAAGTTCCGAAAGACCGTCGGCCAGCTCCTCGGCGGCGTCGCAGTGCTGTTTGGTGCTTGGCTTGCTTTTCTACAATTCCCTCAGCAGCAGCAAACAGCGCAATCCCAAATTGACCAACAGCAACAAGCAGCGCAACAACAACAGCAAGCGGCGCGCGACCTCCTCATCAGCAATCAGGTGTCGAAAGGCTTCGAGCAACTCGCCAGCGACAAGATGGCGATGCGGCTTGGTGGCATCTATGCGCTGGAAGGCGTGATGAACGCGTCCGAACGGCCCGAACAGTATCGCGGGCCAGTACTCGAGATGCTGTGTGCGTTCGTGCGCGAGTACACGATTGGAAAAACCGTCTTCCAAAAACCGGCTATCGACATCCAGGCGGCGCTTACGGTTATTGGAAGGCGCAAAGGACAGGAGCTGCCAGACTTGGCTCAAGCAAACATACCAGGCGCCAACCTGAGCGGTGCCAACCTGAGCGGCGCTGACCTGGACAGCGCCGACCTGAAGAGCGCCTACCTGAGCGGCGCCAACCTGAGCGGCGCCAACCTGCTCGGTGCCAATCTGAGCGGCGCCAACCTGACCGGCGCCAATCTGAGCCGCGTCGACCTGACCGGCGCCGACCTGACCGGCGCCAACCTGGGCCTCGCCGACCTGAACGGCGCCTACCTGAGCAGCGCCAACCTGAGCGGCGCCAATCTGAGCGGCGCCAACCTGCGCGGTGCCGACCTGACCGGCGCCAACTTGCGCAGCGCCAACCTGCGCGGCGCCAACTTGAGCGTCGCCTACCTGATCCGCGCCGACCTGACCGGCGCCAAAAACTTGATCCAGACGCAATTGAATGAGGCGTGCGGTAATAACGAGACAGAGTTGCCCGAGGGCCTCGGCCTTACACTAAAACCGTGCCCACCGATCACGATTCCGCCGCAGGCTCCATAAGTCCGACGGCTCCGCTGCGATGCAGCATAGGCTTCCGCACTTGGCCAAGGACCGCCGCCTACCACCTCTACAGCAGCTTTCGCTAGCTGCGGACAAGGAGTAGGATAGCCCTTCGGCGCAGACGGGCCAGAACCGCAAATTCTTCGGCCTAACTGTTGCCTCATGAACCACTTCATCCGATTGGATGATATAGTCGTCAGCGTCGAGCACCCACAAGCAAATTTGGAGGGCTTCCAATATGAGAAATTACGCATCTTTCGCTATTGGCGCAGTTGTTCTGCTGGCGCCGGTTGCGGCCTCTTCGCATTTTTTGCTGCTGGAACCAGCGAGTACGTTGGTCCAGAACAACCGCGGCGATCCGCAGAAGGCCGCTCCGTGCGGGGGTACATCGGAGGATAAGGGAACCCCCAGCAACGCGATTACCGAAGCGCGCGGTGGCGAGATGCTCCACATCAAGATCACCGAAACGGTCTTCCACCCGGGCCATTATCGGGCAGCCTTGGCAGTGAACTCTATCACCGAGCTGCCCCCCGACCCGGAAACCGCCACGCGCGCAAGCCCACGTGGCCCCATGTCGGTCTCTGCGAAGATCGATACGACCCTGAAGCCACCGATGCTGGCGGACGGGCTGTTCGTCCACACCGAACGTCCAGCCCCGGGCTCATTTCATGAGACCGACATTCGGCTCCCCAACATCAACTGCGAGAAATGCACGCTGCAGATCATCTTTTGGATGGGCGAGCACGCTCTCAATCGGGATGGAGATTACAGCTACCACCACTGCGCGAACGTCAAGATAACGGCCAACCCAGCATTGCCAATCGCTACCGCTTGGCCAGGACAATCCGCCGCAAGTAGATAGTATCGGCTTGCATCTCCCAGTGCAGCGGTGCGTCGGTAGAATGAGCGCAATGCGCCTTCGCTCATTGCCTGTGAGGCAGGTTTGCGGATATCTAATTCGCGGCGATCGCCCTCCAGGCTAAACGCTCGCAACCTTGGAAGGGCCCCGCCAAAACGGGGCTCTTCTGCATTATTCCGACTTCGCCAAATCTCCAGGGTCAAGGCTCCAAGTACCTCGCGGCAATGCGGCAATGATGCGACTGCACGTCATTGTGGCTTGCCGCGACTATCTGACTCGATGGTCACCGGGCCTGGGCTTGCGCTGTCGTCTATATAGTGAATGAACCAGAGGAGAGTGGGACCACCGTGGCCTTGGCATCAAGATGTTCACGATTTGTTTGACTTGTTCTCGCAAATCGGCTATTGGCGAAATGGTGAAGTCCACTTGCGCCCGCAGCTCTGAACGGTTGGGCGCTTTTTTGTTGCTGTCATTAATCTTGAAGTTTTGGTGCGTGCCTTGTCAGGTCCAATGAACGGTAAGCCATGATCTGTTGTATTATAAAAAGTTGTAATTTGTTGGCGTCCAATCTTCTGACGAGAAGGGGGCCAAAACGAAGCCGACTATTTTGGCCAAAACGAACCCAACCGATTTGATCGAATACTTGCAGTGAGGGCGATATATCTATATTTCAACCTTTAGATGTGAAATAAGAATGCCGGGCATCATCGACAAGGTTCCGTCCTCGCATGCTTGGGCGCGCGGACGCTGTAGGTCTGGGTAGAGCCAAGAAAGCGCATTCTTCACACGCTTTTTTGCGAAACCCATCAACCACGCAGCGTTGGCACATGATGGGTTTCGGTAAAGCGCGTATAGAAAGAACGCGCTTTACCTCTACCCATCCTACGCAGCCACGCAGCGACACTTCTACCCAATCGCCTTCTTCACGCGCTCGGGCGTGAAGGGCGAGTGACGCAGCCGCACGCCAGTCAGTTCTGCGATAGCATTCGACACAGCCGGTGCAACGAGCGGCGTCGCCATCTGTCCGGCTCCGGTCGGTGAGTTCGGAGTGTGGATCAGCTCGATATGCATTTCCGGCACTTCGTTCATGCGCGGCAGGCGGTAGTCGTAGAAATTGGATTCGGCCACGACGCCGTCGCGGATCGTGATCGTCTCAGTGAGCGTCATGCCGAGACCATAGACGATGCTGCCTTCGGTCTGCGCCACCACATTGTCGGGCTGGATCGCCACGCCGCAGTCGATTGTGCACCAAAAATTGTGTACCTTGATTTGCCCGGTGGCGCGGTTGAGCGAGACTTCGGCAATGCCCGCGACCTGGCTGCCCGAATAGTCGATATAGGCAAGCCCGAGCGCGCGGCCCTCGCGTTTGCGGCCCCAGTCTGCCATCTGGGCGACGCGCTCGACCGCTTTGTGGGCGCGCGGCGTGCCCTTGAGCAGTGCGAGCCGGAAGGCCAGGGGGTCGACGCCGCGTTTGCGCGCGACCTCGTCCATGAAGGCTTCGGTCGCGAACTTGTTGGCGGTTACGCCAATGCCGCGCAACGGGTTGGTGCGCACGCCGGTCTCGCGGTAGAGCTGCTCGACCAATTGGTTCGGCACGTCGTAGCCCTGGATGTCGGTACCGGCCATCAACATGCCGTCACGTCCGCTGGCCGCCTGGAAGCGGACCGGATCTGTGAATTGGCCCACCCGATCGCCGGCCAGGCGATGGTGCCACGCCGTAAGCTTGCCGGCATTATCGATGGCCGCGCGGAGATAATGTCCCGACAGCGGCCGGAAGCGGCCGTTGTGCACATCGTCCTCGCGCGTCCACATCACCTTGACGGGGCGCTTGATCTCTTTCGACAGCATCACGGCATCGATGATGAAGTCGACATCGCGATTGCCACGGCGGCCGAAACCACCACCCATCAGGAGGTCGTGCAGTTTCACTTTGTCGCGGGAGATACCGAGCAGTTTGGCTGGCGCTTCGGTTGCCGTGGTCTGGCTCTGCGTGCCGGCCCAGATTTCGACGGAACCGCCATCCGGTGCCACGGACGCCACCGCGTTCAAGGGCTCCATCTGGGCGTGATAGGCGTAGTCGCAGCGATATTCGGCGTCGATCACGCTCGCCGCATTCTGGAAGGCGGCGCGCGCATTGCCTTGGGAACTCCAGTCACGCGACGGTCGCGCAAGATTGTGCGCATCGGCCGCGAAAGTATCGACGGCCTTGTCGCTATCAAAACCCCAGGCCAAGCCGGTCCGGCTCCAAGTTACGGTATCGATCAGCGCCTGGCGTGCCGCAAATGCGGCCCAGGCGGTTTGCGCCACCACGCCGACACCATGCGGCAGCCTGATGACGGCCGTGACGCCCGGCACCGCTTTTGCCTTGGCATCGTCGATCTTGTCCGGCACCGAGCCTTCGACGGGCGCGCGCAACACCGTGCCGTACATCATGCCCGGCACTTGGACATCGATGCCATAGGTCGCGCTGCCGTTGACCTTGAGCGGCAGTTCGACCCGCATCACGTCCTTGCCGATGAGACGGAAGTCGGCCGGTTTCTTGAGTTGTTCCGGCTTGATTTCCGGCGCCTTGGCGGGCACTTCGGCAAACGCCGCGATTTCGCCATAGCCGAGCTTGCGGCCGGACTTCGCATGCACCACCGCGTTCGGCTTGGTGGTCAGTTCCTCGACCGGAACGCCCCACTTGCGTGCCGCATTGTCGAGGAGCACGCGCCGCACCTGCGCGCCGGCAATGCGCAGCGGCATGTAGTAGCTGCGCACGGCATTGGAGCCGGCCGTGTACATCATGCCGCCAAAACCCGGATTGCCGTAGATGTGATCGAGCGGCGGCGCCGTGACGATGCGCACCTTGTCCCAGTCCGCATCGAGTTCTTCGGCAACGATGAGCGGCAACGAGGTCCACGACCCCTGGCCCATTTCGGTCGCGGCCGACATGATGGTGACGGTGCCGTCGGGGGTGATGCTGATCCATGGGCTGAGCGTCTTGCCGGTCGTCTCGCCGGCGAGCACGGCCGCATCGGCGTGGCCAAGTGCGAAAGTAAACGACAGCCCGGCGGCGCCGATCATCACCTGACGGCGGTTCATGTCCGATGTCTTAATGTCAGATGTCTTGATGTCCGATGTCTTGATGTGCTGGTTCATGTCACGCCTCCTTCGCGGCGCGCTCGACGGCGCGCACAATGCGTTGGTAGGTGCCGCAGCGGCAGATATTCGTGCTCATGTGCTCGATGATCTGGTCGCGCGTCGGCTTCGGGTTCTGCTTGAGCAGGTCGGCCGCGCTCATGATCTGGCCGGACTGACAGTAGCCGCATTGCGGCACGCGTTCGGCGAGCCAGGCCTTTTGCAGCGGATGGCTTGAATCCGGCGACAGGCCCTCGATGGTGGTCACCGTCTTGCCGGCGATGTCGGCGACGTGCATTTGGCACGAGAAGGCGCGCTTGCCGTCGATGTGCACCATGCAGGCGCCGCACAGGCCGGTGCCGCAGCCATACTTGGTGCCGGTGAGTTTGAGGTCCTCGCGCAGCACCCACAATAGAGGCGTGGCCGGCGGCGCTTCGGTCGACGCCGGCTTGCCGTTTACAGTGAAATTCGTGGCCATTGGTTCCTCCTTTGCCCGCCTGAGCGGCTGGGGCCGCCGCGAGCCTGCGCCGATCATCTGGCGATAAAGGGGCAATTGCAAGGACTGCGGTGGTGCAAAGACGCCGCAGCCCTGATGTGTCCTCTAACCAAGTCTCAAGCCCGCTTTGGCGTCCGCTTGCCGGCGAGAATGGTCTCGAACGGGAACAGGCGCTGGCGACCGGCGCGCGTGCCTTTGTAGTTGTCGACGAATTCGAAATTGCCTTCCTTCAATTCCATGAGCGCGATGTCGGCGGGAGCGCCGACATTGAGCGTGCCGCGGTCGTCGAAGGCCGGGAACACGCGTGCCGCATTGACGGTCGCGGTCGCGATCACCTGAATCAAGGGCATGCCGAACATCAGCAATTTCGACATGACGTTCGGGAAGTCGACGACGCCGGTCGTGCGCGACATGACGTTCCAGTCGGTCGACGTGGTGTCGGGCCAGAACCCTTGGCTCGTCGCCTTCTCTACGGTGGCCCAGTCGAAGTGATCGGCGACGCCGTTGCCGAAGTCGAAGATGATGCCGCGGCGGCGCGCGGCCATCACTTCCGGGATCAAGCGACCCTGGTCGTCCAGGAGGCCGTTCGGGGCCGGCGCATAGATGTGGGTTACGATGTCGCCGCGCTTGAGCAGGGGGAAAATCGCGCGCAACGGCGAATAGTTCTGACCAACATGGATCATCACGGGTAGGTTGAATGGAGCTGCCGCTGCTTGCGCGCGCCGCAGTGCTTCGAGATCGTTGGCGCCCCCGACGTTGGCCGACAGCCGAGCCTTGACACCGATCACAATGTCACGATTGCGCGCAATCGCGCCACGCGCCAAGTCCACATTGGCCTGATTGATGTTGTGCAACTCGCCGCCCGGCGCTACGCCCGTGCGCGCGATGTTGATGAGCGCCCGGCCGATCTGCGGGGCGCCGCGCGCGATGGCGGCGATCTGGTCCATATTGTCGGCGCCGCCCGAGCCGGCGTCGACCCAGCCCGTAACGCCATCTTGCAGGGCGAGCGGCGGTCCTTCCTTGGTGCGGCCCGCATGAACGTGAATGTCGATCAGGCCCGGCGCCACGATTTTGCCGCGCGCGTCGATCGTCTCGGTGGCGTCGCCCGCAAGGTTGGCCTCGACGGCGACGATCTTTCCGCCCGCGATGCCGACATCGCGCGTTGCGTCGAGACCCACGGACGGGTCGATGACGCGTCCGTTCTTGATGAGAATGTCATAGGTGGCCGCGAGTGCGCGCGGCATGCCGGTAAGCACAACGGTGCTTGCGGCAACCGCGGCAGATGAGCAGAGAAGCTGGCGTCGGTTCATCATTGGGGTTTCCTCCAGGCTTTGGGTTTGTTGGAGCTCAATAAGAAGTTAATAGCAGGTATGGCGCAGGCTCCTGGCCTTAGACGCGCCGAGGCGTCCGCTTGCCGGTGAGAATGGTCTCGACCGGGAACAGGCGCTGCCGGCCGGTGCGCGTTCCTTTGTAATTGTCGACGAACTCGAACGTGCCTTCCTTCAATTCCATGATCGCGACGTCGGCAGGTGCGCCGATATTGAGCGTGCCGCGGTCGTCGAAGGCCGGGAATACGCGTGCCGCATTGACGGTCGCGGTCGCGATCACCTGACTCAATGGCATGCCGAACATCAGCATTTTCGACATGACGTTGGGGAAATCGACGACGCCGGTCGTGCGCGACGTGACACTCCAATCGGTCGACAGGGTGTCGGGCCAGAAGCCCTGCCGGGTCGCCTTCTCAACGTAATCCCAGTTGAAGTGGTCGTTCACGCCGTTGCCGAAGTCGAAGATGACGCCGCGACGGCGCGCGGCCGCCACATCCGGAAACAGGCGGCCCTGGTCGTCGAGGATGCCGTTCGGCGCCGGCGCATACATATGCGTGACGATATCGCCGCGCTTGAGGAGCGGCAGAATGGCACGCATCGGCGAATAGGACTGGCCGATATGGATCATCACCGGCAGATTGAAGGGGGCGGCGGCCAGTTGCGCACGCCGAAGCGCTTCGAGATCATTGGTGCCGACGACGCTGTTCGTCAGGCGTGCCTTGACGCCGACCACGACGTCGCGGTTGCGCGCAATGGCGCCGCGCGCCAGATCCACATTGGCGCGGCTGAAGTCGATCAATTCCGGGGCGCCGGCAAGTCCCGTGCGGCTGATGTTGATAAGGGCGCGGCCGATCTGCGGCGCGCCGCGTGCGATATCCGCGACCGCATCGATATTGTCGGCCCCGCCTGTTCCGGCATCGACCCAACCCGTCACGCCATCTTGCAGGGCGAGCGGCGGCCCTTCCTTGCTGCGGCCCGCATGAACGTGAATGTCGATCAGTCCCGGCGCCACGATCTTGCCGCGCGCATCGATCGTCTCGGTGGCGTCGCCCGTGATGTTGGCATCAATGGCGACGATTTTGCCGCCCGCAATGCCGACATCCCGGGTCGCATCAAGCCCAACGGACGGGTCGATCACGCGTCCGTTCTTGATGAGGATGTCGTAGGTGGCCGCAAGGGCTTGCGGAATGCCCGTGAGCACGGCGGCACTCGCGGCAACCGCACTCGCGGCAGATGAGCAGAGAAGCTGGCGTCGGTTGATCGTCATGGTTTCCTCCAGGCTTTATTGTTGAGAATTATGAACGGATCAAACTTGCTTGTTGGGCGCGTTACATTCTGCGCTTCTATTGTGGTGGCAATGCCACCGGGGTGGCGGTGCCACTGCGGTGCTGTGCCCCGCGGTCGTCAATACCCGTCACGTGAGCGCGCCTATCGTGGATACCAAAAATGCCCATGTCAACGGTCGTTTGGTGGCCTTATCAATATTGGCCAGCCGGGAACCGTTCGGTTAAGGTTGTGGCCTTGCATCGCCTCGCATGCAAACTCGACAAGGCGAAATAAATGAACAGACGAACGTTAATCACTTCCGTAGCTGCTTTCACCGGCAGCCTCTGCGGCCTTGTGCCGGTCTTGGCCCAGAATTCCTCGCGCCTGATCCGTGTGCTCGTTCCGTTGGCGCCGGGTGGTGCGGTTGATCCCTATGCGCGCCTTGTCGCCGACCAGATGGCCAAGTCCCTGGGGCGCGTCGTCATCGTCGAGCACAAGCCGGGGGCGAATGGCAATGTCGGGCACCAGTTCGCCGCGCGCGAACCAGCGGATGGCAGCCTCATCCTCGTCACCACCCAGGCGATGACTGAAATCAATCTCAGCGCCTTTCGCGACGCGACGTGGTCCTTGGACGATTTCATCCCGCTTATTCGCGGCGTAGAGGCGCCGCTGGTGCTGGTCGCGCATCCTTCCGTGCCGGCGAAGACGCTCGATGAACTGGTGGCCTGGGTCAGGAGAAACCCCGGCAAGTTGAGTTACTCGTCCTACAATGTAGGAACCCCGTCGCACTTTCTCGGGTTTCAGTTCAACCAGCGTTTTGGACTCGATCTCGTCCACGTGCCGGCGAAAGGTTCGGGCTTTCAGGCGACCGATCTCATGGCCGGGCACGTGTTGTTCGGCTTTGCGCAGGTGCAGTCGACGATGCAGCTTATTCAAGAAGGCAAGCTCAACGCCATTGCGGTGACCAGCGCGGCGCGATCGCGGTTTCTCCCGAATGTGCCGAGCTTTGCGGAACTGGGCCACAGCGAGTTCACAAGCACCGTCTGGTTTGGCCTGATGGTCCGCGCCGGAACGCCACCGGCCGCCGTCGAAAGCCTGTTGAATGCTGCCAAGACGGCCCACGCCAATCCTGACGTCCGGGCAAAACTCGAGGCGCAGGGATTCGACATGTCGGGCGAAACCGGTCCGGGTTTTGCGGCCGATATCAAGGCGCAGATGGAGCGCTGGTCGCGGCTGGTGCAAGCGTCGGGCTTCAAGGGGGAGGGTGGGTGATTTGCCTGTATTTGGCGTGTTCTCGTGTGTTAAAATGTGCCCATGACAAGAAAACAGGTCAGGGAAATCCTTGATCACGTACTGACTTGGCCGCCTCAGCGGCAACAAGACGCCGTTCGC
Source organism: Xanthobacteraceae bacterium (assembly GCA_035300505.1). Lineage (GTDB taxonomy): Bacteria > Pseudomonadota > Alphaproteobacteria > Rhizobiales > Xanthobacteraceae > VAZQ01. Next base: position 10,507 of record DATGVJ010000367.1, read on the forward strand.
GTGCTGAGTGCGATGGAAGAGCAGGACGCGAGCGTTTGCCGGCTGACAGAGGAACAGGTGCGAGAGGTCGAACGACGTCGCGCGGACTTTGCGGCTGGACGCGAGCGTTATGCGACCGATGAAGAAATGGCTGCGCTCTGGAAGAAGTGCGGCTTATGAGAGTACGATATCGTCGGCAGGCAGAACGCGATATCGAGAATATTCATTCACTTCTTACCCACAGCCGTTGCGGCGTGATGTCGGCTTCCCGGCAACCTGGAATCTCGCTACCATTCTGATGGAGCAGGATTGCTCCTCTGCGGGCAATGAATTTTTCCCGAGGTGAACAGCATGCGAAATCTCATGCATCGTGTGTCGCTAGCTGCTGCCACGTTGCTCGTTCTATCGGGCGCCGCCGGCGCGCAGACGCCCGAGCAGTTCTACAAGGGCCGGCAATTGACGATGATCGTGTACTCGGCCGCGGGCTCTGCTTACGACGTCTATGCGCGCGCGCTCACCCGCCATATGGGCAAGCACATACCCGGCAACCCGACCATCATCCATCAATACGTGGTTGGCGCCGGCGGGCTCAAGGCGATCGAGACACTCTGGCGGATCGCACCGAAGGACGGCAGCGTGATGGGAACGATCGGGCGCGGTCTCCCGTTCGAGCCGTTTCTTGGACGCAACGAACTCAAATATGATCCGCTTCGACTCACCTGGCTAGGCAGCATGAATCGCGAGGCGACACTCGCGATGTCGTGGCACACGTCCAAGATCAAGACCTACGAGGATTTGAAAACCGCGGAGCTGTTGGTGCCTGGCACGGGCGCGGGTGCTGATTCCGAAATCATTCCTCATGCTTTCAACAATCTGGCCGGAACCAAGTTTAAGATCGTCGGCGGTTATCGCAACACCACGGAGGCGGCGCTCGCCATGGAGCGTGGCGAGATCGATGGGCTCGCCTATTGGTCCTGGAGCGCGCTCAAATCGCTGCATCCCGATTGGGTGCGCGACAAGAAGGTGAACCTGCTGTTTCACACCGGCGTCGCACCTGTTCCGGAGCTTGCGGATGTGCGCCTGATCCGCAGGCTGGTCGAGAACCCGATCGACCGGCAGGCGATGGAATTCCTGCTGGCTCGCGAGATTCTGGGCCGGCCGTTTTTGGCGCCGCCGGACCTGCCGCCCGATCGTGCCGCGGTCCTGCGTTCGGCCTTTGCGGCGACATTGCGGGACCCGGACTTTTTGAAGGAGGCTGAAAGGGCCAAGCTTGACATCGACTTGGTGACGGGTGCGGAAGTTGATGCGGTGCTCGCTGCCGCCGCCGCCGCGCCAGCCGAGGCGATCGAACGGCTCAAGCAGGCGCTCGATCGCAAGTAATAAAGCGCCAGTAATAAAGTACACGTCGTGCCGTCATGCAGTTTGGACTCTATGCACCCATTCCGATGGCGACTGTCGGTTCGCCCGAGGTCGCGCAGGCGGTGAGCGAGGCGCTGGCGCCGCTGCCGCCCGGCCGGCTCGACGCGCAATTCGATCTCGGCGCCAAACTGTTGCAGGCGGCCGACGAGGTCGGCTTCGAACTCGTGCTGTTCGCCGAACGGCATCTCGGCAACGATCTTGCGGCCTGGATCATGGCGAGCGCGATCGCTTCAAGGCTCAATCACATTCGCGCGCTTGTCGCGGTCCACCCCGGGCTTTGGGATCCGGTGATGGTCGGCAAGCTTGCGGTTTCGCTCGATCGTATCTGCCGCGGCAGAATGGCGATCAACGTCGTTAACGGCTGGTTCGACGAGGAATTCCGAATGTTCGGCGGAACCGTTCTGCAAGGCGAGGACCGCTATCGGCGAACGACCGAATTCATCGACATTCTGCGCGGGCTCTGGGCGAACGACACTTTTTCCTATGCGGGGCAGTTTTATAGCGTCGACAAAGGTCAGCTGCTGCTCAAGCCGGCGTCGCCTTCCTTGCCGGATATCTATTCGGTGAGTCGCAGCGCCCGCGGCCGCGATTTCATTGCGGCCCATTGCGACTGGTGGTTCGTCGATTATCCAAAAGACGCCGAAACCACCGATGATGTGGTGCGCGGGATCGAGGAAGCGATCGCGGACATGAGGAGCCGGACCGCCCGTGTCGGCCGCAAGGTGCGCTACGCGCTCAATCCCTTCGTTGCGCTGGGCCGCGACCAGCAGGAAGCGTTCGACAATACGATCAGGCAGATCTTTGCCTTCGATCCCGACCCCGATACGCGCAAGATCGAAAGCCGGATGCTGCCGGCGACCAAGGCGGGTCTCATCGGGGCGCCGGACGCGGTCCGCCGCCAATTGCGTCGATTGGAGAGCCTCGGGATCGAACTGGTGCTCTGCAAAATGATCCCCGACGTCCAGAACATCCGCCACATCGCCGGCGAAATAATCGCACCGATGCGTGGCACGACCCCGGTGCTGCCGCGGGACCCGCGAAGCGGGGAACCGTAGCCCGGATTGATGCATGAGCGCGCCGCGAGACGCGCGCGAATACGTTGACGGGCGCTCAACCCGGGCTACGATGCTCCGAGAGAAAATTCAGGCTTTCGGAGGGACCATGTGGGTTGCAAGGTTTGGCTTCGCTCCGAGTCCTTAGAAACGAATACTGATCGCTGGCTGACAAATTGTGGTGCGCGATCACCAACGCAAAAATCGGCGGCGTGGATAGCTGCCTCGTATCAATCCAATGATGAACAATACCAAGATCGCCCCAACAGTAGCGGCGATGATTTGATTGATGATCCCGGTCCCAATATGGATTCCCAGGTGAGGGAATATCCAACTTCCGACAAGCGCGCCCACGATTCCAATGGCGATGTCACCGATGAGACCGAAGCCCCAGCCGGTTACGATTTTCCCAGCCAGCCAACCTGCAACGAGGCCAACCAGCAATATGACTACCAAACTTTCGCCTGAAAGGTTCATGGCATCCTTCGCTCAAAGCAACATGCCGATTGGACGATGTTCGCATGCTGTAGTCGTCCAGCAGTCTAACTGGGAGGCAGCTCAAAAGTTCCATAGGGACCAGTCGAAGGGCACCCTGCGATTGGTCCACCACCCTAAAAGGGCAATCAGTAGGCGCAGCCGGGGCCAACGAACGGCGTGTCGCTCTCGTCATCAGTAATTCGGCATACCACAAGGACCCACAAGGGGAGAGGTTGGGAGCCCGTGGCACACGCACGGCTGAAGCCTCAAGCCTCAAACCTCGCGTTTCACGCTTGATAAACCGTATTGCCGCCCGTCACGGTCCGCGCCACCTCAATATCTTTGATCTTGTCGGGGTCGACTGTGTGAGGATCTTCCGCCAGCACCACGAAGTCGGCGAGCTTGCCGGCCGTGATCGACCCCTTGATCTTCTCTTCGTGCGACGCATGGGCGCCATTGATGGTGAGCACCCGCAACGCTTCGTCGACGCTGATGCGCTGATTGGCGCCCCAGGTTTCGCCGTTCCAGCCCTTGCGCGTCACCATGCCCTGCATTCCCATCATGGGCGCGAACGGTCCGGGGCTGAAATCGGAGCCGGCGGCCGCGGGAATTCCCGCATCCGCAAAGGAGCGATAGGCCATCGAACGCTGCATCAAGGCTTCGCCGTAGAAACGGAACTTGTCGGAATTGTAGTAGCCGTAGGACGTGAACGGCGCCGGGATGGCGCCTGCCGACTTGATGCGCCGGAGCAGTTCCTCATTGATCAGTGTGCAGTGGGTGATTTTTGGCCGCGGATCGGGGCGCGGGAAGAGTTTCTGCGCGCGCTCGAAAGCGCTAAGCACCATGTCGATGGCGACGTCGCCATTGGCATGACAATTGATCTGGATATTGGCGCGATGCACGCGCTCGACCCAGGCGTTGAGTTCGCCCTGCGCCATCGTGATGTTGCCCTGATAGGGCGGCTCGACCCCCGGATAGGGCACGCTCAGCGACATCGTTCGTTCGGAGAACGAACCGTCGGTCGTGTGTTCGGCAGTGGCGCCAAACTTGATCCACTCGTCGCCAAATCCGGTCGCGATGCCTTTCGTGATCATCGTCTCCAGCATGTCGGCTTGTGCCTCGTAGCTCACGCGATGCAAGAGGTCGCCTCGCGCCCGCACATCTTGCAGCGCGAACAGGTCGCCGCCCTGGTGATGCACACCGGTGAGGCCGAAGCGCACGAACTGCTTGGAAATGAAAGCAATCGCGTCGCGGTTGCGGATGAGCGTCTCTCCAGGCGTGAACGCCGGCCGTTTGCCGACATCGAGAAACACGTTGCGGGCGCGGTCCGTGACGCGCCCATTGAGTTCGCCATTGGGATCGCGATCGTAGGTTCCGGAGGCAGAGTCGCGCGTATTCTTGGTAACACCCGCGAGTTCGAAGGCCTTGCTGTTGTAATAGGTCGTGTGGCCGCCGCGATGACGCACCGAAACCAGATGGTCGCGCGAGACGGCATCGAGGTCGTGAATGGAAAGCGCGCGTCTATCCTGCACCTTGGTGTCGTCGAAGAAGAAGCCCTCGACCCAGAAGCCCGGCGGGGTTTCGCGCGCCTTGGCGCGGAGTTTTTCGACGATGCTCGCAATCGTCACGAACTCGACCTGGTAGGGATTGCCGACGATCACTTCGTAGAGCAGGATTTGGCCGGGCGCATGGTTGTGGGCGTCGATGAAGCCCGGCACGACCGTCATGGCCTTGGCGTCGTAGACCTGCGTGCGCCGGCCTGCGAGCGGTTTCACATCGTCGTTCTTGCCAATCGCAATGAACCGGCCGCCCTTGACCGCAAAGGCTTCCGCACGTGATTCGAGCGGATCGACGGTGTAGACCCGGGCGTCGTGCACGACGAGTTCGGGCTCGTAAGTGGCACCGTTTTGGGCTAGCGCGCTGCCGAACGGCAACTGTGCCCCGAGCAGGCCCGTCACACCCACGCCTGACAGGCCCATGAAGTATCTGCGGCTGAATTCATGTCGGATCATTGCTTGCTCCCTTTCGTGAAACTTGCGGGGAAACGCTTCTGTTGCATGGCTCTGCTTTCATGTAAATTGCAGAACCGCGCCCATTGAGTGAGTGCTCGTATGATCGAGAAATCGTTTTAGGGCGATAAAGTTTTCCCTTAGGTACGACTTTGCTTCCTCATCTCGTCGCATCCACAGTTGCTTCGGAAACGTTTTCGTCAGATCAACGGTTGCGAATGCAGCCAGAAGGTCCGAGTCGGAAATCGCGCAATAGCGAGCGGCGAACTGCGCGAGCGCTTCGGAATGGTGAAACAGTGCAGGTCCATAGCCTACTTCAATTTTTCCAAATGATCCGCTTCCATCGAAGAAGTGCGGGAGGTCGGACACGAGGGATTTGAGGCATGCGTTCAAACCATCCCAGGATTTATCGAGGTCGACCGAACGCAATTCATGCTCTGAGAATGTGATGGCTTTTGCCGTCGGCGTGGGTTTGCCGACAAGTTTCGAAAACCAAGAGCCCTTGGCCGCTTCTTCGACGGCATGCAGATAGACGGACTCGTCCTCGGGTTCGACGACACGCCAGATGAGCAGCGGATCGGCTGAAATCTCGTCGATATGCGAGTCAGTCAGCGAATAGCCAACAAAGCAGACACCCATGTCAGTCCTCCGACCGCTACCGTCTGTTCAGCGGACGCGTTATAGCGAGGTTCCAACGTTGTCTCGCAGTGTATGATACCCGACGACACTCGCAAGCCGAGGACGGAGAAGAATCATGAGCGGCGAACTTCACCTGATGCGCAGCGCGCAAGCTGATTTTATTGCTCAAGCCGAGGAATTACTCTGATGGTATCCAAGCCTGTCGCACATAGCGAACCTATTGCAGCTTTCATTCCGGAGCTCGAAGCCCTCATCGCGGACGCGATGGAGGAGTGGAAGATTCCGGGCCTCGCCATGGCGGTGGTGCAGAATGGCGAAGTGGCGCTCGTCAAGGCGTACGGTCTTCGCGACGTCGAATCAGGCTTGCCGATGACGACCGACACCCATTTCACCATCTGCTCGATCACCAAGTCGTTCACCGCCACGGGCTTGGCGCTTTTAGTGGACGAGCGGCGCCTCGATTGGACGAAACCGGTGCGGGACGTCATCCCGGAATTCCGCTTGGCGGACGCCGGCGCGACCGATCGGGTGACTGTGCGCGATCTCCTCTGCCATCATTCCGGATTGCCGCGCCACGATTGGATCTGGATCCCCGCCGACCTGTCGGGCGCGCAGATGATGGCGGCGATGCGTCACCTTGATCCGAGCGACGACGTCCGCAGCACCTTCCAATACCAGAACCTCGGCTACCTCGTCGCCGGCCTGGTGGCCGAGCGGATCAGCGGTCAGAGCTGGACCGAATTCACCCGCGCCCGCCTGACCGACAAGCTGCACATGGCTGCGACCTTCACGGCGGAGGACCTTGCCGGGGCCGCCGATGCGGCCGTCCCCTACGCGATGGATGGCGACACGCGCCTGCGCGCCAATCGCTGGCCCATCCGCGTCACCGCCGCGGGCGGAATCAATACGTCCATCGCGAGCTTCGCGAACTGGCTTCGCCTTCATCTCGACAAGGGCGAGTTCGAGGGACAGCAGTTCCTGTCACAGAGCTTGATACGGGAACTGCAGACACCGCGCGCGCATGTCATGGTTTCCGAATTCGCCGAGATCGGAGATACACACTACGGCTACGGCTTCTTCTCGCACAACTATCGCGGCGAACGCGTCGTGCACCACGGCGGCGGTTGGATCGGCTGGGGCACGCTGATGACGATGCTGCCGGAGCGTGGCATCGGCGTCGCCGTGTTCACCAATCGTGACTCGAGCGTGGTGCCGGAAATTCTCTCTAATTTTGTCTTCGACCGGACATGCGGCAAGGAGCCGGTGCCGTGGCTCGATCGCTATCGCGAGCGCCGCCGCAAATTCGTCGCGCAACTCGACGTCGATCGGAAGGCCCGCAAAACGGTGCGGCGGCCGGACACGCGGCCGAGCCACGATCTCGCGGACTATGCCGGTGACTTCGACCATCCCGCCTACGGTCGGATGACCATCCGGCATGGCGGTGACGAACTCAAGTGCGCCTATCGCGGCATATCGGGGCCGCTCGCGCACCGTCACTACGACACGTTCGAATTGCCGGAGGCTCCCGAGCGCCTGTTGCGCGACCGGCTCGTCATCTCGTTTTTCACCGACCGCGAAGGGAACATCGCAAGCCTGTCTGCTCCCTTCGAGCCGCTCGTGAAAGACATCGTGTTTATCCGAGTGGCGGCCGGCGAGTGCCTTGACCCGGCCTTCCGCAAGGCCTGTGCCGGCACGTTTCGCCATGGGCTGACGACCCACGTGGTGGGACTGGACGGCGATGAACAACTCATATTGTCGCCGACGAACCAGCCGACCTACAAGCTCCGTCCCTACCAGGGCCGGACCTTCACGATCGTCGGGCTTGAAGGCTTCCGCGTGGAGTTCCACCGCGGTTCCGACGGCACCGTGAACGAAGTGATCTTCCACCAGCCCAATGGGACATTCCTCGCCCGGCGGGAAGAGTAGGCGTCCGTCACCGCAGCGGCTCAATCCCGCTCCGCTTGACGACGTGCAGGAGCTTGAGGGCGGCACCGGTCGGCCGCCGCTCGCCTCGCTCCCACTGGCTCACCGTGTTTAGCGTCGTCCCCAATCCCGTGGGACGCGGACTCCGCGCCGGCGCAGGAAGAAAAAGTGACGGGATGCATTGCGCCAAATCAATGCGATAAGCCGCTGCATGTGCTAGCGTTGGTGCAGGGCGTACCTTTTGAGGAGGATTTCAATGTCGGAATTGTCGCGTGACGAAGTTGTAGAGGTCCTGGGCCGCGAGTTGAGCGATGCGGTCATTGCCGAAATTATTGCGACCGGGGTTACCAAGGAAGAATTGGCGGCGGCACGGGACAGGGCGCTGCGGGATCACAAGGCCCACAATGCAGGTCCCAGGCTTGAGCCGGGGCGCTTTGCTCATGCGGTGGAAATTCTCGAACGACTCCACGGCGGTGGCATCCTCGGCGAAGGCGGCTCGATCTTGCAATAGCCTGTTTCCATTTCGCGCTTTCCTATCGACCCGGCACGACGCGCAGGATACGGCCCGCCGAAGTATCCGTGAGCAGCCACAGCGCGCCGTCAGGGCCTTGCCGCACGTCGCGGATGCGGTCGGGAAACCCGCGCAGCAGCCGTTCCTCCCGGCCGAGCGCCTCGCCGTCGAGTTCCAACCGCAGCAGCATCTTGCGCTCCAGGCTGCCGATAAACAGGTTGCCGCGCCAGGCCGGGAACAGATCGCCGTCATAGAACACCATGCCGGAGGGCGCGATCGACGGGGTCCAATGCCGCAGTGGCTGCTCCATGCCGTCCTTGTGGGTGCTCGCGTGGATCTTGGCGCCGCTGTAGTCGATGCCATAGCCGATAACCGGCCAGCCGTAGTTGCGGCCCCTCTTGATGATGTTGACTTCGTCGCCGCCGCGCGGTCCGTGCTCGTGCTCCCACAGCTTCCCGGTCTTCGGATGGAACATGAGGCCCTGCGGATTGCGGTGCCCGGTGCTCCAGATCTCGGGCTTTGCGCCTGCGCGGCCCGCGAACGGGTTGTCGTCCGGCACCGCGCCGTCGGATCGCAGGCGCACGATCTTGCCGATGTGGTTGCCCAGGTTTTGCGCCTCGTTGCGGTTATAGTAGTGATCGCCGAGCGTGAGGAAGATGTCGCCGTCAGGCGCTTGCGCAATGCGACATCCCATATTGAGTCCGGTCAAGACTGGCCCCTCCTGACGGAACAATATCTTCACGTTGTCGAGCCGCGGTTCGCCGACGTCGTCGAGCCTGGCGCGCGCCAGCGCAACATTGCCGCCGCGACCCGTGGGTTCGGTGAAGCAGAAGAAGATCGTCCGATTGGTGCCGAAGTCGCGATCGAGCGCGACGTTGGCAAGCCCGACCTGATCGTAGCTATAGATTTTTGGAAGGCCGGATACCGGCGGCGAGAGCTTGCCGTCACGCGAGACTATACGCATGCGTCCGGCCCGCTCGGTGACCAGGACACGTCCGTCCGGCAGGAAAGCGAGCGACCATGGGCGAACGAGCCCGGTGGCGAAGGTTTCGACGGCCAGCGGACCGGCGGATGAGGGAAACGTCTGCGGCGCGCCGGCCGCGGCGACCGCGCCGGCCAGTGTGAGGGCGGCGAACAGCGACCAAGCCTTCATCAGACATTCCCCCGTATTCCGTATGAATATTAACATTTCCGCTTTTGCTGACTTCCCGCAAGTGGAAGGCCGCATAAAGGCGGAACTCCGAGCCGACAATTCCGAGAGTGGCTGAGCTTGGAGTTCCGCGTTTACGCGGCCTTGTTGCTTGAAGTTGGGACTGCGAAGTAAGGGCCGCTTGAAGGCGGGACTCCGAACGGGAGCCTTGCGAATATCGGCGGGCGCTCCTTGAAGCGGTGTCCGGGCAGGCGTAGCATTCCCCTCTGGTAAAACAGTATTCGTGCATTTGTCTGCGTCGCAATCTGTTGTTCACGTCTCACCTCATCGGAGATCAGGTCACATGAAAACCAGTCTCTACGTTGGAACCGCACTGACGGCCATTGCGGTGGCCTGTGCGGCCGTGTTGCCAAATGCATCGCTTGCCGCGGACGGCCCTTCGCTGCTCGCCGGCAAGGTGGTCTCGTCAACCGGTGCGGCATTGGCGGGGATCCCCATCAAGGCGCATCGCAACGACAGCCCCATCACGGTTGCGGTCTATACCGATGCCAAGGGCGAATATTCGTTTCCGTCCTGGTCGGACCTCACGCCCGGCGCTTATTCGATCGCGATCGAGCTTCCGGATTTCGAGCGTGCCACTTCGCCGGTCTCAGTGGCGCAAGGCCAATCGGCGAAACTGGACTTCGCGTTGAAATCCAAGCCGCTGGCCTATGACGATGCCACCGCCTCCGAAATCATTGCCGCACTGCCGGGCACGGACCATCAGAAGGTGTTGTTCACCCAATGCAGCAATTGTCATTCGCTGCAATGGGCGCTGCAGGCGCCGCACACCAAGGAAGAGTGGGCCGGCATCGTCAAACGGATGGGCGGCCGGGCGTCCGAAACCCCTCAGCCGGGCACTTATGCGTTCAGCCAGAAGCCGAACATCGAGCCCCTGGCAGAATATCTGGCTCAAATTCGCGGGCCAGGGTCTGACAAAGTCGCGTTCAAGCAGCGCCCGCGGCCGACCGATGCGGCTGCGACCGCGATTGTGGTGACGGAATATGATCTGCCGCGCGGCGGCACGCGCGATGTCTTCAACATCCGCGGCGATCGGCGGTTCGTATGGCCGCACGACGTCATCGCGAATGACAAATATGCCTATTACACCGATCACTTCTCCTTCATCCTTGGCCGGGTCGACCGGAAGACCGGCGAAGGCGTCGAATTGCCGTTCCAGGTGCCGGCAGGCGCCGGCCGCGACACCATGGGCGGCGGCGACGGACGCCCCGGCGATCCCGGTGGTGGAGCGCATGAACTGCAGTTCGATCAAAAGGGCAATGTGATCATCGGCATGAACAACGGCACGGTCAAATACGATCCGACGACCGGGCAGTTCAACGGCTGGTCGATCGGCAGCCCGATGTTCGGCCTCGACCCGGAGGGCAATGTCTGGACCATCCGCCGCCAGGGCGAACTCAACAAGATCGACACCACCAATGCGTCGTCGATGCCGACCATGTACCCAATTCCTAAGAATGGCGGCATGTACGACTTGGATACCGATTCCAAGGGTCGCACACACATCAACATCTGGCGCGACGGCAAGATCGGCATTTTCGATCCGAAGACGATCGAATATAAAGAATACAAGACGCCGACGGCCCTGTCGGGTCCGCGGCGTGGGCAGATCGACGCGCAGAACCGTTATTGGTCCGCGCAATTCTACGCCGGCCAGGTCCTGATGTTCGATCCGGACAAGCAAATCATCAAGGAATTTCCGCTGATCAACGGGGCCAAACCCTATTCGGCGCCTTACGCCGAGCCTTATTCCGCCAGCGTCGATGACAAGCATCAGGTGGTTTGGACCAATGACTTTGCCTCGAGCCGGATCTATCGCATCGACATCGATACCGGGCATTCGACGGAATTCATGACGCCGTCGAACTATGAGATCCGCGACTTCAAGGTCGAGGTTGGGGCCGAGCGTCCGACCGTTTGGATCCCGGCCTATCGCGCGCCTGCCAAGCTGGTAAAGGTCGTGGTGCGATAGAAAAATCAGCCAGCGCGCGAGAGCGCCGGCTGATATTTTGTTCGAGGAGCTATCCGGGACCGCGGGCCACCCTCCAGGCGTGGTTCGTATGATAGAGATGACATGATGAGAAAAAACAATCTTGCGGCCCTTGTCGCGGGCAGCGTTATGCTGCTCGCGTCT
>DATGVJ010000368.1:0-11061 GCA_035300505.1 Xanthobacteraceae bacterium
GATCCCGAGATTCTCAAATTCATTGCCCGCATCGGGGTCGAACATGAACTGAAGTTCGAGGGCGACAACGGGCGCTATCGCGTTGCCTGCAGGCTCGTTGTGCGATTGCGAAACGGAACGGAGCACGAAACCACGGTGCCCCTATCGCAGGGGAAGCCCGGAAGACCCGATGCCGGCCGAGCAACTCATGGCGAAGTTCCGGACCTTGACGAAGCAAATTGACGGCCGGCAATCCGGACAGATCGCCGAAATTGTATCTCACATCGAGGATTGCGAGAATCTGACAGAGCTGTCGGGATTGCTGACGGTCGATGGACAGTAGGGTGGGCAAAGGCGCGCGTGCCGTGACCTTACAACATACTCGATCGTCCGAACGCGCGCCGTGCCCACGCGCCCCGACGTGCGTGTTGGTAGCGGTCGCGTGGGCACGGCGCCACGAAGGGCCGTTGCATAATCGACCATTGTGCCAGGCGCCTTTGCCCACCCTACGAATCCAACATTTTGTTTGAGGCAAGATGTACCGCATCGCGTAGGGCGCAATCACTTTATTATTGCGCCGCTTGTCGCTCATCGCAGGTAAACCGCCGCTTCGCGTCCCGTCCGAGCAATATCCTTCTGCCGATCGAATTCTGCGCGCCGTTGCCTGATTTCCTCCGGCGAAAGTCGTGCGATGTTGCTGTAATCGAGCTTCCAGTCCGGATTGTCGCTCCAGACCAGCGGCGACTGAACGGTGGTGCGCGGCGCCGGTGCGCTCTCGATCACCCGCAAAGCGAGATCAAGCGTGAAGACTTCCGACGCGGGATCGTGCGGACGGCCCGCCGCGTTGCCGAGCGGGAAATCGGAAAACAGAAATCGCGGCACACCGACATATTCGACGATATCCTTGGCGCACCCCATGACGATGGTGGAGATGCCGTTCTCCTCAAGCATGCGCGCCGCCAGGCTGACGCTCTGGTGACAGACCGGGCAATTGGGAACGAGGATCGCGGCATCGACCTCATCGGCCTTGCAGCGCGCGACGATCTCCGGGCAGTCGACATCGAGCGTCACGCGATGGCTGCGATTGGTTGGCAGGCCATGAAAGCGCGGCGCCACAGATCCGATCCGGCCTTCGGCAGCGCTTTGACGCAGCGCCGTCAGCGGGAAATAGGCGCTGAGATCCTCGGCTGTCGTGTGCTTGCGATCAATGGCGATATGCGAGATGCGCAGATCGTGGTCTTGCGCCGTGTCGCCCGAATAGACGGTGTAGAATTTGGCCGCGGCATTGTAGGGGGCTCCCGGCCCCTGATCGCCCTTGTCCGGCTGGTAGGGGGCCGCGGTCGTAATGACGGCGAGACGGGAACAGGATAGCGGTTTGACCAACGCATGGAACGGCACGCCCGCGTAATGGGCCCACTCATACGCTGCCCCATACCCCAGCGCCTCGTAGTAAGTCCGTATCCGATCCAAGTAGGGGATGGGCGCATCGTGGGCAGCCGCGAAGCCAAAACTGCTGCCGCGATCAGCCGTCATTGGATCACGCGCCATTGATCGCCTCCAACTGACCGCGACCGCCGTCCTGCCGCTCTCATGTTCATGAGAGATTCTCTTTGCCCGGCCCTTCGGGATAGACGCGTCGAATGATGTTACCCAGCGTGTCATTCAAGCTGGCGCGTCGGATCAGTGTAATATCCGATACACTTGGCGTCGGGGTTGTACCACGCGGCGACTTGCGGAAAAGGTCAGGACGCTCCAACGCGAGGTGCAGCAGGTTCGCCATTCCGTCCGACGGCACCGCTTTCGCCGTCTCGTATTTGTAGAAGGCGGTCGGTCCGCCGCCGAAGACCCGCCCGGCTTCCCGCTGCGACAGCCCAACCGCCTCGCGGGCTGCCCGGATCGTCAACGGCGAAATCGGCGAGCCCTTGGCGCGGGCCATCACTTCGTGCAGCGCCGCGTCGTGAAAGGCGTTGTCCTCGCCTTCCAGCACACCTTCGTCGCAGACCTCGCAATGCCAGCCGGGCTGCTCATAGGTCAGCGAATGACCTTGAAACGTAACGGTCTCATTCATCACACCGCGCCGCATGACCCCGCTACAAGCCGGGCAGCGTCGCGTCATTGTCTGTTTCTTGCTCACGTACCCCACAGGTGATTGGTTCCCCATTTTCCCAATACGGATTGATTGGGCCCTGACCCCGGACTGCATCTTCGCGGATGGTCCATTCAATAAAGTCGTTGGGGCACTCTGCACCAATGGAAATCTGCCAAAATGTCGAGATGGTCAATGGGGGTGTCGACTCATGTCCTTGATGGTCAAATTGGCGCTTGCAGGCGTTATTTTATTGGCACTTGGTGGCGACGGCGCCTTGGCGCAAGGCTGCACCGCCATAGCCAGTTGTTCCACAGCGGACACCTGCCAGCTCGGGCTCTTCGGGCGGCATTGCGGGGAACAGCGCTATCCATGAGCGGCCTGATGGTAAACGAGGTTATGAACCGCCCCTCAACAGACATTGGGTTCGCAGGATCCGTGGAATCGGCAACTATGGAACATTGTGATCGGCATCGTCAGGTCAGTCCGGCTTCGCACCCGAGAACTTCACCACCTTGACCCACTTCTCGGTTTCTTCAACCAGGAGCCTTCCAAAGTCAGCGGGCGAGCCCGCGAGCGCAGTGCCGCCCATATCCGCAAGTCGTGCTTTCATCTCGGGATCCACAAGGCTCGCGTTGATCTCCGTGTTGAGCTTGTTGACGATCTCGGCAGGCGTGTTCTTGGGTGCACCAACTCCGTACCAGTCGCTCGCCTCGTATCCAGGCACAAATTCGCTCAATGTCGGAATGTCCGGCAGTCCGTCCCATCGCGTCGCGGTGGTCACGGCCAGCGGGCGCAACGTGCCGGCCCTGAGGTACTCAATCGACGCGGGCGGGGTGCCGAACATGACCTGCACCTGCCCGCCGATCAGATCGGTAATTGCCGGCGCTGCGTGCGTGGCAGCCCGTAACGAGGAAATGGCGGACGAGCGACGCATCTCAAGATCAGGGGCGACTTCATAGTCGTCCGCGGAGCGGGTGCGGTGTCGATCAAATCCGGCTAATATGGAACAGGACTTATCGAGCCGAAGGGAGCTTATGATGACAAAACGAACAACTATATTGGTCGCGGGCATTGTGATCGCAATGGCGGCATGGGGACAAACAGACGCGCAGGCGGCGGATGTCATCATCTACGCCAACCAGGGCGCGGCGTCTGGTATCCGCGATCTCGCTGCTGGTTACGAGAAGGCGACCGGAAACAAGGTGGTCATCGTTACGGCCCAGGGTGCCGCGTTTAATGAAAAGGTCAACGCCAATGAGCCGGGCGACGTCGTGACTGGGTTCCTGCCGGCCGGCCTTGACGACCTCGTCAAGAGGGGAAAGGCGGTTGAAGGCACCGTCGTTGAGTTCGCCCGCGCCGGCAACGGGGTCGCCGTGAAGGAGGGCGCGCGCAAGTGGGACATCAGCACCACTGATGGCTTCAAGCGCGCGATGCTCGAAGCGAAGTCGGTCATGCACAGCAACGCCGGGACCGGACCTTACAACACGCGGATGTTTCAGAAGCTCGGCATTTACGATCAGATCAAGGACAAGATCAAATTGAGCGAGGGCCGCCCCGTGGCCTCCTACGTGGCCTCCGGCGAAGTCGAGATCGGCATCCAGCAGACCAACGTGATCCAGCCGTTTCCCGGCACCGTCTACCTTGGGCCGCTGCCGCCCGACCTGATGGAGTATGGCCGCTTCGGCGCCGCCGTGATGACAGTCTCAAAGAACAAAGAAGGTGCGCAGGCACTGATCAAATTCATGATGGATCCGGCGAACCATGCGCTGATCCGCAAGAGCGCGATGGAGCCGCCGGCGCGGTAATGCCAGGCACTTGCGGATCTGCTTGAACTGGCGGACGGAGGCGACACATGCTCGCGACCGCTCTTCGACGACAAATGCTGTACGCCGCCGGCGGGCTCATCCTCCTTGGGGGCCTGTCGGTCGCGACGGCTGCACGCGGCGCCGAGCCGGTTGAAAGCTTTCCTTCGCGGCCGATTCATATCATCCTGCCGTTCACCCCGGGTGGCGGCACCGACGTCATCGCCCGCAAGCTCGCGCCGGGCATGCAGCAGCGCCTCGGGCAGTCGGTCGTTATCGACAATCGGCCGGGCGGCAATGCCCGCATCGGCGCGAACCTGGTCGCGAAGTCCGAGCCCGACGGCTACAATTTACTGCTGACAACGAGCGGCGCCTTTGTCATCGCACCGTTCATCGGCGGCAGGCCGCCCTACGATTCGCTCAAGGACTTCGCGCCGATCACCGTTATTGCCCGCAGCCCGATCCTCATCGTCGCAGGGCCGAAGGCGCCGATCGCCTCCATTGCCGATCTCGTCGCGTTCGCCAAGCGCGCGCCCGGCAAAGTCACCTACGCGTCCAGCGGCGTCGGCGGACCGCCGCATCTCGCAGCCGAAATGCTCAAGCAAGCGGCGGGATTCGATATGCTGATGATCCCCTACAGCGGCACCGGCGACGTCAACGTGGCACTGCTGCGCGGCGACGTCGACATCGCGGTCGGCGCGCTGGCAGCGGTCTTGCCGCTCTTGCAGCAGAAGGACGTGAAGGCGCTGGCGGTAACGAGCGCCAAGCGTTCGTTCGCGCTGCCGAATGTGCCGTCGATCGGAGAAACCGTGCCGGGCTACGACCTTTCGGTCTGGTTTGCGATCGCGGCAGCCGCCGGGACACCGCGCCCGATTGTCGAAAAAATCAGAGCGGCCGTGCACGGCGCGCTCAGCGAGCCAGGCGTCACCGAGGCACTCGCGCGCGACGGCGCCGAAATTGAAACCAGCACGCCCGAGGAACTGAGCGCGATCATGCAGGCCGACTACGCCAAGTTCGGCGCTCTGATAAAATCGCTGAACCTCAAGGAATGAGGCGTTCGCAAAATCGGTTCGAAGACAACTTATTTCAACCTGGATGGAACAAATGACAGATGGTTTCCACACCTTGCCGGATGGGCATCGGCTTTATTGGCGGCTCGACGATTTCACCGATCCCTGGAAGAGCGCCCCGACAGTGCTCCTGATCCATGGTTTCGCCGAGACGCACGAAGCGTGGCGCGCCTGGGTGCCGCATCTCGTGCGCGAATACCGGGTCCTGCGCATCGACCGCCGCGGCTTCGGCAAGTCGGACCCGATGCCAAAGGATTTCGCCTGGTCGCTCGATCGCATGGTGGACGACACCGCGTCGTTCATCGAGGCTCAAGCGCCCGCGGGCGCGCATGTCATCGGTTGCAAGATCGCGACGCCGCTGAGCATTCGGCTGGCCGTAAAGCGGCCTGATCTGGTGAAAAGTCTTGTCCTCTGCGGCGGGCCTGCCACCGCGCCAAACGGCGAGCCCTGGGCGCGCCACATCGAAGAGCACGGCGCCAGGAGCTGGGCGGCAATGACCATGGATGCCAGAATGGGACCGGAGATGCCGGCGGAAGCGAAGACCTGGTGGACGGACTTCATGGGCGCGAGCCACACGTCCACGATGATTGGGTTTCTGCGCAATCTGTCGAAGATCGACGTGAGCGCCGACATGGAAGCGATCCGATGCCCGACGCTGGTGGTCGCAACCGACAGCGCTTATCGCCCGCTCTCGCAGGTCACGCCGTGGCAAAGCCGGATTCCGAATTCCCGCCTCGCCACGATCCCCAGCGGCGGTTTTCATCCCGCCGCGGTGGCGCCCGATCTCTGTGCCGGGACGGCGCTTTCCTTCCTGCGCGAGGTCGATAAAACGGCGCGCGCCGCAACGCATGCGGCGTGAGGTTTCTCTCTCCTCGTCGGTGCCCAAGCGATTTATGTGCTTATCAAGTAATGGACCGCTGCTATTTACGCGGTTCTTGCAGGGTCGCAGGCTTCGGCTCAGTATGATGTTTCTTCCAATAACTTCTGCAGACGATTCTCGAACAGGTTCAAAGATTTTTGAAATGTAGCCAACACTTCCTCGGCCAATGTCGAATCCGCTCCCGAGGCTCGCAACTCGTCCACACGTTTCTTGCGGCGAGAAACGATCCCGCGCGTGTAGGTCACGTAATCTTTGGCCAATGCAATGGATTCGTTTTTCAGCATGGCAGTGTGCTTTCGCAGCCACAATTCGATGGTGAACACTCAAGTTCGAATGATCGAACTCTTGAGACAATACATAGCGGCGTGATTGCGATCCGACTATTGAACAATGATATGTTGCAAGGGCGAGCATTCGTTCATTGCAGCCACAGGGTTGATACATTGGTATAAAAGCGGAACGATAAAATGGTCCGACCGTGCCGATGCCTTGGCGAGAGGCATAATTGAGCCTGACACCAAGCTAAGTCGAAACGCACAAATCCCCGATTCTCCTGCGCAGGACAAGGAAAGCCTGCGAAGAAGGCAGTTTCTAAGCTGTTGACCCATGCGCAACGGGAGGAACTGAAGTCACTGGCAGCGCTCCACGATGATGCCATCGATACCTCGGATGCGCTTCGAAGTACTGGCGGATCACGTGTTGCAAGGTCGGCCGTTCGCCGACATGACAGTGTAGCGTGATTTCCATCCGCTTCGGGGCGCCCGTGTCGCCGGACGACTTGAATGGTGGAAGCGCGTATTACTATCCGGAATGACAATTCCGCCTAAGAAATCGGGGGTATTGATTGTTGGAAATCAACCTGTCATTCGGTGAGAAAAGTCGCAATCAGCAAAGGGCTGGTTTGACCCCATACCTAAGTCTGGGCAGCAAGGGACCCCACTGATCGCGACGGCGGTGGCGGAAGGTTCGGTGTCGCGGAGGGTGGCGTTGATCGCATTCAAGGGATTGGTGACGAACAGCGTGTAGCCGCCCACTACTTCTGTATGAAGCGTTTCGGTACCTGTGGATGATTTTCAATTCTCCAACAATACTTTCCAAATTCAAGTTCGGAAGCGGTTGTAGCGCAGCGATGCTGCCCTACGGGCACGCATTTGTTCGGTCTCTCCAACTTTCCGTGATGCAGCAATACCATCCAGGCAGCAGTATTCCCAATCCATTCGGCGGACGACGAGCATATTCGACCGGAGACCAGAATCATGCAGCGTAAACTAAACGGCCACAATCATGCTCAATGCTCAGATAATTAATCAAAATTTCGATTCCGCAACCGACGAAGCGATTCAAACGCTCGTTCATGGCTTGGCCGGTGGTGCCGAGGCCACCAGAGAAGTTTGCACGTGGATTGCTCGAATGCACGATCGGCAATACGAGGGCAGATCCCTGACGGCGATGGAACATAGCGCGTTGACTTTCCTTCTTCGCAGCAGGCTCTTGGATTGTATCTCAAACGAGCAACAAAAACGGAATGCCGAGATCATCTTGGCAAAGAGCTGGCTGCACCTGACGGGAAAACATCACCATATCCTCACGGGCCGACTTCCGCGATCGACCTTGCGAAGAGCGGATCGCGAAACTCGGCTGATTCATATGGCGGCCTTCCAACCTTGCGGGCCCAAAGCTGCAGCATCGCAAAAGTCAATCGGTCGAGATTACATACCAGAGCTTTGCGACTTCATAGTCATTGCAGGATTGGCAGCGATCGCACTTGCCGGCATCGGCAAAGCGATACTGGGCGCCGCAGCGATGGGATACGCTATCTCGACCCTCGTCGAATATAGTATGCATCGATGGGCAGGCCATGGGCTCGGGGGACGATTCAGGTTGCTCATGAAGAAGTCAGGCTGGGTCGGACATGGAGCTTCAAATTATCTGGAGGCAACTTATCTGGGTCATTTTATTGTTCATCATGTGAAGACGTCCAACAAATATTACACGGCCCAATTTTCTTCCAATCCCTCGGGCCATCGATCGACGATCGATGCGGAACTCGATGCGCTAGGGACGATTGGTCGACAAATAAAAAGGACGGACTATGGCATGACGCTGACCCCGACGGGAGTTGTAGCGGGGTTATTGGTCACGCTGCCGATCCATGTGACCTTGATTTTGATCTTGTGTCTTGAACCTATTTCAGCCGTCGCGCTGATGGCGCCGTCTTTACTTCATGTGTGTGCTTCAAAGTACCTTCACCCCTATCTTCACAAGAGAAGGGACGAGTTAATGAACGGGGCGGGTCCGGTCGTGCGCTTTCTTTTAGGTACCCGGTATGCGGAATGGATTTCGCGTTTGCATTGGATCCATCACAAGGGAGGCGGAGGAAACTATAACCTTATTCCGGGCGCCGATTTTCTTTTTGGGGACTACCGAAAGCCCAACCTGGATTTAGTTTTCCGCATGCGAGCCGATCGCATTCTGGGAGCCGATTGGCGGGTTAGGTAGCAAGTAAGGGCCAGTCACTGTGGCTTGATGCCGGCGAACCTGATCACCTTGCCCCATTTTTCTGTTTCATCGGCGATGAGCTTGCCGAACGCGGCGGGTGTTCCCGGCAGCGGCACGTATCCGAGGTCAGCGAGACGGGCCTTCAGCTTGGGATCGGCAAGTCCGGCGTTGACGACTTTGTTCAGCACCTCGACAATCTCGGCCGGGGTGTTGCGAGGTGCGCCGATCCCATAGAACGAGGCGGCCTGATAGCCCGGGAGCGTCTCGGCCACGGTCGGCACGTCAGGCAGCGCGTCGGAGCGGGTATCGCCCGTCACCGCAAGCGCAACGACCTTGCCGGTCTTCACATATTCGATCGACGAGCCCAGCGAGGGAAACAGCACTTCGATCTGTCCCCCCATGAGGTCGGTCAGCGCCGATGCGTTGCCGCGATATGGCACGTGGATCAAATCGACGCCGGCCATCGACTTGAACAATTCGCCGGCGAGATGGGCCGTGCTGCCGACTCCGGCCGATCCCATGTTGATCTTGCCCGGGTTGGCCTTGGCGTGGACGATGAACTCGGTGACAGTTCTCGCTGGAACCGAAGAGTTGATCGCGAGCACCGCCGGCGCCTGGGCTATGCCCGCAACCGGCAGCATGTCGCGCATGAAGTTGAAGTTGAGTTTTTCGTAGAGTGTGGCGTTGATCGCATTCGAGGGATTGGTGACGAACAGCGTGTAGCCGTCGGGAGGTGAATTGATCACGATCTCGGTCGCGATGTTGGTGCCGGCGCCGGGGCGGTTCTCGATGATGAACGTCTGGCCCAGCCGCTCCGTCAGCCACTGCCCTATCAGGCGCGCAATGATGTCGTTGCCGCCGGCAGGCGCGAAACCGCTGAGCAAACGCACCGGCCGGCCCGGATAAGCGTCCGCGAACGTACGGCGAGCAACGCCGGGCGCGGCAACGGCGCCCGCCGCCAGTTGGAGAAATTGTCGGCGAAGAAGGTTCATGACAATGCTCCCGGGCAATGCAAGCGGATCGATGCAAAACAGCAGAGCGACTCCCATGTTCGCAAAATCAGCGAAAAGGGGCAATGATCGTTTGTTTCAGCTTTCACGGCCACTCGGGGCGGTGAAACCCAAGCGGGACCGCGGGCCGCGCCCAGTACGGTGGGGTTTCGGACAACTGCACGACGGGCTTGAGATGGCGGAGCCGACCAGATGGCGTCTCACTGACCGTCGACCAAAGTTCCAGTTCGCTGGCGGTGAACTCGGCAGGCACTCCCGTCGCAGCCGGCACTTCGCCGAGATCAACGATCCATTTGCCGACCTGCGCGAGAGAAATCCGCACCAGCCAGCTGCCACCTTCCTGCGTCCGGCGTGCCAATGCCACCATCGCGCCAAACGCCATCAAGTAACCCGTGCAATAATCGATCGCCGAGACCGGGTAGAATTGCGGCCCCGGAGAATCCCCCGGGAAGCACTCTGCCTGACGTATCGTTATGCCACTGACGGTCTGCACCACCGTGTCGAAGCCGCGCCGTGACGCCCACGGGCCCGTGTGACCGAAGGCGTTGAGCGAAACGTAAACGAGCCCAGGCCGGATCGCAGCAAGTTCCTCTGGCGACAAGCCGCGGTTGGCCAAGGTGCCAGGACGATATCCCTGCGAGAAGACATCCGCCTTGCGCACCAGCCCGCGCAAAATATCGAGATCGCCCGGAGCGCGCAGATCAAGTTCGGCCGAAAGCTTGCCGTGCCCGGTATCCAATTCCTGGTACCCGAGGCTGGGCAGATGTGCGCCAGTGATCTTCAGCACGTCAGCGCCATGTTCAGCGAGTGTGCGGGCACAAGTCGGTCCGGCAAGGACGCGCGTAAGGTCGAGGACACGGATGCCCGAGAGCGGACGATTCCCCGGTGGCAGCGGTTCGGGGGCGCTGTCGCCGATGCGCATGATCTCCATGAGCGGCATCGCCGCGACCGCAACACCTTGTGGATGTTTCGCCCATTCCGCCTGCGTTCGCGCCATGCCGCCTGCGCCGTTCGCGGCAATGATCGCCTCCTCGAGATCGGCGGCGTTCCAAGTGGCCGCCGCGCGCGCCACGGCCTCACGATCCTCCGGTACGCCGAGCACGCGAAGTGCTGCCGCGCGATGATTGGGAAAATTGCAGTGGAGATAGGACCAGCGACCGTCGCGGGTCGGATAGAAGCCCATGACGGTGTTTCGCGCGGATGAAACTCCGCTGTCGCCGAGCTGCATGTATTGGCCGCTCCGCAGCGCTGCCGTGGCCTGGCGAAGATCGACTGCCACGCGTTGAGGCCGCCCGGTGCGAACCTGCCACAGCTCGGTGGCCGCGAGCGCGGCTGCAGCGAGAGTTGCAGCACCGGCCGCGCCGATACGGAACGGAGTCGGCACCACAGGATCGGCCCCACCGGTGAACATGACGTCCACCTGTCTGTCACCCCAACCTGCGACGGTTAAGATCGTGCGAAGCGCTTCATTTGGCGTAGTCATGATCTGTAACCGCGAAGCCGTGGACCCCGGTCATTGTGCATGGGACCGCGGCGCACATCCATCCCTGCGAAGTACCTCAAGTGCCACCTGGATGCCAAGAGCCGGTCAACGCCGCACCGCGGGTCATCGCAATCCGATGCCGACCCTGGTGGTCGCAACCGACGGCGCTTATCGCCCGCTCTCGGAGGTCACTCCGTGGCAAAGCCGGATTCCGAATTTCGCCTCGCCACGATCGCCAGCGGCGGTTTT
>DATGVJ010000369.1:0-14921 GCA_035300505.1 Xanthobacteraceae bacterium
TACCAGAACGAAGGCCACCGCCAGGATCAACATGATGCCGATTCGATCCTGCGCGATCGGAAACAGTGCCTGGTCCGCCGCATACGTGGTCTTGAACTGTCCGGTTTCGCGATAGAACATCCTGATCCTCAGCGAGTGTGAAACTTTCAGGTTCGTAGGGTGGGTAAAAGCGCGCTTCTCGGTCTATCAACGTCCTCAAAATTTCGTGCGCGCTTTTGCCCACGCGTCTGCGGAGGTGCCAATCTCGCATAACTTGTCCGTTGCACCACTGCCGCGTGGGCAAAAGCGCCACGATAGCGCGATGAATATTGAACTATTGTGCCAGGCGCTTTTACCCACCCTACGCCACCCTCCTCAGATACGCTCGATGATCACTTCACCAAACAGACCCTGCGGGCGGACGAGCAGAACCACGAGCGCAATCGCATAGGCGAGCCAGCTCTCGATGCCGTTGCCGAGGAGCGGTCCCCAATAGAATTCGCCGAGCTTCTCGCCCACGCCGATGATGATGCCGCCCACGATCGCTCCCGGGACGGACGTAAGGCCACCCAGTATCAGGACCGGCAAGGCCTTGAGCGCAACGATCTGGAGCGCGAACGAAACATTCGAGCGCGCGCCCCACAGGATTCCCGTCATGAGCGCCACGATGCCGGAGGCAAACCAGACGATCACCCAGACTTGCTCGAGCGAGATGCCGACCGAGAGCGCTGCCCGGTGGCTGTCGGCGACCGCCCGCAGCGCGAGGCCAATGCGCGTCTTCTGGAAGAAAACCGCCAGCGCGGCCACTGTGATCGACGCGATCACTACGGCCGCGATATCGAGCTTCTGCAATTGGACGAAACCACCGAGCATCTGGATCTGGTAAGCCCCGCGCGGCAGCAGCAGTTGATCCGAGATCATCACCTTGGGGTCGCCCCCGAACAAAAACTCACCGAATCCAATCAGGAAATAAGTGAGGCCGAATGTCGCCATTAACAATACGTTATCGGACTGGTTGACCAGCGGGCGCAGCACCAGCCGTTCAACCGCAAAGGCGAGCACAAGCATGACGGCAAGCGCGAGGACGACGGCGAGAAAGGCCGGAACGCCAAGCTCGTAAAACCCGATCAGGGTCAGCACCGCGAACACCACCATGATGCCCTGCGCGAAGTTGAAAACACCCGAAGCTTTGAAAATGAGCACGAAGCCAAGTGCGACCAGCGAATAAAGCACGCCGGCGACCAGACCCTCCCATAGTGTCTGCACCAGCAGATCAGGCGCTGATCCCATCTGTACGAACGGGTCGAGGAAAATCTGGTAGAGCAGGCCCATCGTGGTTCCCTCAATGCGCCACGCCCAAATAGGCGTTGATGACCGCCTGGTTGGTCTTGATCTCCTGCGGCGTTCCCTCCGCGATCTTGATACCATGATCAAGGACAACCACACGGTCGGAGAGGTCCATGACCACGCCCATATCATGTTCAATCAAAGCGATGGTCATGTTCTGGTGCCGGTTTACGTCGAGGATATAGCGCGACATGTCCTCTTTTTCCTCGACGTTCATGCCGGCCATAGGCTCGTCGAGCAGCAGGAGATCGGGTTCCATTGCAAGCGCGCGCGCAAGCTCGACGCGCTTCTGCAAGCCATACGGCAGTTGGCCGACGATCGTCTTGCGGATCGACTGGATTCGCAGCAGGTCTATGATTTCTTCGACACGATGGCGATGCGCAATCTCTTCAGTTTGCGCCGGCCCGAACCGGAGAAGCTGCAGGAAAAATCCGCGGCGCATGTGCAGTGTGCGTCCCGCCATGATGTTGTCGAGCACCGTCATGCCACGAAACAATGCAACGTTCTGGAACGTGCGCGCGATACCGCCCGCGGCCGCCTGGTAGGCCCGCATCTTGCTGCGCGTCACCCCCTTGAAGGTGATGCGGCCCTGCTGCGGATGGTAGAAGCCGTTGATGATATTGAGCATCGACGTCTTGCCGGCGCCATTCGGACCGATGATGGCGCAAATTTCGCCCTTGCGAATGTCAAACGAAACCGCGGCGACAGCTTTGACGCCGCCGAAACTCAGCGACACGTTCTCGATCGAGAGGAGGATTTCGGCGATGTGGTTCGTGACCCGTGGCGTCATGCGGCCCTCTCCGCCGCGCCACGCGCAGGCGCGACGTGTGCAGGACCCGCACTTGGCACCGCGGCCTCCATGTCGCGGATATTGATGCGAGCCGACAGCACGCCCTTGCGCCCGTCCTCGAAGGTGACTTCCGTCGCGATGTCGGCCGCGTGCGAACCGTCGTAAAGCGCGTTGATAAGCGAAGCGTAGCGTTCCGCCACAATGGGACGGCGGACTTTTTGCGTCCGCGTCACCTCGCCGTCGTCGGCATCGAGTTCCTTGTGCAGGATGAGGAAGCGCCTGATCTGTGCCATCATGCCGTCGTCTGCAAGCGCGCGGTTCACGTCGGCGACGTGGCGCGCGACCAGGTCATAGACTTCTGGATGGGCGGCAAGCTCCTGATAGGACGCATAGGCAATGTTGTGGCGTTCCGCCCAGTCGCCGACCGCGGCGAGATCGATGTTGAGCATGACCGTGACGAAGTCGCGACCATTTCCAAATGCCACCACCTCGCGGATGTTTGGAAAAAATTTCAGCTTGTTCTCAAGATATTTCGGAGCGAACAACGTACCGTCCGTGAGACGCCCGACGTCGCTGACCCGGTCGATGATCTTGAGCTGCCCGGATTTGGGGTCAAAGAATCCTGCGTCGCCGGTTTTCACATAGCCATCCGCAGTCATGGACGCGCTGGTGCGTGTCGGGTCCCGAAAGTAGTTCACAAACATGCCCGGCGACTTGAACTGAACCTCGCCGTCATCGGCGATGCGCAGGTCGACATTGGGCATCACGCGACCAACAGTATCGGGAAAGACCTCGCCGTCCGCCTGTGCGGTCAAGCAGAGGAAGGCCTCGGTCTGGCCGTAGAACTGCTTCAGGTTCAATCCGAGTGAACGATAGAAGGAAAAAAGTTCCCCGCCGATCGCTTCACCGGCCGTGAGGGCAACGCGCACGCGCGAAAATCCGAGTGCGTTCATGAGCGGGCCGTACACCAGGACCCGTCCGACAAAGTAGAGCGCGCGACCCGTCAGCGACACCTTGTCGCCATTGAGAAGTTTCTCGCCATGCCGTCGAGCTAGCCCAAGAAAATAGTGGAAGAGGCCGCGCTTGAGCGCGCTTGCATCCTCCATGCGGATGAGCACGCGGGTGAGCATCTGCTCCAGCACGCGCGGCGGGGCGAAGAAATAGGTCGGCCCGATTTCACGCATGTCCGCCATCGCGGTGTCGGCGCTCTCCGGACATGAGACACAGAACCCGGCCACCATCGACTTCGCGTAGTTGAGAAAATGATCGCCGACCCAGGCCATCGGCAGGTAAGCAAAGGCCTCGTCGGCCTCGCCCAAGCGGTCAAAGGCGACCGAATCGGTCGCCGCCGCAATGCTGCCCCTCCCGGTCAACACGACGCCCTTGGAGCGGCCCGTGGTACCGGATGTGTAGAGGATGATCGATGGAGCCGCCCCCTCGCCAGCCTCGATTTCCCGATCAAGCCACGATGCGAACTGGGCGTCACGGCCAAGCGCGTCGCGGCCCTCACGGATGATATCGTCGATCGCATGCAAATGGCTGTGGTCGTAGTCCCGCAACCCGCGTGCTTCATCATAAAGGATCTTGGTGAGCCGCGGGATGCGCCCGGCAATCGACTGGATTTTGTCGACCTGCTCCTGGTCCTGTGCGACCGCCAATTTCACCTCGGCGTCGACTAGCACATGGGCAACCTCGTCTGCGACCGCGTCGGCATAGACCGGCACCGGTATCGCGCCGAGCATTTGGGCGGCCGTGATCGACCAGTAGAGGCGCGGCCGGTTGGAACCCACGATCGCGACCGTATCACCGCACACGATACCGAGTTGCGACAGCCCGCTCGCAAAGGCACGGATCTCCTCGTGCGTCTGCGCCCAGGTCCACACCTGCCAGATGCCGAGGTCCTTGTGCCGGAACGCCGGCCGGCCGCCGCGCACACGGGCGTGATGGGCCAGAAGTTTTGGAAAGGTGTCCGACCGTGCGGCGGCGCTGATCGACACGGCGCATTCCCCCTGTTTCCCCCTGTCGATGCCAAAATGTCCGCAAGCCCCATGCCGCTTTTGGCAATCTTGGGAAACCGGGCGGCACTAACGAACAAAAGTGCTGCCTGGCACTATAGCGGATTCCGGTCTATTTGGCCCGACCACGTGATGCCCGGCCACACAGGCGGGCTGGCCAACGTAAACCATTCAGCGATGACGGGCACCCACGCTGTTTCGACAACCTTCAATAATGAGCGCTCTCGCTTTGACAACCATAGCGAGCATTCCGGCGGGCAGTTGGCTTCGTTTTGGCCAAAAGCTGGGGGTTCGTTCTGTCGAGGTTGGCTGCCCTATGCATCTCTGCATTAGCATGCGATGCGTCGTAAACCCTTTTGGTTGCATGATAGGAGCCCATCGATCGAAACAAAAAAGCGCCCGGCAAGGCTGCGGGCGCAATTCGACATTGCTATTTCGCCAGTAAATAATCTGCAGAGTACAGTCAACAAAAAAAGCTGTGCGATCATGTGCGATCCTTGCGGGCGTCCGCTTGATGCGCAAAACCCTCACAAGTGGCGGACCGTCAGCGCTCCATGCCATTTCTCATTGAGGTATTCGCACACAAGCCGCCGATGGCAGTGATGCGGCGTTGATTCCGAGCAAAGTAGACAAGCACCGTCGAACGACTCTGGCGTGAAAAGGTTTTCGACCTGTCGTTCCGATATCAGTCCTAGAAAAGTCTTTTCGTAAGCGTTCCAGTCGTCCTTCTCTTTCTTGTACGCTTTGAGCATCGGATCTGTCGGGGCAAATAGAGGCTGGTGCTCGTACTGGATGCCTCCGATTCTCCGTAGGAAATAAGCGAGATCATCTGCCTTGGCGAAGCCGGCGAGTTGCGACGTGTTGTGCAGCCGCACATCAACGACCTTCTTTACGCCAGCATTAAAAAGCCGCTCAAAGAATCCTTCGGCGGTGGTCTTGGTGAACCCGATCGTCGAAACGGTTGCCTTGACCATGCTTTTCACTCCGCCGCTATCGGGCCGCCAAGGCCAGGTTGCGGCTCGGCAAACGCAACCTTCCGCCCGCGTTTGCGATACGCCGTTGCCAAATTTTTCGCATCATACCCTCTACGAGCCACGAGCGGCATTATACAGTGCAAAAGCGTCATACCAACCTGAGGGATATACGAGCATGGCGATCAAGGCCCTGGTGTTTGACGCTTACGGCACGCTTTACGACGTGCACTCGGTCTACACGAGAACCGAGGAACTCTGCCCCGGCAAAGGCGATCTCATCAGCCAGATTTGGCGACTCAAACAGTTGGAGTACACTTGGCTGCAGACCGCGCTCGGCGGCTATCGCGACTTCGCGGCTTTGACGATCGCTTCATTGCAATTCGCACTGCGCGCAGCCGGCATCGAGCCGACCGAGGCCGTTACCAAGGCACTGTTCGATAAGTACCTCGACCTTGATCCGTATCCGGAGGCCAAGGACACGGTTGCCGCGCTCAAGGCCCGGGGCGATTGCAAGCTCGCGATCCTGTCGAACGGCAGCGCCGCCATGCTCGCGGCGCTGACCAGAAACTCAGGCCTCGACCGCTATCTCGACGCGACCATCAGCGTGGACGACGCCAAGAAATTCAAGCCGCATCCCGACTGCTACGCTCTCGTCGAGAGGGTCCTCGGGATCAAGCCCGATGAGGTGATGTTTGTCTCCTCCAATGGCTTCGATGTTGTCGGTGCCAAGCACTTCGGATTCAAGGTGGTGTGGATTGCGCGCGGCGGCCAAGCCGGCCCGCCCGTGGACCCGGTGTTGCCCGGACAAATGTATCGGTTGTTGAGAGGCCGCGCCGAAGCTCTCGGCTACCCGCACGACCACACTGCTTCCGCTTTGACCGACCTGCCGCAGTATCTGAATTGACCTCGTGCACGGGGTCTATTCATGCGCGTTGCACGCCAATGTCCGGCACGATCACGCCTTTCCCTAGAGAGCGCATCTTCCCTCACGAAACGGCCGGCCAGCGGATTGCTTCGAGCTTGTCGGGATTAGCAATTGCAAAGACGGTCTGAATGCGATTGCCATCGGTTTCGATAATCACCGCCACGACGACTTGTCCGCCAGACTTTGCGACGATGAAGGCGGGCGCACCATTCAGGAGAATCTCTTCGAGCACCGTGTCAGCCGGGAGAGTCTGGGTCAGGGCGATGACGAAGCGGGCAACGGCGACGCTGCCGACGACCGGTCTTTTGTTGGCAAGCGCCTTGCCGCCGCCGTCCCCATGCAGGACGATATTGTCATCGAGCAATGCCGCAAGGCTTGCGACATCGCCATATTGCGTCGCCTCGATGAAGCTGCGCATCACGGCCCTGTGCCGCGCACGGTCGATGGTGAACCGCGGACGTTCCGTCATGACTCGTGTGCGCGCGCGGCTGAAGATCTTGCGGCAGGATACGGCATCGCGCGCGACCACCGCGGCGATCTCCTCGAAAGGAAGGTCGAACGCGCTACGCAGTACGAAGACCACTCGTTCGACCGCCGAGAGGCGTTCCAGCACGACCAGCAAGGCAAAGGAAATGTCCTCCGCGTGCACCGCGGGGTCGTCGTCGGTGACGATCGGTTCTGGCAGCCACTCGCCAATGTAGGTCTCTCGACGCGCCTTCTGATCGCGCAGCCGGTTGAGGCTGAGGCGCGCCGTGATGGTCGCAAGGTATGCCTTGAGGGAGCGCACCGCTTCCTCCGGCTGCGCGCCGTGGAGACGCACGAAGGCATCCTGCACGATGTCCTCCGCGTCCGCCCGGCTGCCCGTGATGCGGTAGGCGAGCGCGAACATGGTGGGACGAAGTTCGGCGAAGGCGCGATCGAGCACTATGCCGCCTCGGCGCGCTTCATCGTCTGGTTTGCCTGTTCCCATGACACCCGCTGTCCTCCCGGCCAATAGAAGAAACCCGGAAACCGTCGTTCCAGTTTCAGGGCGTAGGATGCGAACCAGACGAAAAAATTTCGCACATGCAACGCAATCGGGCCGCGCAGGATGAACAAGGTCTGCTGGTCATCGGGATAACTGGCAAACCCGACGCCGGATGGACCGATCGAAACACCCTGGCCGAAGGTCGAGAAGCTGAAAGGGCGCGCGGTACGCTTCTTAAGGCCTGCCAGGATCACGTCGGCCGCATAGGCACCTGAAGCTAGCGCGACGAAGGCCGACAGGCGGTAAGGCGCGCCGGTCGGGGCAACCGGATGGGCGGCATCGCCCACCGCAAGAATATGCCGGTGCGATATCGACCGCAGATTTGGATCGACCCAGATGCGCCCCTGTGGATCGGTGGCGAGACCTGCGTCACACGCGAGTTGCGGTGCGCGCAGTCCGCCCGAGAACACGGCGATGTCACAGGCGATGGACCGGCCGGACGCTGTCCTGACCTGAGTTGGCCCTACGGCGGCGACGGTTTCCCCGTCTATCATCGCAACACCAAGGCGGCTCAGTTCGGAGCGGACTACGGCTTCGACGCGCGCGCCCTTGAAGTCACCGCACCTTGTGCGGGTAATCATGGTCACTTCGGCGGACGGACGCATGCCCTTGATCTCGCCGGCTGCCTCGACCGCGGTCTCTGCGCCGCCGACCACGACGACGCGAAGCGGCAGGTCTGAATCCCGCTGCAATCGTAGGCGCAGTGCGGCCGCGCAACGGGGGCCCTCGCCCGGATCGAGGCGATAGGCATGCTCAGACGCGCCTTCTATGCTTTCGACGGCGATCCGAGAGCCAAGCGCATAGACCGCTTCCACGAACACGATTTCGCGTTCGGCGGAAAGGGTCGCGATGCGGACGCGGCGGCGTACCGGGTCGAGGGACATCACCTTGCCGCCGATAAATTCAATCCCGCTGCCCGCAACCAATGCGGCGATCGAAGGGATGCGCGGCGCTACGGGTTTTGCGACCGTCTCTTGCAGACGAACCCGCTCCACGAAGCCGTCGCTCGCGTTCACGAGGGCAATCCGCAATCGCTGCCGATGCCGGCGCAGACGCAATGCAGCCATCAGTCCCGCATAACCGGCGCCCAGAACGACAACATCGTAGGCTGCCGCGCCGTTTGTTCGTGTCTCATCCATGCCTGCCTCCAGAGAGTTCCTGCCACTAAGACACGCGGGGATCTCTAAACGTGACAGGCGTAGTCAGATTTTTACCGACAGTTTTCGGTTCCATCCGGCCGGTAGGCCCTGCAGGACACGTCGGCCTTTGAGGCAATCGCACGCAAGGCGCCGATGGCGGTGCTCACACCTTGATCGCCAGGATGCCCTCGATCTCGACCGAGCTTTGATTGGGCAGCGAGCCCATGCCGACGGCCGAGCGCGCGTGCCGGCCGGCATCACCGAATATCTCGACGAAGAGGTCCGACATACCGTTGGCCACCTTGGCATGATCCTTGAAGTCCGGCACGGCGTTGACCATGCATAGCATCTTGACCACGCTGTCGACGCGATCGAGCGATCCGAGCGCCATGTGCGTCGTCGCCAGCAGCTGCAATCCGATGATGCGGGCGCGTTTGTAGGCTTCCTCCACCGACACCTCGCCGCCCACCTTGCCGGTGAGGTGCGACCCGTCGGGGCCACGGGGCGTCTGTCCGGCCAGGAACAGAAGACCGCCCGCAATGCGATAGGGTACGTAATTGGCGGACGGTGCCGAGATTTGCGGCAATGTCAGGCCAAGCTGTTTCAGACGGGCTTCTGCGCTCATGTTCTATCTTCTCCTATTCGAAACAATTTCGATGTTCCGGCGATTATTCGTCGGCGGTGATGTTGGCAGACTTGATCACCGCACCCCAGCGGATTCTTTCGGCGGCGATCAGCTTCGCCATCTCGGCCGCGCTGCCGCCAACCGGCCTCGCACCCAAGGCCTGGTACTGCGCCGCAATCGCCGGCTCCTGAAGAATTGCCGCGACTGTTTCGTTGATGCGGTTGAGTACCGGCGCGGGCGTTTTGGCGGGTGCCGCGATTGCAAACCAAGTAACGGATTGAAAGTCGGTCAGCCCCAGTTCTTTCAGCGTCGGAATGTCCGGCAGCAAGGCGACGCGATCAGGGCTCGCGACCGCGTAAATCCGCACGCGGCCCGCATTGTGCATCGCATGTATCGATGCCAGATTGTCAAATATGAGATCGACGACGCCACCCGCCAGATCAATGAGCGCCGGCGCGCTGCCGCGATAGGCGACGTGGGTCATCTTGACGCCGGCCGTCGACTGAAACATTTCGGCCGTCAGGTGCGAAATCGTGCCGCGGCCCTGCGAGGCATAGTTGATCTTGCCGGGATTGGCTTTGGCATAGGCGATCAGTTCGCCGACCGTCGCTGCGGGAAATTCCTTGCGCACCGCAAGTACGCTTGGAACCTCGGCCAGGATGACGATGGGTTCGAACTCGGTCGGGTTATAGGAAAGCTGCTTGTAGAGTGAATCGTTGATGACAAAAGGTCCGGGCGGACTGGAGAACAGCGTGTAGCCATCGGGCTCCGCCGCCGCAACCACGCTGGCCCCGATGTTGCCGCCGGCGCCGGCACGGTTTTCCACCACGACCGGCTGATTCCAAATCTGGCGCAGCCGCTCGGCAACAATGCGCGGCAGGGCATCCGCAGCTCCGCCGGCCGGAAACGGCACGACCACGCGTACCGCCTTCTCGGGGTACGTCCGCTGCTGGGCTACGGCCGCGCCCGTCAGCAGGAGAGCGATTGTGCAAGCCATCAGGGTTCGCATCGCATTTCCTCCACTGCCATGTCCTTCGTGGAAAACTGACCAGCCAACAGATCGAATGCATTGGCGAATGCGCTCGCGTCGGCCCGATTGCGCCCCGCAATATCATAGGCGCTGCCGTGCGCTACCGTCCCGAACACAATCGGCGTGCCGACCGTGATCGCAGATGACATCCTGGGTGCAAGCAGTTTGACCGGAATATGCCCCTGGTCGTGGTACATCGCGACATAGAGATCATGCGCTCGCGCCGCAAAGGCCGCATCCGCCGCAATGGGGCCGGAGACGTCCAGGCCGCGCGCACGCGCATTCTCGACGGCGGGCGCGATGATGTCGCGGTCCTCCGTTCCAAACAGTCCGCCTTCGCCAGCGTGGGGATTGAGGCCGCACACCGCGATCCGCGAACGCAAGATGCCAAATCGCTCCAGCGTCGTCTGACCGGCCGCGATGGCCGCCTCCACAAGCGGCGTCGACAGGAGGCCGATGGCATCACGGAGCGACAGATGGAGAGTCACTTGAATGACCCGCAATTCACGACACAACAGCATCAGGAACACGCGCGCACGCGGTGTGGCGGTCAAGTCGGCAACGAGCGACGGATAGCCGTCGAAACCGGGCTTCACCAGGTTGACACTGGTCTCGTTGTGCGGGGCGGCGAGTACGGCCGCGACCTCGCCGACGCGCGCCAGTTCGACCGCGCGCGTCACATAGGCGAGGCAAGCCTGGCCGCCCACGGCGCTCGCCTCGCCGAATGTCCAAGTGACGTTCGATTCTGTGTTGCAATCCACAAACCGTGTGCGCCGGCCATCGGGCCAATTGAGTTCGTCGCGTGATATGTCGACCGCGATGCCGCAAGCCGTCGCATGGCGCGTCAGCGCCGCGGCATTACCCACGACGATGGCACGTCGTGAACGCTCGGCATCCTGCGCAAGGCTCTTGAGCACGACCTCCGGCCCGATCCCGGCCGGATCGCCGATGGCCAGTGCCACGCTATTGTCGCGCATCGATCCTCTCTCAAAGCGGGATTGCGAGCAGCGTATCGATCTTGTGACTGTCCGTCACGACGATCCGTTCGATGAAACGATAGGGTGCGCTCGATATATCAACAAGGTCACGGTAGACACCGGTGGCAAACAGCATGGTGTCGCCCGTATGCATGATGCGGATCACCAGGAAGTTCGACCGCACCCGCACCGTCGTCTCGGTTTCGCGTTCGACCCAGATCGGCCCGACAAGGTGACGATAACGTTGCGGCTCGTAGATATTGGCTTCACGTAGCGCCGACACCCGGTCGCGCAACATCCCGCGGGAATCCGCATAGATGACACCATGCGGGAGCCCTTCCTCAAAGCTCTCCGCGCTGGTTATGAGGTAGCGGCATTTCTCGGCGAAAAGCTCCGGCCAGGCCTCCAGCCGCCCCTCGTCGATCACATCGACGTAGCGCGCGAGCAGATCCGCCACCGCGAGGCGCACCGCCTGATCGACCGGAACTCCTGGGTTGCGCGCGTCCATCTGTCAGGCGCCCATCAGGCTGCGGTATTTTTTCCAGAAGCCGCGAACGGAAGCCTCGGTGGTGCGGAATTCCTGCGAGCGCGCATCGCTGCCGCCCATCATCAACACGCCTGAATCTTCCTCGAGGCCCCGAACCGCACGCTGCACGAATCCGCCAACCGCACCGTCTTCCATGGAAATATAACCGGCCGGCCCGACGAGGTTGGCCTGCTTGAGCCGGCGCTCGGTCATGACGTGATCGTCGTCCTCGAAACCAAGGATGGTCCAGACCAGTTCGGAACGATCGACGCCGCGCGGCAGGAGCTGGCGGACCGCAATTGAATTGAGATGCTGCTGCAGCACGAATCCCGGAAACACCGTGAGGATCTGCATTGTGATGCCGTCGCCGAATTCATCCACGGCTTCGACCACGCTCGAATCTTCAAGGCGATAACCGTCCTTGTTCGACCGCAGCGCCTGCTGCCGGTAGGCCGAATTATCGGCGGCTTGATCCGCGACCGAATAGCTGACGTGATGACCGCCGCTGTCGTCGATGATGATGGCGCCCTTCTGCGTCAGCCGATTGATCTCGAAGGTGGTGAAGAACAGGTGCAGGATGCTGGCGTGATAACTGTCCTTCACATTTTCGAGGTAGAGTTTCCAATTGTTGGGCAGCATCTGGGTGGTGCGCCCCAGCACCTTCACAGGCTTCGTGAGGACGCGCCGGATGCGCGCCGCAATATCGGGACCAAGATAAGATTCCAGCTCGGAGGCCCCATCGTCGAAACTGCCAAACACCAGGCCGCAGAATTCAGCAATCCTGAGCCTGCGCAGATTGTGCTCGGAGCGCTTGAACTCCGCCGGCATGCCGCCCTGCCGCTTGACGCCGCGCTCGAAGGATACGCCTGTCAGCTGGCCGGCGAGATCATAGCTCCAGCCGTGGTACACACACGTGATGTTCTCGGCATGGCCGCGCCGCTTGAGGCACAGCAGCGAACCACGGTGCGCACAACGATTGACGAAAGCATTGAGCTCACCCGCCGGCGCGCGCGCCACGATGACGGAAGCCTCGCCGACCCCGGACACCAGATAATCGCCCGGCCGGGGAAGTTCGGCTGCAAGGCAGAGGTAGTTCCAGGTCGGTCCGTTGAAGATGCGCTCCTGCTCCAGCGCATATTGGTCTCTGTTGCAATAAAGGCCGAACGGCACCCGCGTGAGGCTGTCCGACGGCCAGGCTACCGGGGTCATATCGCCTTGCTGCATCGGCACCTCTCCATGAGGACTTTCATTGTGCGGGGAGATGTTGAATATAGCTGATGGATTGTACGACGGCCACTGGTGGATCGCGTCATCCGAAATGAAGGGAAAGCGTTTGCGTAGGGGCGGGTCTTCGGCGGCTTGCGCCGCGGTGCCCGGCCGCCGGCGCGCAAATGCGGAGAGGCGGGCGGGCACACAAGCGCGTTCACGCGCGTCTAAAGACGCGCTATGACCCGCCCCTACGAAAGAAAGAGACCTTTCATTTTGGGTGACGCAACACGAGTGCCGCACGTCATGCCTGAGGGATCAGAATGTTCGAGCCTGAATTGATACGTGCCGCCCTGCAGCAGACGATCGAGGAAATCCCCGAATCGCCGACACGACGCCGCTTATCCGGCAAGGTGCGTGATGTATTCGAGATGCCGGGAGACCGACTGGCGATTGCGGTGACGGACCGCATCTCGGTGTTCGACTATGTAATCGGAACCGTCCCGTTCAAGGGGCAGGTGCTCAATCAGCTGGCCGGCTGGTGGCTCAGGAAGCTCGATGACATCGGGATCCCTCACCATCTCATATCCGTACCGCATCCGAACGTGTCGCTCGTGAAACGCGCGACCGCGCTACCCATCGAAATCGTCGTCCGCGGCTATCTCACCGGTTCGACCACGACGTCGTCGTGGTATGCCTACCAGCATCATGACCGCGTGATCTCCGGCATCACGATGCCGCCGGGCATGCGCAAGAGCGAAGCATTCGCCAGGCCGATATGCACGCCAAGTACGAAAGGTGCGGGTGCTACCCATGATGTCAACATTTCCAAGGATGAAATCATCCGAAAAGGCCTGACGACACCCGCCTTGCTCGATGCGGCGGAAGGCTATGCGCTGCGCATGTTTGCCTATGGACAGGCCGTTGCCGAAAAGCGGGGGCTCATCCTCGTCGACACCAAATACGAAATGGGCGTGACGGCAGAGAACAAGCTGATCGTGATCGATGAAGTGCACACGCCGGATTCCTCGCGCTACTGGGTTCGCTCGACCTACGACGAACGCTTCGCCGCGGGTCTCGAACCCGAAAGCCTGGACAAGGAATTTGTCCGCCGGATGATCGTCGAAAATGGATATGACATCACGTCGGATGTTCACCCCAAAATCTTCCTGACGGATGCCATAAGGGTCGAAGCCGCCTCCCGCTACCTGACGCTGTTCGAATCCATCACCGGCGAAAGCATCCAGCCGCGATTGACCACACCGCAAGAAATCGCCGCGGCACTGGAGGCGTGACGAGCGGCTGCCATCGCGAGGCGTGGGGTGTAAACAGCCGGCATTCCCGAACCGGCCAGGAGGCGGCCGATACAAGGACCTTGCCAATTTCCCAACTGCGGTCGTATGACACAAGAACGAACGCAGCAGCGCTGCAACATGCTACGATACTTGTCTAAAAAGTTGTGTAACCGTCCCACGATGGAGAGAGCCATGGCCACTCCCGCTACCCCGATCAACAATGGCGTGAATGTAGAGGCATTGCTCGGTGCCCGCGAGGCGCTGACCAAAGCTCCCCAGGCGGCGCAGTTCAAATGGCGCGCATCGTGCGAATGGAAAAACGGCACGCACAGTCACTCGCTGGTCGAGGGCTTTTTCGGGCTCGGCGAGGAGCAACGGCGCAAAACCACTTTCAAGTTCGATGCCGACCACCCCGAGGTTTTCGCTTCCGAGGATAAGGGCGCTACGCCCGTCGAATACGTGCTGGTTGGTTTGGCGAGCTGTCTGACGGCAGGCGTCGCAGCGATCGCGCAACATCGAAACATCCAACTGCGCTCGGTCACGGCCACCATCGAGGGAAACATGGACATCCAGGGCATCCTGGGCATCGACAGCGACGTCCGCAACGGCTTTGACGGTATCAAGGTCGTGTACAATATCGATGCGGACGCCAAGCGCGAAGACATCGAAGCGCTGGTCGCGCAATCGCAGAAACGTTCCGCGGTCTATGACATCATCACCAATCCGACGAATGTCACGGTCGAAGTCCGGTAGTTGACCCCGCGATTCAAAACGAAGAGATTTTCGTAGAGGCGGGTCTTCGGCGGCTTAGCGCCGCGGTGCCCGCCCGCTTGGCGGCAAGCGCGGAGGGCCGGGCGGGCACAAGACCCGCCCCTACGAAAAAAGAGGGCGAAGCCCCATCGCATTGCTGCATCGAGCGCACACGAAGGAACGACTCTCATTCGTAACGTGACCACAGTCGTGATCGGGGCCGGGCACGCCGGCCTCGCCATGAGCCGCTGCCTCGCCGAGCGCGCCATCGACCATGTCGTCCTGGAGCGCGGCGAAGTCGCCCACACGTGGCGCA
>DATGVJ010000370.1:0-21502 GCA_035300505.1 Xanthobacteraceae bacterium
GCGATTGGCCAATCATTTCGTGTTAGGTTGGTGCCCGAGTTTCCGCTGGATCAAAGGATGCTCAGTCATATTGCGCAAATGGACTCCCGCCCTTTTGTGAGCGCGGTCTGCCAGGCCCAACCACCCTTCCGCTATTGCCAGCAGCCTGCCTTTGTCTGTGGAGGAGATTGCACGCTGAGCCAGTTCGACCATTTCAGCGGCGTTTTGTCGGTAATCGTCTTCCTTCGTCATGGGGTCGAATCCCCTTTTTCCTTGAACTGATAATCACGTTTATCGAACGCTCGGAAACTCGCGACGTTCGATGGCATTTGAGTTTGTGCTGCTGGGGGCAGAGCTACAATCATCCAGATGTCCCTTCAATTCTCAATACCAAGGTACTTAGCACCGCGCGAAAGCTTTAGTGCCAGTTGTTGCGGCGATATCAGAGGGATCTGTTGCGCTCGTGTGTCTCGCAAGCGAAGCCCGACTTGTGCGCCGCAATAAGTCGGCAGCTTTCGGGGCACTGCGGACTTGCTTTAATCACTT
Organism: Xanthobacteraceae bacterium; assembly: GCA_035300505.1. Classification (GTDB taxonomy): domain Bacteria; phylum Pseudomonadota; class Alphaproteobacteria; order Rhizobiales; family Xanthobacteraceae; genus VAZQ01. The sequence continues at coordinate 526 of DATGVJ010000370.1, forward strand.
CGAGTATTACCGCTTTTGTGAAGGTTTTCGGACCCGGCCCATCACAGGTAGTTGGACACGCACGGAGCCGGCGGTCCGAAAACCTCCAACGGACGAAACCGCGGGTGGGAACGTCAGGCGGCCGGCGGGTGCTTAGGGATTGGAGCGCCAAACGCCCGTCGGGGCGGGTGCCACGCGCGCTTTATTCGAACCCCTTTGCTTTTAGAACAGTCTGGGCGGCAGGCGAAGAAAGGAACGTGACCAACGCTCTTGCGGCGTCAGTCTGACTGCTGCCGGTAACGATGCCAGGGGCGAACTGGGTGTAGTTCTGGATCGCTGACGGTAGCGGGCCAGCGAGTTCAACGGCTGGTTGAGCTAAGATTTCGCTGATTTGATTGAATCCGATATCAACTTCGCCGCTGGCAACGCTTGCGTACAGCACTTCCGTGGGCGGAAACAGCTTTGTCTTGGGTTTCATTTCCTCTGCGATGCCCAATCGTTGGAGCAAGCTGGCCACGTAGATGCCACTGGCACCCCCACCAGTCGGATCCGGATAAGCAATCGATCTTGCAGCCAACATCGAGCGTTTGAAGGCGTCGGCCGAATTGATGTCGGGCTTCGCGGCACCCTTGCGCACGAAGACTCCAACACCGACCTTCGCGATGTTGACGCGGCTGCCAGCCGCGACTTTACCTTGCGCTTGAAGTTGGTCGATCAGTGGCACAGAGCTAATCACGATATCGGCAGCTTCACCCTTTTGAACACGGTCCGCGAGAGCACCCGCTGTTCCGTAGGCGATTGTAACTTTGTGCCCCGACGATTTTTCAAAGTCCGGGATCAGTGCGACCATTCCCGGCTGCAAGGCTACGGCGCATAGAAGCTTGATCTCAGCAGCTCTTGCCGTACTTCCGGCAGTGATGCCAAACAAGGCAAGTCCCAAAGCGATTGTCGCAGAGACACTCAGAATGCTGCGTCGATTCATTTCATCTCTCCGTACATCTGTATCGGTCGGTGCCAGCGGCATAGCCAACCATCAAGCGAGCCGGACGTAGGTTTGCGCCGTTGCGATCTGCAACACGACCGGCAGCTCCCTCGACCGGCAAGAATTGACGGCGAAGAAGTTTCATAGAATTTCATTTCCTGACGACGATGCGGCTTTGCCATGCCCTCAAAAGGTGAATGGCACGGGTGCATTCGCCGTTTTGTCTTTGATTGTGCCTGCCGACGGCATCAGTGCAGCCAATTTTTGGAAACGAGAAGTTCGGCACATTCTCGTTATATGAGCAGCTTTCGGGCAAGCTGAGGTACTTGCCTCTGCATACAACGTACAGCGTCCGGGAACGACGCGCCAGCCGTGTGGAATAACAATCCTACCTCCAATTTCTGGGAGTTCGCTACCTGGATTGTTGTATTTCGTCGGCGGTGAATTTAAGAAACTCTGTGCTGCGCATCATGTAAATCGGTGCCGGGATGCGGCGCGTCGTCAATGACGTCGACGACGCCGGGTTCAAGGTCATTGTGCGGAATAATCCAAGCCTATCGCGGGGCGCCGATTTGCCATTTAGGCTCGCGTCCGCCGGAACGAACGGCGAGGTTTCATAATAGAGCCGATTTACAACGTCGGCTTTTGCCGCACCACGATCTTGGTGCCGACCGCGACCCGGCCATACAAGTCAATGACGTCGGCGTTCGTGAGCCGGTAGCATCCGGCGAAAACGGCGTTCCCGATCGTCTGCGGCTGGTTGGTGCCATGGATCCGATAGGTGGGGCCGAGAAACAAGGCGCGCGCGCCCAACGGATTGCCCGGACCGCCCTTGAAGGATCGCGGCAGCTGCGGCTGGCGCGCGATCACGTCCGGCGACGGCGTCCAGTCGGGCCATTCCGCTTTTCGGCTGACGCGCAACAGGCCCTGCCATTCGAAGCCTTCGCGGCCGACCGCGATGCCATATCGGATCGCCCTGCCACCGTCCTGTATGACATAAAGATGGCGGTACACCGTATCGATTATGATCGTCCCGACCGGCTCGTTCGTGCGATAGAAGACGGCTTGCCGCTGGAGTGCCGCCGGCAACTGCTCGTCGCGCTCGTTCGGCACGATGCCGGGTTGCTCCCCGATCGCCAGTTCGCGTGGCTGCGCCTGTGCGCCCTCAAAGCCGCCTGTGACAACACTTGCCAATACGACGATCAGGAATCCCAAGAGCAGCGATGACAGTGCTGGAGCGTTTCGCAATCCGATTCTCATATCAAGAGTCACTGTTTGTTTGAATTGATACTACCACCACTGTGTCAGAAGTTTACAGCGGTTTCACTCGGTCGTCTCTGACACAGCAGAACTGCTGGCCTATCGAGGGCGGGCGATTTTCTTTCCCTCTGTCACCACGGGTTCTTCGTTGAACTGCTCCCTCACCATCACTACAACTTTCGTGATGTCGTCAAATGCCCTGGTATGCGCTTCGCCCTCAAGCTTCGTCAAATCGAATACCGTGATCTGCTCTTTGGCCAGCATCTCGCGATAGGTGTCCTGATCGGGGTTGACGACGCCGATGCGCTGTGTCCCTCCCCAGATGAGCTGGGACAAAGCGAGAGCCTTGTCATCCTGGGCAACGAACAAGGCAAAACGCGGTCTCGGCGAGCCCATTCTCTGGATCTGCGTGCGAAACACATCGACGTCCACGTCGGGTGCGACCAGAAAAACATTTTTGATCTTGTGTCCGATCTTGCCGCCGCCGCCGATCGCCTTGCCTCGCAATGCCTCGAGGGCGACCAAGTTTCCCATCGAATGCGCCAGGACGTTGATCTCTTTCACGTTGGGATTGGAAGCGAGCGTGTCGAGCAGTTGCTCCAGGGAATCCCGCGAATAGGTCGCGCTTTCGCGGTCGTAGGCATAGGCGCCCAATTGCAGCTCGCCGCGCGACGGCCACGTGAACAAGACCGGGATGCCCTCAGCTTTCGAGTCGTGCACGACCTGCGCAAAGCGGTAGACGGCATCGTCGAACCGGTTGTTGAACCCATGCACAAAGACCAGCACTTTGTCGCGTCCGCCCTGCTTGGCTGCGGCGGACACGGCGGCCGAAAAGGCCCGCTTGTCGAGATAATCCGCCGATACGGTGACGAATTCGCTCTGTGGGTTGCCCGGCAGAGACCTTGGCATTTGCACCTCGCCAACCTTGCGGGAACCGTCCGGCGGTATAGATACGCCAATCGCCGCATAGGAAACGTCATCGGCGCGCTCGCCGTTGAACATTTCGCCCGGGTCGCTGGTCGAGCGCCGCCGGGTCGTGGCGGCCAGCACCGATACGCGCGATGTTCCTTCGAGGGATACGGCGACGGGGGTCAATACGCCTTGCGATGGACGATTGCTGCTGCAGGCGCAGCACGCCATGAGTGCAGCCCCAAGGGCTGCTGCCGTCAGAATATGTCTAGGTAGCGTCATGTCCCCAGACGACCCCAAGGTACAAAGGTACAAATAAGACGGTCCGATTTTTTTAACGTTTTGACAAGCCTAATCGAAAGGCTAGATCGCTGCACCATTTTGGGTCAAGGGGGAATGCTGGGGGCATGAGGGGGCGGCCGCTGCCTGCCCCCGAAGGCCACCTGAAATGATTTTGGTTGATCGTGGTATGAGCTTGACATAAGAACAAAACGAGAACAATATCGTGTGTGAACCAAGGTTCGAACGGGGGGTAATCATACGAGGCAGTTCAATGACTGACTTTTCCAATCTTCCTGCCACTTCCCCGCAGCAAGCGATGGGTGTGGTGGCGCCGCCGAGGCTATGGGACGGCGATGACCCGGCCGGTTACGGCCTTTTGCAGGAGCGGGTTTCCGCTGCGCTTGGGCCGAAGGATTTCCTGGAAGAAATCTGGACCCGTGATGTGGTCGATCTGGTTTGGGAGATTTTTCGCCTGCGCCGGATCAAAGGCGACCTGATGCGGGAAGGCGCTCACAAGGGAATGATCGAGGTTCTCAAGCCGCGGATTTCGTTGCTCGCCGATCGGGACGGTCACGCCACGGCAAGAAAGTGGGCGTGTGGCGATCGCAATGCTTCCGCCGCTGTCGACCACGTGCTGGCGGCGTCCGGCCTCACCATGGATGCGGTTCACGCCAACACGTTCTCCGCGCTGATTGATCGCTTCGAATGCATCGATCGCATGACCATGATGGCGGAGCGGCGCCGCGACACGTCCCTGCACGAGATCGAGCGGCACCGGGAACGATTTGCAAAACGGCTGCGTCGCGCCATCAATGACGTTGAGGATGCCGAGTTCAGGGACATAACGGCGGAAGAGGCCAAGCGTTTGGCGAACACTGAAACGCGAACTCCCGGCGTACAGACGGACGCCGCCGTTCCGGTAGGCGCCGCGCCCCAATGCGTCGCGCCGGCAGGCGCCGCGTCCTTGGGCGCCGCATGATCAGCGCGCGCAGGCTTTTTGCCAATCGGGCGAATGCTAAGATGAGTACGGGCCCGAAGACGCACGCCGGCAAGGCGCATGCATCGCGCAATGCATTGCGTCATGGTTTGGAACGGCCGGTCTGTTGTGATGGCGGCTATTCCGGCGAGGTGGAAGCGCTGGCGCGCATGATCGCGGGGGAAAGCGCGAGCAAAGAGCGCCACGCGGTCGCATGTCGGATTGCCGAGGCGCAATTTGAGCTCAAGCAGATACGCGATGCGCGAGGCGATCTCCTTGCCGCAACGGGCCCCGATATCATCGGGGCCATCTTGAATCGCAAGCTGTTGGCCAAATTGGTGCCGCTCAACCGCTTTGAGCAGCGCGCATTGGCGCGGCGGCGTTTTGCCATCCAGGAGTTCGACCGCGTCGGTCGCAACGAACGCCGGCTGGCGAAAAATAACATCGATTTTTTAGGGAACGAAGCCAACGGGCGAAAGCCGATTTATTTCAGTGACTTGACCGCCATACCCTCGCCGCGCCGATGCTCGGCTCACGTCAGCCGGTATCGGCCCAAGTGCCATCCCAGCACAGTGAGCGCGACCGCGCACAGGCGGAAACTCGACCGCAAACCTGAAAAACGAGCCAAAGCTCAGGATGACGGGCGTCCGAACGGAAAGGGTGCGAATGGGGCGAGCGCACCCGAGGGGCGCAAACACGATGGCAGCGCTCCGCGGCCTTGACCGTAATCGCTGCCGGCGCCGCCGACAGCGAAATCCCCGATTGCCTCGATTTTCGCCGCCATTATGCCATGTTGCACCGCGGGTTACGGCGTGTTAGCAAGCCGCGCGATTTCGGGGCGCTTGTGGGATTTATTTGCGGGCCGCCCTGGTTATCAGTTCCCCTTGAATTTCAACGGCTTGGGGCTCACCGTTTCGCGACGGTGCCGGGCCTGTGAAATCGCCTTGGATAGAGAACCATCGTGGCAGGTGAAGACGGCATCGTATCGGGCATGGCGGGACGCTATGCGACCGCGCTGTTCGAGCTCGCGCTCGAAGAGGGGGCGCTCGACGCCGTCAAAGCCGACCTCGACCGGTTCGACGGGATGATTGGCGAGAGTGCCGATCTCCAGCGCCTGGTGAGGAGCCCCGTGTTCACCGCCGCAGAGCAGACGCGGGCGCTTTCTGCCGTGCTCGACAAGGCCGAGGTTGGCGGCTTGGCCGCGAAGTTCCTCAAGGTCGTGACGTCGAACCGGCGATTGTTCGCTATTCGCGAGATTATCCACGGGTTCCGGGCCCTGGTTGCCCGGCACAAGGGGGAGGTCACCGCGCAGGTGACCCTCGCCGAACCGCCGAGCGAGCAGCATCTTGCCGCCATCAAGGATGCGCTCAAGGCAGTAACCAAGAAAGACGTGCAAGTCGACGTGAAGGTTGATCCCTCGATCATCGGCGGGCTTATCGTGAAGCTCGCGAGCCGCATGGTCGACAGTTCCCTTCGCACCAAACTCAATACCCTTAAAGCTGTGATGAAAGAGGTCTCTTGATGGATATCCGCGCCGCTGAAATTTCCGCGATCCTCAAGGAGCAGATCAAGAGCTTTGGCCAGGAGGCCGAGGTCTCCGAGGTCGGCCAGGTGCTCTCGGTCGGCGACGGTATTGCCCGCATCTACGGCCTCGACAATGTGCAGGCCGGTGAAATGGTCGAATTCGAGAACGGCGTCCGCGGGATGGCGCTCAATCTCGAAACCGACAATGTGGGCGTCGTGATCTTCGGCAACGATCGTGAGATCAAGGAAGGCCAGACCGTCAAGCGTACCAGTTCGATCGTGGACGTGCCGGTCGGCAAGGGGCTGCTCGGCCGCGTCGTCGACGCACTCGGCAATCCGCTCGATGGCAAGGGCCCGATCACGGCGACCGAGCGCCGCCGCGTCGACGTCAAGGCGCCGGGCATCATCCCGCGCAAGTCCGTGCATGAGCCGATGGCGACAGGCCTCAAGGCGGTGGACGCGCTTATCCCGATCGGCCGCGGTCAGCGCGAACTGATCATCGGCGACCGCCAGACCGGCAAGACCGCCATCGCGCTCGACACCATTCTCAACCAGAAGCCGCTCAACGCAACGGGCGACGAGAAGATCAAGCTCTATTGCGTTTATGTGGCGATCGGGCAGAAGCGTTCGACCGTGGTGCAGTTCAGCAAGGTGCTCGAGGAGCAGGGAGCGCTTGACTATTCGATCATCGTCGCGGCAACGGCTTCCGATCCTGCACCGATGCAGTACCTGGCGCCGTTCTCGGGCTGCACCATGGGAGAGTATTTCCGCGACAACGGCATGCATGCCGTGATCATCTACGACGACCTTTCCAAGCAGGCGGTGAGCTACCGCCAGATGTCGCTGCTGCTGCGCCGTCCGCCCGGACGCGAAGCCTATCCGGGCGACGTGTTCTACCTGCATTCGCGTTTGCTCGAGCGCGCCGCCAAGATGGGTGACGCGAGCGGCGGGGGATCGCTCACGGCGCTGCCGATCATCGAGACGCAGGCCAACGACGTGTCGGCCTATATTCCGACCAACGTGATTTCGATCACCGACGGCCAGATCTTCCTCGAAACCGACCTGTTCTACCAGGGCATCCGTCCGGCAGTGAACGTGGGTCTCTCGGTGTCGCGCGTCGGCTCGGCGGCGCAGACCAAGGCGATGAAGAAGGTCGCCGGCCGCATCAAGGGTGAGCTCGCGCAATACCGTGAAATGGCGGCATTCGCGCAGTTCGGCTCCGACCTCGACGCCACCACGCAGCGCCTGCTCGCCCGCGGCGCGAGGCTCACCGAACTCCTCAAGCAGCCACAGTTCTCCCCGCTCAAGATGGAAGAGCAGGCCGTGGTGATCTATGCCGGCGTCAATGGCTATCTCGACGCTATTCCGGTCGCACGGGTCAGTGGATTCGAGCAGGGCCTCCTGGGCCATCTGCGCGGCAAGCATGCAGATATCCTTGAGGACATCCGCCAGACCGGCGACCTCACCGACGCCACCGCCGGCAAGCTCAAGGGTGCCGTCGAGGCCTTTGCGAAGACGTTCGCGTGATGCGCGTAACGATGATCGACATGAAGGCAACCTGAAGCGATGGCCAGTCTCAAGGACATGCGGGTCCGCATCGCCGCCACCAAGGCGACGCAGAAGATCACCAAGGCCATGCAAATGGTTGCGGTATCAAAGCTGCGCCGCGCCCAGATGGCGGCGGAAGCCGCGCGCCCCTATGCGGAGCGCATGGACAAGGTGCTCGGCAATGTCGCGGCTTCGGTGGCGGGCCTTGATTCCGCGCCGCGGCTGTTGCGCGGCACCGGCAACGATCAGGTGCATCTCCTGGTCGTCTGCACCGCGGAACGCGGATTGTGCGGCCCGTTCAACACTTCGATCGTGCGGCTCGTGCGTGAGAAGGCAATTTCACTTATCGCGCAAGGCAAAGACGTCAAGCTCTTCTGCGTCGGCCGCAAGGGTTACGAGCAGCTCCGCCGTCAGTTCGAGAAAAATATTGTCGACTATGTCGAGTTGCGCGGCGTGCGCACCATCGGTTTCGCGAACGGTGCGGCGATCGCCGAGAAGATCGTGCAGTTGTACGACAAGGGCACATTCGACGTCTGCACGCTGTTCTTCTCGCGCTTCAAGTCCGTGATCGCGCAGATCCCGACCGCACAGCAGATCATTCCGCCGCAGTTCGAGGCCAAGGACGCCAACAAGACGGTTGGGGGGCTTGGCGGTGCGGTTTACGAATTCGAGCCGGAGGAAGAAGAGATTCTTGCCGAACTGTTGCCGCGCAATCTCGGCGTCCAGGTGTTTCGTGCCCTTTTGGAAAATGCCGCCTCGTTCTATGGCGCGCAGATGAGCGCGATGGATAACGCCACCCGCAATGCCGGTGAAATGATCCGCAAACAGACTTTGACCTACAACCGTACCCGCCAGGCAATGATCACGAAGGAACTGATCGAGATCATTTCGGGGGCGGAGGCGCTTTAGTAAGAAGGAAGACCATGGCTACCGCAACCAACCAAGTCGGACGTATCACCCAGGTCATCGGCGCCGTCGTCGACGTGAAGTTCGATGGCCCGCTGCCGGCGATTTTGAACGCACTGGAGACCCGCAACGGCGGCAACCGCCTGGTGCTCGAAGTGGCGCAGCACCTCGGCGAATCGACGGTACGCACCGTCGCGATGGACATCTCGGAAGGCCTCGTGCGCGGCCAGGAGGTCACCGATACCGGCGAGCCGATTTCGGTTCCGGTCGGTGACGAGACGCTTGGCCGCATCATCAATGTGATCGGCGAGCCGGTCGACGAAGTGGGGCCGGTGAGGACCACGCTGCGGCGTGCCATCCACCAGCCGGCGCCGCTCTATACCGACCAGTCGACCGAAGCGGAGATTCTCGTAACGGGCATCAAGGTCGTGGATTTGCTGGCGCCTTATGCCAAAGGCGGCAAGATCGGCCTGTTCGGCGGCGCCGGTGTCGGCAAGACCGTGCTGATCATGGAGTTGATCAACAACGTCGCGAAGGCGCACGGCGGATATTCGGTCTTCGCGGGCGTCGGTGAACGCACCCGCGAAGGCAACGACCTCTACCATGAAATGATCGAGTCCAAGGTCAACATCGATCCCAAGAAGAACAACGGCTCGACCAAAGGTTCCAAGTGCGCGCTGGTCTATGGGCAGATGAACGAACCCCCGGGCGCGCGCGCGCGCGTCGGCCTTTCCGGTCTTACGGTTGCTGAGCATTTCCGCGACCAGGGCCAGGACGTGCTGTTCTTCGTCGACAACATTTTCCGGTTCACGCAGGCAGGCTCGGAAGTGTCGGCGCTGCTGGGGCGCATTCCTTCCGCGGTGGGTTACCAACCGACGCTTGCGACCGACATGGGCGCGCTGCAGGAGCGGATCACCACGACCACCAAAGGATCGATCACGTCGGTGCAGGCGATTTACGTGCCGGCCGACGACCTGACCGATCCGGCGCCCGCCACCTCGTTCGCGCATCTGGACGCCACCACGGTGCTGTCGCGCGATATCGCGGCCAAGGGCATCTACCCGGCGGTCGACCCGCTCGATTCGACCTCGCGCATGCTTTCGCCGCTGATCGTGGGCGATGAGCACTATGCGGTGGCGCGTCAGGTTCAGCAGATCCTGCAACGCTACAAGGCGCTCCAGGACATCATCGCGATCCTGGGCATGGACGAACTCTCCGAAGAGGACAAAATGACGGTCTCGCGTGCGCGCAAGATCGAGCGCTTTCTCTCGCAGCCGTTCCATGTCGCCGAAGTGTTCACGGGTTCGCCCGGCAAACTCGTCCTCCTGCCGGACACGATCCGCGGCTTCAAGGGTCTGTGCGACGGCAAATACGACCACCTGCCGGAGGCGGCCTTCTACATGGTCGGCGCCATCGAGGAGGCGATCGAGAAGGGCAAGCGGCTGGCGGCGGAAGCGGCCTAGTGCAACGAATAGTGTGTAGTGTAGCGAGTAGCGAATAGGTTTCGCGCCTCCAATTGCTACTTACTATTCGCAATTCGCTACTCGCCCCGAAACCGAATCAACGGCACATTGGGAACGTCATGGCCACTCTCCACTTCGATCTCGTATCGCCCGAAAAACTTTTGTTTTCGGGTAACGTCAATCAGGTCGACGTGCCGGGCGCCGAGGGCGACTTTGGCGTGCTGTCCGGCCATGCGCCCATGATGGCAACCCTGCGACCGGGAATCATGACGGTCCATCGCGACGACGGTCCGCTCCGCGTCGTGGTCATCGGCGGGTTTGCCGAGGTCAATCCCGAGGGTCTGACCGTCCTTGCCGACACGGCGGCGCCGATCGACGATTTCGATCGCAACATGCTTGTTGCAACGATCAAGACCGCCGAAGGCGGCGTCGCGGCGGCGACCGATCCGGCGCAACGCGACAAGCTCGCACACAAGCTTGAACAGCTCAAGACGCTGCAGGCCAGCATCGGTTCGTAGAATTTTGCGGGTCGTAAGATTTTGCGGATCGTAGGATTTTCGCGCGATTTGGCGCGCCTCACTTGGCCGCGAACTCATTCGCCTGCAAACTTGGCAAACTCGGCCACTACGCGTTCGTAGACTTGGCGCTTGAACGGAATGATAAGGTCAGGAAGATTCCCCATTGGTTCCCAACGCCACGCGATGAACTCAGCCCTGTGACCACCTGGCGGGTGCGCGACATTGATTTCGCGTTCATCGCCGGTGAAGCGCAGTGCAAACCATTTCTGCGTTTGTCCCCGATAGCGGCCGCGCCAAGGCTGGCCGGCAATTACGCGCGGAATGTCGTAAATGAGCCATTCCGGAATCTCGCCCAGTTTTTCGACCGAGCGGATGCCGGTCTCTTCATAGAGTTCGCGCAGAGCCGCTTTGTAGGGGTCCTCACCGGGATCGACGCCACCCTGCGGCATCTGCCACTGATGCGTGTCACCCGTATGCTCCAGGCCGCCGGTTCGCCGTCCGATAAAGGCATAGCCGGCTTGGTTGAGTACCATCATGCCGACACAGGGACGATAAGGGGATGGCTCGTAGGAGGGCATTGTCTTGCCTGTCGGAATTCTTGTTGGCCGAAATACCCATAAGCGAATACCGGCGCGTTTTCAACGCCGGCTTAGGATTTTGGGGGTTGCAAGCTTGCGCAACTGACGCGAGAGTGCCACGATTCCGGAGGCCGCCGATCTACGGTATATTTTGCCTGGCAGGCGTTGACTTGTCAGGCGTTGACTTGGCTGAACGGGGCGCGGCCCCGGCCTTCGCCAACGGGCCCTGCGGGGAGCGGTCGATCAACTTTTCCCCGGCCGCAGCATTCCTTTCATCGAATTCCGGGACGATGATGTTCTGGCGCTTGCCATTCGAGCCGTCGATAATGGTCACCATCCGGCTTCCCGGCGGCGCCGATACGGGCACTGCGTCCGACATCGAAACTTCGGTTACACCAGCGGTTTGAACTTTGGTGGGGGTATCGGCGGGTTTCTTGACTGCGCTCTGCACGCGTACATCCGCATTGGCAATTGCCACCGGCTCGCCACCGAGCGGGTCGTCGACCACGATGGCCCAGCCGGCGAAGCCCAGCAGCGACAGGACGAGCAGTCCGAGTGTCAGATAGACGCTCGCCCTGACGAATTGGAAGCGACGTTTGACTGCTTTTCTCTGTCCGAGTGGGGCATACAGGTCGACAGTCATCACCGGCCTCTCGTGGCGAATCATCCAGTGCAGTTATCAGCAGGATTCGTTAACTCTTCGTTTACCGTGAGATTTACATGGAACCAAAAAAGGCGCCTGAAACAAAAGAGGCGGCCGAACGGCCGCCCCCGATGTGATTGGATTAACGATTTCTTAGTTCGGCGTTGCGCGCGGATTCGGCGGGAAGGCGGAATGCTTCTGGACCCCACGCAGAAGGTCAAGCGCCATATTGAGCGCCTTGTCGTTTTTGACATCCGGCGGGATATAGGACTGCGATCCAGTCTCTTCCTGGCCCTCGCCCTTGAGGTGGCCGCGGAGCGAAGATTCGCCTTGCGTGTTGGTCCGCGCCTTGAGTTCGTCAGGCACGTCCTGCAGCACTTCAATGTCCGGCACGATACCCTTGGCCTGGATCGAACGGCCGTTCGGGGTAAAGTATCGGGCAGTGGTCAGCCGCAGCGCACCGTTGCCGGATCCAAGCGGGATGATGGTCTGCACGGAGCCCTTGCCGAATGAGCGCGTGCCGACAACGGTCGCTCGCTTGTGGTCCTGCAATGCGCCGGCCACGATTTCAGATGCCGACGCCGAGCCGCCGTTGACCAGGACGATTACCGGCTTGCCTTTGGTCAGGTCGCCCGCGCGGGCATTGAACCTTTGGGTTTCTTCGGCATTGCGGCCGCGCGTGGACACGATTTCGCCGCGCTCCAGGAACGCGTCGGAAACCGAGATCGCCTGGTCGAGCAGGCCACCCGGATTATTGCGCAGATCGATGACGAAGCCCTTGACCTTTTCACCGGCCTGAGTCGACAGGTTGGTGATAGCGTTGCGGAGGCCTTCGGTGGTCTGCTGATTGAACTGGGTCACCCGCACGTAGACGACGTCCTCGCCCTCCAGGTTCGAACGCACCGAGCGCACCCGGATGACATCGCGGGTGATCGACAGTTCGACCGGCTTGTCGGAATTCTTGCGCATGACCCGGAGCTTGATCTTGGAATTGACCGGGCCACGCATCTTGTCGACGGCCTGATTGAGCGTGAGGCCCTGCACCGCTTCGTCGTCGAGGTGCGTGATGATGTCGTTGGCCATGATGCCGGCCTTGGCCGCCGGCGTCTCGTCGATGGGGGTAACGACCTTGATCAGGCCATCCTCCATGGTGACCTCAATGCCGAGGCCGCCGAACTCACCTGACGTTTGCACCTGCATGTCGCGAAAACTCTTGGCGTCCATGTAGCTCGAATGCGGATCAAGTCCGGCGAGCATGCCGTTGATGGCCGATTCGATGAGCTTGCTTTCCTCGGGCTTTTCGACGTAGTCCGCGCGTACGCGCTCAAACACGTCGCCGAACAAGCTGAGTTGCCGATAAGTGTCGGCCGCCGCCGCTTTCGCGCTCGTGGCATTGAACACGATTTGGGGCTGGATGGAGATGAGCGTCAGGGCTGCGCCCGCCGCTGCACCGATGAGTAGAATGGAAGTTTTGCGCATCATCCGCGAACCTTTTCGATATCGCCTGCTGCCCACCATGGGCCTGGATCGACGGGGACTCCGTCTTTTCGAAACTCAACGTAGAGCACCGGCTGCCCCGGACCGGTGTTAGTGGCAGCCGTAGCTTGCACCCGGCCGCCCATCACTGCAACAGGTTCTCCCGTTACAACGAACTGTCCCAACTCGACGGATATATGTTCCATCCCGGCCAGCAGCACATGATACCCGCCGCCGGCATTGAGGATCAAGAGTTGGCCGTAATTACGGAAGGGTCCGGCAAAAACCACCCAGCCGTCGCAGGGGGCGGTCACCTGGGTGCCGGGCCGAGCCGCGATCGCAACCCCTTTTTCGGTCCCGCCAACTCTGTCCGCTGCCCCAAATTCCCTGATTTTGACGCCATTTACGGGCAACGGCAGTTGTTTCTTGGCCGTCGCAAAGGCGATCGCCGGGCTAAGGCGGCCCGGATCCTTCAGGGCCGCGAACTCGCGCCGGCTGTCCAAAGACTTTTTTTCGGTCACAGCACCGGGAGCCCCAAGGCCTACGCCGCTCGTGCTGGGGAGCGGAGCTATTCCCCGGCTTGGCCGGCCCTCGCCGTCAATGCCTTTTTCGAGGGTAGCGATCAGCCCCTGGAGGTCGCCGGCCTGGCGGGCCAATTGCGCTGTGCGCTGGCGCTCTCCGGAAAGGGAATTTTCGATGTCGGCTTGCTGTTTCTGGCGTTGTTCGATCAATAATTCGAGCCGTGGGCTCTCGTCTGCCAGCGTCTTGAGATCGCGCCCGAGGCGTTTGCGTTCTTCGGCAATCTCGTAGCGAATGCGCACCATTTCGCTCAGGTCGGTCAAGATCGCATTTGTTTCCTGGCGCATTTCGGGCAGCACCGCACCGAGCAGCATCGCCGAGCGCAGCGATTGCAGCGCATCTTCGGGCCGCACCATGATAGCAGGTGGAGGGTGGCGGCCAATGCGCTGCAGCGCCGCCAACACTTCGGCGATGACGCTGCGGCGGGTATCGAGCGAACCGCGCAAATTCTGCTCTCGCTCGTCGAGCGGTCCTATACGTTCTTCGGTCTGGGCGATTTCGTCTTCGACCGCGCGGACGCGGGCAACCGTATCGATAAGTTGCTGATTGAGTTTGCGCCTGTCGTCACCGATCGCTGCAATTTCGCGCTTGAGCTTGGCCTCGTTCTCGATCGCGCTTTTTTGATTGGCCTGGACGGCGGCAAGTTCCTGGTCATTCTGTGTAAGCGTCCCGGGACCCGATGGTCTCTTGGCCGCCGCCGCGGGTGCAGCGCTGCTCTTGGGCTGCGATCCATTTGCAGCTTTAGATGCCGGCGCTTTGGGTTGCGCTTTGGGCTGTATGGCCGGCTGCGGGGCAGAGTTGCCCGGAATGGTCACCGGCGGATAATTCAAAAAAGGCACTTCGCCGGGCCTTTGCGGCGCCGTTTGCGCCAACGCCATACCGGGGAGGAGGCTGCCCGTCAGCGCCAGGCAGCCAAGCAACGCCACCGCGGCCGGACCCGCAAGGCAGCCGGAAGATCGAATCATATGCTGTCGCATATCAGGATTCATGCACTCCTATGTAAGCAAGATCGAGGCCAAATCCAATGCCAATGTCTGGGGGATTTATGCCCCGATTGGTACCGTAATATGTCGCAAGTCAGCTTCGGTGGTAGGGATGGCCCGACAAGATTGTCACTGCGCGATAGAGTTGTTCCAGAAGCATGATGCGCACAAGCTGGTGTGGCCAGGTGGCAGCCCCGAAGGCGAGTGTGAGATTGGCCTTTTGACGCAGGACGGCGGCGGTTCCGTCGTGACCCCCGATGACAAAAACGGTCGCGGGCCGGTCTTCGAGGCGCCAGGCGCGCAAATGGTCCGCAACAACCTTACTCGTGGGGTTTGTGCCACGTTCGTCAAGAACCACCACAATGCCGCGGTCCGGTATCGCCTGGGTGATCGCTTTGGCTTCTTCCAGCATGCGCTGTTCGGCATTGTCGGTGCGGCTTTCGCGAATCTCGACAATGTCGACGGCCGTGATGCCGACGGCGCGGCCACAATCGGCCGCACGCTTGCGATAGCGCTCGGCGAGTTCACGCTCCGGGCCCTGTTTGAGCCGACCGACCGCGGCAATCAGAATGCGCATCGGTCAGGCCGCAACTCAATTCAACTGCTGTTCCGGCACCGGACCCTGTATTGACGCTGCCGGCAGCGAAGCTCCCGGCAGCAAAGCCGCCGGCGGCGACGATGCCGGCACCTTTGGTGCTGGACCCGCCCACATCTTTTCGAGATTGTAGAAAGCGCGCACTTCCGGGCGAAAAACGTGCACGACGACGTCACCGGCATCGATCAGCACCCAGTCGCAAAGTGGGGTGCCCTCGATGCGGACGTCCGCAACGCCGGCCTCGCGCAGGTCGTCGACCACGCGATCCGCGATGGCCCCGACCTGACGGTTGGACCGTCCCGTGCTCACGACCATGAAGTCTGCGAACGCGGTCTTGCCGGTAAGGTTGATGGTGATGGTGTCCTCGGCCTTCATTTCGTCGGTGCGGGCGAGGACAAGGCGAAGAACCTCACGGGCGTCAGGACGCTCCTTGGAGGCTCGTGGGGGCGCACGGCGTGCGCTAGCCCGGGAGATTGCAGATGTCGACAGGGGACCTTTCCTTTCAGTTCGTTCCACTGTATCGCGGCACCCAATTCGGGGCCATCCGTAAGATAGGCACGACGCGGCGCGGTATTCAACAGGTAGATTCCTTGAAAGTTCCCTTCTAACAGCTCTTGATCGCGTTTTGATGACGGCTGATGGGCTTGACCCGTTGCGGATTGGACCGGGCAATCCGAAGTGCGGTCGATGACAGACTGGATTTGAGGCCGTGGAGGTAGACCCATGCCGGGGGCGCGCGCCTGGCCAGCGATCGGGCAGCCGATTCGGGCACGCGAAACCGTGCGAGCGCCTGTGCGGCCGTGGCGGAGGTCGCGTAAAGGCTGGGGCCAAGGCGGTCCACCACCGCGATCGGCACAAGACCGGCAATGCGCCTCCAGTTCTGCCAGCGGTGAAAGCTGCGCAAATTGTCAGCACCCATGATCCAAATAAAGTGCACTCCCGGATAATGGGCGCGCAGATATTTCAATGTGTCAAAGGTGTAGCGCGCGCCGATCGTTGCTTCGATGCCGCTGACATGAATCCGCGGATGGGCTGCTAGTGCATGCGCTTTGGCGAGCCGCTCGGCAAGCGGCGCCAGCCCGCGTGTATCCTTGAGCGGATTGCCCGGAGTTACCAGCCAGCACACCTGATCAAGACCCAATCGCCGCATCGCGATCAGGCATGCGGCACGATGGGCTTGGTGCGGCGGATCAAAGGTCCCGCCAAAAAGGCCGACGCGCAGGCCGCGCGCGAGCGGTGGAAGGCGCAGCGCACGGCGGACATTGAATGCGTCCGCTGTCACGGTCGCGTCTGCCCCGTGCCGCGCACCCGATATTTGAAACTGGTCAACTGCTCGACGCCGACCGGACCGCGGGCATGGAAACGACCGGTGGCAATGCCGATTTCGGCACCGAAACCGAACTCGCCGCCATCGGCGAACTGCGTTGAGGCATTGTGCAACACAATGGCCGAGTCGACTTCGCGCAGGAACTTGTCCGCCGCAGCCATGTTCTCGGTCACGATCGAATCGGTGTGATGGGAACCATAGCGTTCGATATGGGCGATTGCCCCCTCCACGCCGTCGACTACTTTCACCGAGATGATGGCATCGAGATATTCGGTCGACCAGTCTTCCTCGCTGGCGGGTTTGACACGCGAATCGATGATGCGCGTGACCTGGTCGCCACGTATCTCGCAGCCGGCGTCGAGCAGCATCGTGACCAATGGTCCGAGATATGTGTGCGCGCAGGCGTAATCGACCAGCAAGGTCTCGGCGGCGCCGCAAACGCCGGTGCGCCGCATTTTTGAGTTCAAGACAATCGCCTTTGCCATGTCGAGGCGCGCATGGCGATCGACATAAACATGACAGATGCCCTCCAGGTGCGCGAAAACCGGCACCCGCGCCTCCGCCTGCACGCGGGCCACCAGCCCCTTGCCGCCGCGGGGCACGATGACGTCGATGTTCCCGTCAAGGCCGGCGAGCATCATCCCGACGGCATCGCGATCGCGGGTCAGCACCAGTTGAATGGCATTGCGTGGCAGGCCCGCCTCTTCAATCCCCATCGCAAGGGAGGCGTGTATGGCTTCATTCGAGCGTTGACTGTCCGAGCCCCCGCGCAGGATGGCGGCGTTGCCGGCCTTCAGGCAGAGCGCAGCCGCATCGGCCGTCACGTTGGGCCGGCTTTCGTAAATGATACCGATTACGCCCAACGGAACGCGCACGCGTTCGATGGTCATGCCGTTTGGGCGCGTCCAGCTTTCCGTCACCTTGCCGACCGGGTCGGGGAGTTCCCGCACCAAATCGAGTGAATCCGCGATGCCCTTGACGCGCTGTTCGTCCAGAGCCAGCCGGTCGATAAAGGCAGGATTTGCGCCGGCGGCTTTGGCCTCCTCCACGTCCTTGGCGTTGGCTGCAAGAATGCGCGCCCGGCCGGAAAGTATCGCTCCCGCCATGGCGGTCAGCGCCCGGTCTTTCTGGGCAGGGGAGGCTTGCGCAATCTCCCGCGCCGACCGGCGCGCACTCCGCCCGATCTCGGGCATGATGGTATCGAGGGTCGAAACCGGCGCATCCATGTTCTTGCATCCGTCAGGATAGAGCAGAAACCGTTGGCGACAATGCCAGGCTGTTGTTAATACTCTCACGTAACGACTGCCACTCAAAGGCTTCAAGATCAAAGGCTTCAAGAAATGACTCAAGCCCTGCTTCTGCTCTTGCTGGCCGCGCATGTGCTGGCGGCGGTCTATTGGGTCGGCGGCATGGCCTTCGCGTATCTGGTGCTGCGGCCGGCCGCGGGTGAACTCGATCCGCCGGCGCGGCTGCCGTTGTGGCGTCGCGTTTTTGCCCGCTTCCTGCCGAACGTCGGGGTCGCAATTCTCGTGCTGCTGGTTTCGGGCTACGGCATGCAATTCATTCACTACGGGGGATTCCGCGGCGTCGCGCTTTATGTACATGTGATGCAGCTGTTAGGTATCATCATGATGCTGTTATATGGGCATCTGTTTTTCGCACCTTGGCGGCGGTTTCGCACGGCAGTCGACCAGGGCGCGCTGCCGGATGCCGCAAAGCATCTCAATGCCATTCGCCAAATTGTTGCGATCAACCTGACGCTCGGTGTGATCACCATTCTGGTCGGCGCGACCGGTCGGTACTGGTAGTCCGGCGCGTCATTCCATTCATTGCAATTGCATAAGTTCTGGCCGCCCTCATCCACCCTGCAAGTCACATTATGGCCCCCTGATGAATGTGGGCCCGCTCTGCGAGATCACCCAAGTCTTATTCTGCTGACAAGCCCTATTCGTGTGAGACGCATCGAAACGGGCGGCTCGCATGCCATCGAGAGTCGTTTTGTATTCTTTGCATTCTTTGCACCTCTGCCCATTGGCTTTGTTTTGCAAAAACGCTCGACAGTTATCTCCTGCGGCGGCGTCGAATTAACGGCGCTGCGATTCGTTGGGTTTGTTCGGCAAAGATTGTCACTGACATTTTCACTTGGCGCAGACTCCGAAGACTGAACCGCGGGAATTGGCTTTGTTTTGCAAAAATCCTGCACGATCCCCTTGCCGGCTTCCGGCGCAGATGTCTCCGGCGGCATGACCTCCGGCATTGGCTTTGTTTTGCAAAATTCGTGGATTGCCCGCCGGCGTCGCGTAAACACACGCTGCTCATAACGGTCGAGCCGCTCGAGCTGCGGCAGCACGGACAAGTCACAGGGATACTGAGTGTCAGTGGTGCAGAAATTCGCTGTGTCCTGCAGGTCGCGCTTGGCGATGCGTATCCGCGCGAGATCAAGCTGCGCAGCCGCGATATTGCAGGCGAGCGCCAAGCGCTCGCCGGCCGCATCCTGGCCCGCAATCTCCCGCGCCAGCGCCTCGACATGCGGCGTACAAGCGCCATCGCAGAACAAAGGCCGGCTCAATCCATGACGCCGCGCATTGCGTGAGACCCTGGCCTTGCCGGCCGCAGTCTTGGGTCCCGTGCTCTTGCGCGCATTGGCGCGATTGGCCGCGATCCTGGCGGCGCTGGTCACGCGGCGCTCCCGCGTTCGGCGCCTCCCGGCGCAGCGGCAACCTCGCTTTCGATCGCGCGTTGCGCCTGTTGTGAGAATTCGGTCCGATACCGACCGATCTCCCGCACAATCGCATTGCGGCGCCGTTCGATCATCATGGTCATGCGATCGAATCGTTCCATTTGGTCAATCAGCAATTCGAATGTCTTGGCCTCCACCGCATCGAGGCGCAGGCCAGCTTTCGCCAAGGCCGCCTGGACCGTGCCGGCCACGGCGTGCGGATTGGCGGCCCAGCGCTGAACCAGCGTGGACAGACAGCGACTGGCCCAATCCTTGTCCGGCTCCACGCCTTCCAGCCTCGGCACCGACGACATCCGGGGCCGCAGCACCTCCGCGAGGCCTCGATAGCTGGCTTCGTCTAGCAGCGTGTCTTTCATACGCCGCAGTCGGAAAATCTGCCAGACCAGGTCCGCCACTTCGCGGGTCCACATTTCCTCCATCATGTCGGCGGGTCGCAGCGTAGCTGAAATCCGCGCCAGCAATGCGTCGAAGTCGCCCTGCTCC
This sequence comes from Xanthobacteraceae bacterium, assembly GCA_035300505.1. Lineage (GTDB taxonomy): Bacteria > Pseudomonadota > Alphaproteobacteria > Rhizobiales > Xanthobacteraceae > VAZQ01. The sequence goes on from DATGVJ010000370.1 coordinate 20,277, forward strand.
TCCCATCGCAGCATCGACCGCGGCATCACTTGGACAAATGACGGCAGCGGGTTTGTCGCGGGCGCCTTGGCGGCCGCATCGGAGGCGGCGTTTGGACGAAAATCCGGTTGCACCGGAACCAAGGGGACTGTTGATGTATCCATTACAATTTACCTTTGTTCAATGACACCACCAGCCGCCTCCTTCCGCAGCTGGCTGAGCTATAGTTCATGTTTTGTTCTCAAAATTCAAGTCGCAAAGAATAAATTTTGCATTGATCAATGAAGATGGGGCCTCCTTGAGGCGCGTCGTTCGAGCTTTAACCGTGCTGGCCGGCGTCGGTCAGATATGTCAGATATTGATTTTCGATCCGGCTTGCCCCATATTGGGAATACTAAGGAAAGATCAATCCCATGAGCATCCGCGCGTACAACGCTCCGGTGTCCCCGACGCCGGCGACGGTTGATTTCGCCCAGCGGGCCATTCACGAGCTGGACCGGCCTGGCGCCGCGCTCGCCCTCATCGACCGCAACTCTGGTCACGAGCTGCCCCTCAGCGAGCAAGTCTACGACCTGCTCCGGCGCATGCTGATCGACCTCGCCCAGAACCGCCCAGTGGCGCTGATGCCGCTTGATCACGAGCTCACCCCCAACCAGGCCGCCGACATCCTCAATGTGTCGCGCGGTTTCGTACTGCGCCTCATCGAGAAGGGCGAGTTGCCGGCCCGCATGGTCGGCACTCACCGCCGTATCCGGCTCGAGGACACCCTCGCCTACAAGGACAAGGCCGATGCCGTAGCCGACAAGGCGTTGGACGAACTCGTCGCCATCGAGCAAGACCTGGAGCTCGATTGAGCCGTGGCCGAGATCACTGCGCTGATCGACGCCAGCGATGGTTTCGAAGCCGGCATGACTGCCGGCCGGTCTGCGGCCGAAATCGACCTCGGTCGATACCAGAGCACAAGGGAGCAGGCTGTATTTTTAGTTTCGTCTGCGCGACCAGCGAAAGAGCAAGGTATTGACGTCGGTACGTCGAGGCTCAGGGCTACCGCTGCGTTTGCGAACCGAAGCATCCCTGGCACAGAGACGTGTCAGTTGAGTCCGGTCACGACCCAATCCTGAAATACTCGAAATGAGCATAATTGGTCCGCTTTCTATCACTAACGAGGCCCTGCCTCAGACCGACGAGGGGTGTGGTGCGTGTGGCTGGTTCGTCAGCTTCCTCGTCGGTCTGAGGCAGGGCCTCGT
>DATGVJ010000371.1:0-2002 GCA_035300505.1 Xanthobacteraceae bacterium
TCTCACCGACTTGTTTAGTAAATTTGCTCCAGACTCAACCTTTCTCCAAAAGAACTGAGGGACGTCTAGTATTGAGCGAAAAGCGGCATCGAACATTCACGGCTTGATGTCTGCTAGTGGCCCAGAGAGGCAATTCCATGCCGCATATGATTTGGATCAATTCGCGTGATTGAAGGGATTGCGAACAAATAGAAGTAGGAGCCCCCACGCGAAACGCCATTGCCGCAGATGGCCAGCCAGTCGCCAGCAGCCAAGCGAAATAAACCTGATTTCTGCTATTGGCGGATTTTGTTGCAAAAGTCGGTTGAGACAGGCCTCGAACCGTGATTCCGTTGTGTTGACGCGAATCGCGACGAGGTCGATCCATGATGGGCCGTCTGAAGAGTGACCAAGGTCAACTGTTCTACCAGTTTCGTCTTGGCGACGTGGTCCCTGAAGATCATCTGGTGCGCAAGATCGACACTGCTCTGGATCTGTCCTGGCTTCGCAGCGAACTTGCACCTCATTATTCGTCCACGGGTCGTCCGTCGATCGATCCGGAACTGATGATCCGGATGCTGGTCGTAGGGTATGTCTTTGCGATCCGCTCGGAGCGGCTGATCTGCCGTGAAGTGCAGGTGAACCTGGCCTATCGCTGGTTCTGCAAGCTCGGCATCGAGGACACTGTCCCGGATCATTCGGCATTTTCGCGCACCCGCAACGAGCGTTTCCGCGAGGGAGACGTTTTTCGCCGCGTTTTCGAGCGTGTCGTTGAGACATGTATCGCGTCAGGTCTGGTTGGCGGTGAAGCCTTTGCCGTCGATGCGAGCCTGATTGCGGCCGATACCAACAAGCAGCGCTCGATCGCGGGTCAGGATTGGCGCAGGGATCGCGATCCGGCGAGGTCAAGCCGCGCTGTGAAGGAGTATCTGACGACTCTCGACGATACGGCGTGGGGCGCCGCCAGCGACGTTGTCCCGAAGTTCGTCTCACCATCCGATCCCGCGGCGCAGTGGACCGGAGCTCACAAGGGGCCGGCATTCTTTGCTTACTCCGACAACTATCTCATTGACGTGAAGTTCGGCGTCATCGTTGACGTCGAGGCATCCCGCGCCATTCGCCAGGCCGAGGTCGGCGCCGCAAGGACCATGATCGAACGGACAGAAGAGCGCTTCGGTCTCAAGCCGGAGCGGCTTGTGGCCGATACCGCCTACGGGGCAGCTCCGATGCTGAACTGGCTGGTCGAGACGAAGGGCATCGCGCCACATATCCCTGTGTTCGACAAGTCAAAGCGAGATGATGGCACCTTCTCGCGCGGCGACTTTCGATATGATCCGACCAGCGACGTCTACCACTGTCCGGGCGGAAAGCAGCTTGGGACAAGTGGCACCGTGCATGAGGGCAAGACGCTTCTATATCGCGCAAGCAAGCTCGACTGCGATGTATGCCCACTCAAACCGCAATGCTGCCCGAAGGAACCATCTCGCAAGATCCCGCGCGATATCCATGAGCATGCCCGGGACGTTGCCCGGTCGTTCGCTGACACCGAGGGCTTTGAGCAGTCGCGGCGGGAGCGCAAGAAGATCGAGATGCGGTTCGCACACTTGAAGCGCATCCTGAGACTCGGTCGGCTTCGACTGCGTGGCCCACGAGGCGCCCAGGACGAATTTGTTCTGGCCGCCATCGCTCAGAATCTGCGGCGGCTCGCGTCGCTGGTCGCTCGGCCACCGCCGTTCGGGCTCTGTGCATCGCGTAGCGTGGGAGTTGCGTAAGGAGCGTCAGGGGCAGCGCGTCAAAGCTGCGGCTCTTAACGAAAGGCCTAAGGGCCTAATCCGTTTGTAGCCGACTTTTGCAACAAAATCTGCCAATAACGGACTCCGGTACCGCAGCAAATGGCATTATCAATCATCTCGTCAGCACGCAGAAAGAAGGGCTCGGGAATGGTTAGGCCAACTGCCTTCGCGCTCGCCGGGCGTCATTGAAGCTGGTGACAGGGAGGTCACCGGTTTTGAGCGAATTCCCC
>DATGVJ010000372.1:0-6594 GCA_035300505.1 Xanthobacteraceae bacterium
CGCCGAAAATCAGGACGTCAGTTATAAGGCAGTCGAGTACAAGCAATTCCTCGTCGAGTGACATCTCCCGGCGTTCGATCTCCTCCAGAAGAGCGCGACGGGCCGAATGCCGCGCTTCGGCATTTACCCATCGTTCCGAGAAGGGGAAATGGGGAATCAGCCGTGGTGTCGCATTCGAGAGTTCAGGTTCTCGACCAGCGGAATAGTTCGTGAGCATCAGGACGTAGTATTTATTGGGTACCTCGGGCACGGTTCCGCGCAGGAACTGCCAAAGCTGCCCCCCGTCGCTTGGCAACCGCCCGTCGACCGAATGACATGGAATGAGGTTGACAATGATTACAAAGACCTGCGTCCACGCTATCGGTGTCAAACCATGATAAAACCAGAGGTCTGACGCGACCCCGGATTTCAAACGGTAGGCGGCGTAGATTACGGCGCTATTGGCGAGCACGCCGCTAAGCGCGAACAACAATCTCCAACCCCGTGGAATAGGCGAGAACGGATCGGGGACGACAAATCCCGCAAGAGGCAAAGCGCGAAACTCCAGCTGGATGTTGCCGATACGGCCACGCAGCAGCACGGGACCTTCGCCCACGCAGATTAATTGTATTGGAATTCTGCAGAGGGAGGCACACAAGACATGCCCGGCCACGTGCGCCGCCACCGCAATCACCCACCCGGTCAATATCCAGAGCACTGTTGTCATTGTTCACTGGCTGCTCAAGAGTTCGGAATTGTGTGACGACGTGACTTGCACGGCTATCTCCGAATTGACCGAACGTCGCCAATTGACCGCATAGGGCGGCTGCTGATGCTCCTTGGAATCCGGGTCGGCGAGTTGTGCGGTGAGTTTGGGTCCTGCAGCGTGGCGAGCACCTGCGCGCTGCGGCGGACCGCATGGATCGGCCAGACGCGCCAATAGACCATGATCTGCTGGCCGGGTCGCAGGGGCGCCTGATCGGCGTCGACGAGATGGTCCGTGACCAGTCCGCCCGTGTCCTGTTGCGCCCGGTCGAAGCGCCGCACCATGACGGCCGCCGCTCCGACTGCGTCGGCCACCGTGATGGCCCCGGCGGCACCGGTGACGACGCGCAAAACATCACGGCGCGTGGCTATCTTCGGTGCGGTGTTCGAAACATTGTGACTTGCATCATTTGTTTCGACTTGTATTTGCATGACTGGTCGCTGGGTTGCGACGTGGCTTACTCATTGGAGTTCCTTGCACGAGAGCCACACGGATGGATCAGGTGTGGCCTTGAGCAACGCCTCGAGTTGCACTTTCCAGAACCGTGCAAGGGGTGTCGTGCCATGGCCGCGTGTGTTCTCGCCAGCCGGAATCATGTAGAAGCGCCCGTTCTTCACGCGTTTGATCTCGCGCTCCATGATGCCGGTTTCCACCGGATTGCGTTCATCATCCGCTGACACGATCGCAAGGACAGCGGCCTTGATCTTGTCGAGGTTTGGCGCCGGATTGTAGTCGCGGCCGGCTTCATATTGATAGAGCACGTCATTGGCGTCGGCATTGTTGGGAGCGGCCAATCGGTCATCGACCACCTTGTCGGCACGTTCGCGCGTCGGCGCGATCCTCTGGAGGTTGAGCGTGCCGCCCGATGTGCCGACACCGAAATACACCAGTGCCAATTTCAAATTTCGTGGTTGTGTGGTGTAATTTCCGTTGTTGTATTCTGGATCATTGCGAATGAGATCGATAAGCATTCGGCGCGTCATCCAGTTGCGGCCGGCCAATTCGGTCGGCTGCGCCGCCATTGGCACCATCACGTCCATGAATTCCGGATATTTCACGCCCCAGGTCCATGTCTGCATGCCGCCGCCCGACTGACCGATGACAACCCGCAAGTGTCGGATGCCGAGGCCTTCGGTCAGGAGCCGATATTGCGCATCGACCAAGTCATCAATGTTGTATCTTGGGAACTTCGTGCGCAGTCCATTGGATGGCTTGGTTGATCTGCCGGCGCCGACAGCATCGGGAATGATGATGAAATGCTTGGTCGCATCGAGCGGCTGGCCCGGACCGAACAATTCGCCGGCGAAATTCGGATTCAGGAAACCGCCGCCGGCCCCGCCAGTGCCGTGCAGGACGAGCACGGGCGCGCCGGTAGGCTCACCGACTGTGCGGTAGTTGATACGTACTTCAGGCAGGATTTCGCCCGTGTGGAAGCGAAAGTCCTTAGCAATCCATGAGCCGTCCTTGGGAGTGGGATATTCAGCTGCGAATACAGGCGATACGACAAGTGCAAAGGCGAGTGAGGCGATCGTGTGAACGAATTTCATGGGGCCCTCCCGTTCTGATCCTGATGTCTGATCTTGGTCCTATTGTTTGGCAGGCATCTGCAACAGCTTGAACTTGGCGAGTTCAGCGCATTGCTCCGTCACCTTGAAGTAACGTCCCACAGCATTGCCGCCGATTTCGAACGGATGGGCTTCGTCGGCCTTGCGTCCTGCGATCATCCTGATCTTGTTCACCGCATTGTCGAATTCCGAATGGTTCGACATCAGGATAGTGGCGCCGGCGGCTGTGGCTGTCGCCCCCATCTTGCGTTGCGACGCGACATAGCGATCGAAGTGCGGAACGTCGTTTATGAAATTGAAGGCCGTGCCGCCCGAATAAGCGACTGTGACCGGTTTGCCCTTGTCCTTCACTTGGAAGACCATGGACAGCGTTCCGTAAGTGTGTCCGGGCGTTTCGACGAGCGTGACCGACGTGTCGCCGAGTGTGATCTTCTGGCCGTCGGTACCCGTGATGTCCTTCTTGGGCTTGCCCATCGGGAACCGGTTCTTGGATTCCTCGACATAGTCCCAATCGGGTCCGCCCATGACGATGCGGGACCCGAAGCGTTCCTGCATGATTTTGGCGCCGCCGACGTGATCGCCGTGAGCGTGACTGATAATGACATATTTGACTTGTGCCGGGTCGAGCCCAACTTTCCGCAAGCCCCCGATGATCGCATCATCGATCGTATAGTCGTAAAGCGTGTCGATCAGGATGATGCCTTCGCTCGAGGTCAGCGCCCAGGCGGAGTGGATCTTGGTGCCGACAAAATAGAAATTGTCGAACACTTTTGCGGAATCGGTGATCCAGGTGTCGCGGGCGGGCGGGGGAGCGGGTGCGGCGTCAGCGCCCGGCGCGGTCTGCGGCAGAACGCAGAGGCGCGACAGCGTGCCGGCAAAATCGAAAGCGGCCGCTTGCTTTGCTGCGGCAAGATAAGCGTCGGCGGGGTTGTTTGGTTGTTGCGCGGGCGCTGCGGTGGTCAACAGTCCTGCCGCGATTACGATCGCGGAGCTCTGTAAGAGTTTCATGGTGTTCTCCCTGGGATTCTTGGTCTTGAAGGATCGTAGCCCGGACGAGCGCCCCTCTTAGGGCGCGATATCCGGGATCGTCGGCCCCGCATGTCGCCATCTCGCGTGAAGAACGCGATTTGGCTCATGCGGGCTACGCGTTCCCGGCTACGGACCTCCCTACTCTTTATTCAAATAGAAATACCCGACCTTGTTGTTGGCCGTGCTCGCGTACCACATGCGGCCCTGGCTATCGATGAAGAACTCGCGCATCGAAATTTCCGCATGCGGATAGGGATATTCGACTACGTTGCCGGTCTTGGGATCGAGCCGGCCGAGCGTGTCCTGTTCGTGCGAGGAGTACCAGATCATCCGGTCGCGATCGATGCCCAACGCATAGGGACTTGCCTCGGGGCCGGGCAGCGGGAACTCCTTGAAGGTCTCGGTGGCGGGATCGAAGCGGCCGATCTTGTTGCCGCGCCGTTCGCTGAACCAGACCACGCCGTCCTCATCCACCTGAAGCCGCTGCGGCTTGCCCTTGGTCGGCGGATAGAATTTCGACAGCACACCGTCCTTGGTGATGCGGCCGATCGGGCCGTCATCCCGGAAGGATGTGAACCACTGGTCGTAGTTCTTGCCGGTGACGTTGCCGTAGGTCGCGCCGAGATCGAAGTGCTGGAACTTCTCGGTCTTCGGATCGAACTGGGTGATCGCCGGGCCGCCGCTCGCCCACACCAGTCCGCGTTCATCGACACGGACTGTGTGAGCGCCGGTGCGCGTGCCATTGGGGAGCGGCGGGTTCGGGAATTCCGTGATCTTGCCGGTCTCAGGATCGAGACGGCCGATACGTCCGAGCGCTGCCTCGGTGAACCAGACGCTGCCGTCGAGTGCCGGCACGGCGGAATGGATGCCGGCCTTCTTCGAGAAGCCCAACGGATAGTGCTTGAGTTCGGCAGTCTTGGGATCAAGACGAACAACTTCGTTGCCTTTGCCGTAATACGGGATCCAGAGCTTGCCGTCCTTGTCTTCAACCGCGCTCCAGGGGCCCTGGCCGAGTTGCGCCGGGAAGTCATATTCCACATAGACGATATTCGTGGCGTTCGGACTGACCGGCCGCACCAGCGACTTGTATTGCGGGTGGTCTTCGGGCGATTGCGGCTTTGGCGAATTGGGGCCGAAGGCAAACGTGAAATAATTCACGAGGTCTTCCGAGAACTCATCGCTAAGACGGCGACCCTCCATCATGACGTCGCGCATGTAGACGACCCGCGCCCGCCAGCCGTTCTCATCCCAGGTGTCGGTTGCCATGCGCTTCTGGAACGAATGGCAGGATTGAAAACAGGTCGTGAAAAGTTCGTCCTTGTGGGTGAGGTCGTGCTTGGCATTTTTCGGCAGCAACTGGCGGCCCTGATAGGTCGTGAGGTCGCTCCAGCGCACTTTTGACTTCTGCAGGGCAAAGTCGAAGGATGCCTTCTGGTCATCGGCAAGCCGCACATCGTTGCGCGGGTCGCCCGCATAGCCGATGGCGCTGATGGATATCTTGTAGGTCGCTGCCGGCAGGTTGCCGATCCGGTAGCGGCCCTGCTGGTTCGACAGCACGTTGACCGTCATCTTGTTCTCGGTGTTTTCGGCGACCACGAAGGCGCCCATGAAAGGCTTGCCGTCCGGGCCCATGACGCTGCCGGTAATGGTCGCCGCGATAGCGCTGGACGTGAGTGCGGTCGTCAATAAGAGCAAGGCCAGAATGCGGTTCGCGCAGTGCATGAAGCTTCCTCCGAATGTGCGATCCCTGGGCGGGGGGTGTGAAACACCTGGCAAGTACAGGTTTCTTGTGGCGGCGGTTCGGGCGCGATTATAGCGAAAGCCCTGGATGGGGGAAGGCGTCCCGTCTTGTAGGATGGGTAGAGGCAAGGCGCGCTCTTTCTTGCGCACCTTGCCGAAACCCATCAACGTTGCGGGCCGGAAATGATGGGTTTCGCCAAGAAAAATGCGTCTGAAGACGCGTTTTTTTAGCTCTACCCATCCTACGATCGCTTCGATTTCTTCTTCGGCGCCTTGGCTTTTGACTTCGGTTTCGTTGTCGGCTTGGCCGGTGCCGCCTTCTTGACCTTCGCCTTCTTGGCCTTTGGGTTCCTTGCTTTTACTTTCACCTCTGTTTTCGGCTTTTTGTCGGGCTTTCCGAAAATCGCATTCCAGTTGTCCTTGTAGGCTTTTGTCACCGGCTTCTGGCCCTCGCCGCGGCTGTAGCTGGCGGCCGCGTCCGCTTTGGTGTCCGCGGCCTTGGCGGGCTCGGCCGCTGGCGTGCTTGCTTCCTTTGAGACGGTTTCGGTCTTCGCGGCCGGGGCCGCTTCGGTCTTCGCGGCTGGGGCCGCCTCGGCCTTTGGGGCAGGAGCTACCTCGGCCTTGGGGCTCGTTGTCTTGGTATCTTTGGCCATCATTCATTCCTGACGCTGATTGATCTCATCAAGCCGGCGCTTCGCCGCTCCTTCACAGGGCGCCGATTGCCGTGGGTTCCACCAAATTGGGGCTCTTCGTTTGCCGCAGAAAGCGTGCCGACTCAAGCGCTCATACGCTAAGCTTTTGTTTTGCAAATTGATAATCAACCATCCAGCCGCATTGTCGGCGAGCGGTTGCGGGCGTATACGGCCACGATGACCGAACCATCTGTTGCCGCAGCGCCGCTCACGGCCGATACACCCACCGATTGCCCGCATTGCCGCAAACCGCCGGCCCTATGCGTTTGCGAGGGTATAGCTTCGATCGGCAACACGGTTTCGCTTCTCATCCTGCAGCACCCGCAGGAGCAGGATCGCGAGCTTGGCACGGCGCGGCTGGCCGCGCTCCATTTCAAGAATGCGTTGTTCAAGATCGGCCTCTCCTGGCCGAGCCTTACCAAGATCCTGGGCCAACCGACCGATCCGCAGTGCTGGGCCATTCTGTATCTGGGCTCGGTCAAGGCCGCTGCTGTGCTGCCCGATCGCGACATCGTGGTGGTCAACCGCAATGGCGGCGCGGTCGATCGCCAGGACGACGCGCTCCGCGCAATCGAGGGCATCATCCTGCTCGACGGCACTTGGAGCCAAGCCAAGGCTCTGTGGTGGCGCAACGCCTGGATGCTCAAGTGCAAGCGCGTCGTGCTCGGGCCGAAACGCCCGTCGCGCTATGGCCGGCTGCGGCGCGAACCCAGAAAGGACGGACTGTCCACCATCGAGGCCGCCGCCATGCTGCTCGCGCGGCTTGAAAAGAAGCCGGAGATCGAGACCACGCTCAACGCGAGCTTCGAGCGCCTGCTCGCGC
>DATGVJ010000373.1:0-15173 GCA_035300505.1 Xanthobacteraceae bacterium
CTCTTGACGCTGCCGTTAGCCCACCTCCGCCAAGTTTGGTTGCGGCGAAGCGGCCAAAGCGGAAATTGCGCTAACGCCCTGGTAGAAAGCAACAGCGTCTGCCGGACGGCGCGTGGCGACGGCGGCAAGATTGCAAACGAGAGTGAAACGCCGCGGATCGGATGGACGTCGCGGCACGCCAGCGCATCAACGGGGAGCGTATGCCGACAACAAGCAAAAAAAGTAAGCGCAACACCACCGGCCCGCTCAAATGGAAACACGACGGTGTACGGGTGATCCCGGGCCACTCGCTCGATCCGAATACCCCGCAAACGCCAGGTATGAGTCGTAAGGCGGCCATCAATCTTGCGCGAGTGGGGGCACAAAAACTCTGGGCCGGCACGGTGAGCATCCGGGCGAATGCAAGAACGGGTGCACACCATCACGGCGAACTCGAGAGTGTGATCTATGTGGTTCGCGGGCGGGCGCGCATGCGCTGGGGTGAGCGGCTTGAGTTCATGGCGGAGGCGGGACCAGGAGATTTCATCTTCGTGCCGCCGTTCGTGCCGCACCAGGAGATCAATGCGAGTCCCGATGAGCCGCTTGAGTGCGTGTTGGTGCGCTCCGACAAGTCGGCGGTCGTGGTCAACCTCAATATCATTCCCGCCGAGACGACAGAAACGGTGAAGTGGATCGACCCCCTACATCAAGGCTGATGCAACTGGTAAATACCGTGCTGCCCAGATCGATGATCCGGGTCATCATTTTCGGATCGGCAAGCTCTGCATTGATTGCCTTGTTGAGCTTATCGATGACTTCGGTACCGTATCCGCATGGCAGTTTCATATTCAGGCTGCATAATCCAGCATTGATCCGGAAGACCGCGATAACGGTGGTCAGCCGCGCCGTGGCACAATCGTTGTTCTCTCCGTGAAGGGCTCAACGACGGCTTATTGGATTTCCGGTGGGCGCATTCGGCCGAATTGAACTGGGTTGGGTATGATGCTCTGGGCAATGGCGTCGTAGACCGCCAGAGCATCCAGAACGTGTCCTTCGTGACAGACGATGCGCGCGTGCATCATCGTAAGCTTTGCGTCGCGCAGTTTTTCTGCGGACACGGCGTTGTTGCTTTCCCGGTCCTCGATCAGCATGAGGATCTGCATATCACGTGCGGCGCATCCCCGCATGAATGAGCCGGCGGTGGCCGTTGTGGTTAGCGTGGCCAGAACGACCGCCGCGAGCGACCATCGGATAGGGTGCTGAACCGGATTCTTTGGCATGATGGATCTCCCTATTTGAGAATATGTTTGGGGCATGGCCGGCTGAGCCATCCATACTCAGTCGGCCAGAAACAAGGTCGTGTCTCATGTTTGCGTTGCGCTCGCGCCGTCATGGCGCTTGCCAGGAGACCCTAGATCCTTTCCAACAGTACGAATGTGATGTGCCTCACCCCGGAATGTGGTATCTCAACCGTGACAAAAGCTGGCTGCTGGCTGCAAATTGTCGCTCGCTGATTGCGTGATGATGACCCGCGGCAGGAAACTGCTGGCAGCAGCGCTTGATGCATGACGGTGTCGAGGCGGCAACGCATTCGAAGGGATGATTTTTTCAGTCCCGCGATTGCATAGATTTTCGTCTACAATAAGTTCGCGATTGTACCAGAAAAGGGTGCCGAGAAATGCGAGCGGCAATTCAACTTGATCGAAGGCACCAAGTCGCCTTGGTCGAAATCCCATACTTTAGTCCTGGGACTTCGGTTGTTCCGGGACTTCAGTATGAGGCAAAAGAAGTCGTGTGACATCAATGCGCTTCCGGTCTGCGGTCGCTTTTGGCCCCCCACATCGGCAATACGTCTGACTGATATTCAACCCGAAGCCGAACTGATAATATGCGCGTGGCGGTTTTAAGAATACAGCCACTTGTTGCGTTGCTTGCGACCGAATCCTCGCTTCATATCACGTGTTGTGGTAATGTCAGACAGATTGTGCCATCTCACAATGATCGCAATGGTTGCCATTCTCGATTCAACTAATGGACTCGATAGCCGGGTATTCGGTTCGTCAGCCGGCGAGGTGATGAAATGAGGCGTCGAGACATCCTGGCCCTTTTCGCCGGCGCTTTGGCGTCTCGGCCATTGCCAGCAACTGCCCAGCCGGGTGATCGTGTCCGCGTCATCGGTGTCCTGATCGGACTCACGGAAAAGGATCCCGAAAATCCGCTGCGCATCGCCAATTTCGAGCGGGGGCTCCGGGACCTGGGCTGGATCGATGGTCGTAATCTCCGGATTCACTATCGCTTTGGAGCCGACGCCGATCGGCTGCAAGCGTCCGCAAGGGAGTTGCTCGCCCTTCAGCCAGCGATTATCGTAGCGAGTAGTAGCTTCGTCGTCTTCGAGTTGCTGCGATTGACCCAAACGATCCCGATTGTGTTTGTGACTGCCGCTGATCCGATTGGCGACGGCTTTGTTTCGAGCCTCGCGCGCCCAGGCCGCAATGTCACCGGCTTCACCAGCAATTACGAGTCGATGGGCGGCAAATGGCTGGAACTGCTCATGGAAATCGCACCGAACACCGACCGGGTCGCAGTCATGTTCAACCCAGCTACGGCTACCGGCAGCCGAGCTTATTTCTTCCCCGCGTTCGAATCCGCGGCGCGTTCGATCGCGGTAACACCGGTCGGGATGCCTGTGCACAATGCAGCCGAGATCGAACCAGTTCTTGCTGCGTTTGGTCGTGCGCCTGGTGGCGGCCTGATTGTCACGCCTGATAACTTCGCTGCCGTTCATCGAGGTCGGATTGTTGCGGAGGCCGCCCGTCAAAGGGTGCCGGCTATTTATTCGCTGCGATACTTCGCAACCGAAGGCGGCCTGATGTCCTATGGGGTTGATTTGCTTGACCTCTACCGGCGCGCAGCGGCCAATGTGGATCGCATCCTTAAGGGTGCCAGTCCGGCTGACATTCCGGTGCAGGTGTCGGCGAAAGTCGACCTCGTCATCAACCTCAAAACCGCCAACGAACTCGGGTTGGCAGTGCCCAGGATCATGCTCGCGCGTGCCAACGAGGTGATCGAATGAAAACGCCCCGCGCCGGGACGAAACCGATCACCCCGGCGCAGACGCGTGGCGGCCTGTTCCGCAAATATATCGTGTTTTTCGTCGCCGTGGTGTTCCTGGCCTTGGCGGCGAACGGCCCGATCGACATCTGGTTTTCATACCAGGAACAGAGGGCTTCGCTGGTTCATTCGCAGCGCGAGCAGGCTGAAGCAGCGGCGGCACGGATTGGCCAGTACGTCAAGGAAATCGAAAACCAGATGGGGTGGATGACGCAACTGCCGTGGAGCGCCAGCACGCTCGAAGAGTGGCGTTTCGATGCGGTGCGGTTGCTTCGCCAGGTGCCGGCAATCACCGAGTTGGCGCGAATCGATGCCGAGGGTCGCGAGCAAGCGCGCATGTCGCGCGTCGCCATGGACGTCGTCGGCACCCAATCGGATTTTTCCCACGACCCCAAGTTCGTGCAGACGATGGCAAGCAAACGATACAACGGGCCGGTTTATTTCCGCCGCGAGTCGGAGCCGTATTTGACGCTCGCTATTGCGGGCGCCCGTCGCGACAACGGTATCGTGGTCGCAGAGGTGAATCTCAAGTTCATTTGGGACCTGGTGTCGGAAATCAAGGTTGGCAAGCGTGGCTATGCCTATGTGGTGGACGCCGACAGTCGCTTGATCGCGCATCCGGACATCAGCCTTGTCCTCCGCAATATCGAACTGTCGGAACTGGCTCAGGTGAGGGCGGCTCAGTTGTCCTCGAATGAGGTGCCCCCCGAAGAAGATCAGGTCGGGACCGACCTTCAAGGCCAAAAGGTCCTGACGGCTCATGCGCGGGTCCCATCGCTTGGCTGGCTGCTGTTTGTCGAATTGCCGGTCGCGGAGGCCTATGCGCCGCTTTATGTCTCGATAATGCGGTCGGGTGTGCTGATTGTCGCGGCGCTCGTCTTGGCGGCCCTCGCTGGAATATTCCTTGCCCGGCGGATGGTCGTCCCGATTCGGGCGCTGCGCGATGGTGCTGCGCGGATCGGCAGCGGAGATCTTAACCAGCGACTGTCGATCGATACCGGCGACGAACTCCAGGCGTTGGGCGATCAGTTCAATATCATGGCTGCCAAGCTTCAGGATTCGTACGCGAATCTCGAAAGCAAAGTCGACGAGCGTACGCACCAGCTTGAGGTCGCCAACCAGGCCAAATCCCGCTTTCTTGCGGCGGCGAGCCACGATCTGCGACAGCCGCTGCATGCGCTTGGCCTGTTCGTGGCGCAATTGCGCGGTCGCATCAGGGCGGCTGAGCGTGACCGGATCGTCGGCCGGATCGAAGCTGCGGTCGCAGCCATGAATGAACTGTTCAACGCGCTGTTGGACATTTCCAAGCTTGACGCCGGCGTGCTGATCCCAAACGTGACCACGTTTCCGGCGGCGCAATTGCTAAGCCGAATCGAGACGACCTTTGCCGAGTCCGCGCGGGAAAAGGGCCTGTCGTTGCGGGCGGTGCCGGCCTGCGCCTGGGTGCGCAGCGACTTCATCCTGCTCGAGCGCATCCTGCTAAATCTCGTCTCCAATGCATTACGCTACACAACGCACGGCGGCATCGTGGTCGGCTGTCGCAAACGCGGCGGGCAATTGCGGATAGAGGTTTGGGACACGGGCTCAGGAATTCCGCAGGACCAGCGCGAGAAAATCTTCGGCGAGTTCTATCGGCTTGGCGAACCGGACCACGACCGGCGCGCCGGGCTCGGCCTGGGCCTTGCGATCGTTGACCGCCTGTGCCGGCTTCTCAATTACCCGATCGCCTTGACCTCAACGGTGGGCAAAGGTTCCTGCTTCGCCGTCACGGTGCCTATCGGCGACGCGCGAGGCCGGTCGGTCGATGTGCCGGTTCCGATTCGTGTCCCGCGCGACGTGTCGCGTGGCAAGCTCGTGGTCGTAATCGACAACGACCCGCTGGTGCTGGACGGGATGGGGGGCCTGTTTCGGAGCTGGGGCTGCGGCGTCGTCACGGCCGACACAGACGGTGCTGCCATCACCGGCATCGCCGACTGCGGCCACGTGCCAGATCTGATCATTTCCGACTATAGCCTGACCAACGGGAAAACTGGTATCGATGTCATCGCCCGATTGCGTGACGCATTCGATACGCCGATACCGGCGTTTCTCATGAGCGGCGACACCAATCCGGAGCCGCTGCAGGAAGCGCGCGCCAGCGGGTTCCACCTGCTGCACAAGCCGGTAGACCCGATGACGCTGCGCGCGATGGTGAATCGGATGTTGAAGAACGATGCTGCTGCGCGCGTCCGTTTGTAGAAACGACAAGTTTGGGCGAGACCGCAGGGCTCTATGGTTTGTCGACCGCCGGCAGCTCCCACCCCAGTTCGCGGACTGCGACCACGGCTTCGGTGCGATTGGTCACTTTCAAGGCCTTGAGAATGGCAGTCACGTGATTCTTGACTGTCGGTTCGGCTAAATCCAGCGCGCGGCAGATTGCCTTGTTGCTCTTGCCTTGCATCATGAGGGCCAGCACATCGAGTTGCCGTCCGGTCAGGCCGAGATCAGCAGGTTTGACCGGCGTCATGATGGCAGCGGATCGCGTCAGCTTTGGCTGGGCAGGCGAGGGCTGAGCACGCAAGGGTTCGTCGCGCGTGAGGATTTCTGGGGGAATGTAGATTCCGCCGGAAAAGATGAGTCTCAGCGCGCTCAGCATCACGTCGCGCTGGCCGGATTTTGGGATGAATCCGAGCGCGCCGAGATCCAACGCCCTGATGACGCTACCCCGATCCTGTTGGGCCGACAGTACTACCACCGAAATCGCCGGGTAGCGCTCTCGCAATTCGCCGAGCACGGAAAAACCGTCGCGATCGGGCAGATTGAGATCGAGCAGAATTAGGCCCAAATCGGTCTGAGACTGAACGGACGCCATCGCCTGGCGACAATCTGCGGCCTCCAGGACAACGGCGTCTTGCTTGAGCTCCTTGAGAACTCCGCGCAGCGCCTCCCGGATAAGGACGTGATCGTCGACGACCAGGATTTTCATTAACCGTAAGCCTCTCGCTCGAAGGATGATGACAATACGTCAGTCTCAGAACAAATGCATCGCCCAACTGCGCACGTCGACGGCCTTGCCAGGATCATTTCGTCGCGGCCGAACCTGTGCTGGTGCTCGATGCCGTTGATTTGTCATCTAGTTGATCGCGCGGGTGTCAGGATTTGCCGGACACGCGGCCCTTCCATAACCCACCACGCCCCCGCCAGTGTTGGAGCGCGGAATCCACCGTAAAGATCATATAGGCGAAGGCAATCATCGGGAGCAGGGGGGCCCACAATGGCGATATGCGATAAAACCGCAGCGTCGGCAGGAATGAGATCGCCATCATGATCCAGGTCGCAATCCCGAGGAGGCGCGTGATACCGTCACCCAATAGCGCGAAACATACTGGCAAAAGATAAATCAATGTCATGCCGGCAATTGTTCCCGCCAGTAGAATGCTGGAGTAATTCAGCTGCTCATAGGCGGTGCGCGACACCATGTGCCGGATATCGTCGATGTTCGGATACTTTCGGATGCTTTGCACGCGATCTGTCAGGCCGAGCCAGATCGGCGCTTGCAGTTTCAATCGCTTTGCCAGCGCGCAATCGTCAATCAAGACGTTTCGAATCGCTTCCATGCCGCCGGCCGCTTGCAGGACATCGCGGCGCACCAGCATGCAGCCGCCCGCGGCCCCGGCGATCGCACGGCGTGGATTATTGACCCATGCGAATGGATAGATCATCTGGAAGAAATAGCAGAAGGCCGGAATGAAGGCCCTTTCCGGCAGGTCTTGACAGCGGAGTTTTGCAAAGAGCGACACCAGCCCCAATTGCTTGTCCTGTGCATGGTTCACCAACCAGGACAATACGCCCGGTGCATAGACAATGTCGGCGTCGGTCAGGAGCAGGTAGGAAGGTCTTGATACCGAGGCATGATCGATGCCCTGCTCCATTGCCCAGGGCTTGCCGTTCCAACCTTCGGGCAGGGGTTTCCCGGGCACCAGCATCAGCCGATAGGTCGCGCGCAGGGATTCCGCCGCACGGTAGGCGACATTTGCGGTTCCGTCGGTGCTCTGGTCGTCGACCAGGACAATCTGGAATTCGCGCGGATAATCCTGGGCCAGCAAGGAACGGATCGCTTCCCCAATACAATCGGCTTCATTGCGCGCCGGGATGACCACGGTGACCGCCGGCCAAAGGGTTTGTGATAGTGAGGTTTGTGATAGTGAGCTTTCTGACAGTGCGCTCTGTGATAGTGCGCTCTGTGATGGAGCATCCTGTGACAGAGCGCCTTGGGGCAAAGTCTTTGGTGAAGGTGTTGCGTCTTGCGATGTCGTGCCGTCGTCATCGTCGCGGACGGATGCCAGCCAGAATCGGCCCCAACCCGCCAGCAAGAAAATCCAGATGGCAAGCGCGGCGAGCGCGATGAGTTCGCTTATTGCCATCCGTAATCCTGCAGCGCGCCAGTGCACCGGTTTGTCTTGAATCGACATCACGATACATAACGAACGATTTGATATCCGGCTATCGTCGATTGGCGGTGTGTACATTTTTTCCGGAACACGTCGAGCAATGTCACGCCGGCTGCACGGCCTCTCGGGCCATCGTGCACGTGGGACTTCGACGACAGTGGCGGAATCAGAATCCATGCGGGATTATGTCAATTCCGGCCCACCCCGTGCTATTGTGTCTCTGGCGGGCACCGGGAGGAGCGCATGGCGGAAATCGGACGGCGGCAATTGCTGAAGGGCCTTGGCGGAGCGGCGGGTGCCGCCGCGTTCATACCATTTTCGACGTGCGCACAAGAGCCGGCGCCGCAGCCCGCGATGGCGCGGATCGGCTTCCTCAACAGCATTTCTTACGGACCGATCATCGATCGCCTCGACGCCTTTCTGGATAAGGTCGAGGAGGGCGGGTTTTTCGAGGGCAAGAATCTGGCCGTCGAGTACCTGTCCGCGGAAGGCCAGGCGGCCCGCCTCACCGGCCTGGCGGCTGGTCTGATGAGCCGCAACGCAAACGTCATCGTTTGTCTCAGCAGCGCAATTACGGTGCGTGCCGCCATGGCGGTGACCACGACCACGCCGATCGTGTTCGCGATCACGGGCGATCCCGCGGAACTCGGCCTCGTGCGGAACCTCGCCCGGCCGGAAGCCAACGTGACGGGCGCCGGCAGGCGCACCGAAGAGTTCAACCCGGAACGCCTGCAGGTGATCTGCGAATTCGTTCCGCCGCCCCGGCCGGTTGCCTTCATGATCAATTCCGACTCGGCGCCGGCTGCGACCACTAATGCGCGGATCGAGCAGGTGCAGTCGACCGCCAATTCGCTCGGGCGCCGGCTCATGGTCGTCGATCTCGCTGGCCGGGAAGTCGATATCGCCATCGTCTTTGCCGAAATGGCGAAGCAGGACATCGCTGCCGTCGTGATGTCGACCGAGGCCTTGTTCACCGTCTTTCGCGACCAGGTCATCTCGCTGTCGGCGCGCCATAACATCGCGACGATCTTCCCTAACCGCGAGTACGTGCAGTCTGGCGGGCTGATCAGCTTCGGTGCCGATATCTACGAACACTTTCGCGTGGCCGGCAGCTACACGGCCCGCATCCTCAAAGGGGCGCAGCCTGCCGACCTGCCGGTGCAGGTTCCGACCAAGTTCGATTTGATGATCAATCGCAAGACTGCGCAGGCCCTCGGCCTCACAGTACCGCCGACGCTGCGCGGGATCGTGCCGGATGTCTTAGAGTAGCCGGACCAAGAGTTACCGCCATCCCGGAGAATACGCAATGGGTTTGCTTCTCAAGTTCAGCGGCATCATCGATGCCATCAATCGGCGCGTTGGCACGTGGTTCGCTTTGCTGGTGCTTGTTGCCGTTCTGGTGTCGTCAGGGAACGCCATCGTGCGCAAGATATTCGATCTGTCATCGAATGCCTGGCTCGAACTGCAATGGGTTCTGTTCAGCGCGGTTTTCCTGCTCTGCGCACCCTGGACCTTGCTGTCGAACGAGCACGTCCGAATCGATATCGTGAACGGCATGCTTCCTGGGCGCGCGCGCAACGCCATCGATCTCATCGGTCATGTCTTCTTTCTGCTGCCGCTGACGATCATCATGATCGTCACCTCAATCCCGTTTTTTCTGCGCTCGATTCGCCTCAACGAGCAATCGTTCTCCTCCGGAGGGCTGCCGCAATGGCCGGCGAAGTCCCTGATCGTGATCGGGTTCACGTTGCTGGCCGCGCAATGCATTTCGGAGATCGTCAAGCGCATCGCGGTTATGCGAGGAGTGATTCCGGACCCCTATATGGAGCGTCGGTCCGCGCTCGAAGCGGAAGTCGCCCAGGTCGTCGAAGCGGTCGAGAAACGCTAACCGCACAGCCAGGACGCCCGGATGGAAGCCTTTCTCATTCACAACATGGCGCCGATCATGTTCGCGGTGCTCGTGGTAGTGTTGCTTCTCGGATATCCGGCGGCGTTCTCGCTTGCCGCCACGGGGCTGATTTTCGCACTGATCAGCATCGACCTTGGCCTGTTTCGGCCGGATTTCCTGCAGGCGCTGCCCGAGCGCGTCTACGGCGTCATGGGCAATGACACGCTGCTGGCCATTCCGTTCTTCACGTTCATGGGGCTCATCCTCGAGCGCTCGGGAATGGCGGAAGACCTCCTCGACACCATCGGTCAGCTGTTCGGTACCGTGCGCGGCGGCCTCGCCTATGCGGTGATCTTCGTCGGCGCGCTCCTGGCGGCGACCACCGGCGTGGTCGCGGCTTCCGTCATTTCGATGGGCCTGATTTCGCTGCCGATCATGCTGCGCTACGGCTATGACCGGCGTGTCGCCTCGGGCGTCATCGCAGCTTCCGGCACGCTGGCGCAGATCATCCCGCCCTCGCTCGTGCTCATCGTCATGGCCGATCAACTCGGGCGCTCGGTCGGCGACATGTACGAGGGCGCTTTTGTTCCCGGCGTTGCGCTGGCCGCTCTCTACGCCATTTATGTGTTCGTTGTCACACGCCTTTATCCCAGGGCGGCGCCCGGCCTGCCGGCCGAAGCGCTCGTGCACCGGGAGGCGGACGGCAAACGTGGCGTCATTTCGCTGGCGATCGTCGCGATGGTCGCGGTGATCTGTGCCTATCTCTTCATGCGGACCACGAACGTCAAGGCGGGGGCCGACTTCGTGATCCTCACGATGGCGCTAACGTCCGCGATCGCCTTTATGGTCGCGCTCTTGAGCAAGCTGTTGCGGCTCGGGCTGTTGTCGAAACTCGCCGAACAGGTCATTTTCGTCATGGTGCCGCCGCTGGCGTTGATCTTCCTTGTGCTGGGGACGATTTTCATCGGCGTTGCGACGCCGACCGAAGGCGGTGCGATGGGCGCAGCGGGTGCACTGGCGCTGGCGCTGTTCAAGCGGCGCCTGACCTGGGACCTGACCCGGCAGGCCGTGGAATCGACCGCCAAGCTTTCGGCCTTCGTGGTCTTCATCCTGATCGGGGCGCGCGTCTTCTCGCTTACTTTCTATGGTGTCGACGGCCACAAATGGGTGGAAGAACTGCTGGTCAATCTGCCCGGGGGGCAGATCGGTTTTTTGGTTTTCGTCAACGCCTTCGTGTTCGTGCTCGCCTTCTTCCTTGATTTTTTCGAGATCGCCTTCATTGTCATTCCGCTGCTCGCCCTGCCGGCTCAGCGCCTTGGCATCGATCTCATCTGGTTTGGCGTCATGCTTGGCGTGAACATGCAGACCTCATTCTTGCATCCGCCGTTCGGGTTCGCGCTGTTCTACCTGCGTTCGGTTGCCCCAACGGAGCCCTATGTCGATCGTGTGTCAGGCAAGCGCATGGAGCCGGTGACGACCGGACAGATCTATTGGGGCGCGGTTCCGTTCGTGTTGATTCAATGCATCATGGTCGGGCTCGTCATCGCGTTCCCGGCCATGGTCATGCACTACAAGTCTTCTGCAAGCGAAGTCGATCCGACCAAGATCCAGATCGAGATCGACCTGCCCCCGCCGCTGGAGTTCAAGTAACGATCCGTTTAGCTCTTCACGCCGGTGCGGACCATGAAGTTGTCGTAGTTGAACTCCGCCACCTGCCACCACTCGTATTCAAGGTTGCGGAAGGCCTTGATGTTGTCCCAGATTTTCTTGAAGTCCGGATTGGTCGCGGAAATTTCCGTATAGACCTCGTTGGCGGCCTTGAGGCAGGCTTCCATCACGGGCTGCGGGAACACCCGCAATTGCGCGCCCTCGGCAATCAGCTTCTTCAACGCCAGCGGATTGAGCGCGTCGTATTTCGCGGTCATCCACATATTGGTCATGACGGCCGCGCTCTGCACGATCGCTTTGTAGCTCGGCGGGAGCGCGTTCCATTTGTCGAGGTTCGTGAACAGATGAATCTGGGTCCCGCCTTCCCACCAGCCGGGGGCGTAATAGAACCTCGCCACCTTGTGCAGGCCGAGCTTCTCGTCGTCATAGGGTCCGACCCATTCAGCGGCATCGATCGTTCCCTTTTCCAGCGCAGGGTAGATCTCTCCTGCGGGGATCTGCTGCGCCACCACGCCGAGCTTGGCCAGCACGCGGCCGGCAAAACCGCCGATGCGGAACTTCAGCCCATTGAGATCGGCCACGGTCCTGATCTCCTTGCGGAAGAAGCCGCCCATCTGGCAGCCGGTATTTCCACATGGAAGCGCGTGAATGTTGAACTTCTTGTAGAACTCATTCATCAGTTCGATGCCGCCGTGATGATACTCCCAGGCGTTCTGCATGCGCGTGTTCGGTCCGAACGGCGAGGAGCACGGCAAGGCGAAGGTCATGTCCTTGCCGAGGAAGTAGTAGGACGCAGTGAGGCACTGCTCGACGGTGCCGTTTTCGACCACATCGGCGGCCGAGAACGGCGGCGCAATCTCGCCGGCTGCAAAGACCTGGATCTGAAACCTGCGGTCGGTCGCGTCTGCGACCGCCTTGGCGAAGATCTCGGCGCTGCCGTGCAGCGTGTCGAGCGACTTCGGAAAGCTCGTTGTAAGCCGCCATTTCAGCTCCGGCATCGGCTGCGCGATGGCGGGCGCCGCGATCGCAGTTGCGGCAGCGCCGATGCCGGCGGTTTTCAATACCTTGCGACGACTGAGTTTGCTCATTATGGCGATCCTCCGGATGTTCTAGGTTGCGGTAGAATACTGCCGGCATTCGATGGCGGGCAAGGCTCAAGGTGCTGCCAATTCGTTGGCGCCTCGCTGGACGTTCATTCCTGGTATGGTACCCTTGGGCCACGCCCGGCATTGTAGAACAAGAATGGTGAAGGACGAGGGCGACCTTTCATTCCAGGGAGGATGTCGATGTCAGCTTTCGCGAAGTGCTGGTTTACGGCGGCGGTTGCCATGGGGACGACCATGGCGGTTGGCCAGGCTCAGGATATCGCGCCCGTCAATAGCGGCGCCAATCCCTATACTGTTGTGAAGGATTGGGCGCAGCTTACGATCGAGAAACGGCCGTGGGGCGGTTCGAACGGCGTCGCCGTCGACCGCGACGGTAAGTCCGTATGGGCGACCGATCGTTGCTCACCAGGCACTGCGCCTGGCTGCCTCGGCACCAAGGCAAACCCGGTTCATCTCTTTGATGAAAACGGCAAGGAGGTCAGGAGCTTTGGCGGCGGCATGTTCGTTTGGCCGCACGGCATCCATGCCGATCGCGAAGGCAATGTGTGGGTGACCGACGCGCGCGTGCCGACCGCGGATGAGATCCAGAAGTTCCCGGGCGAAGGCAACAAGGGAAGCGTCGTCATCAAATTCAGTCCGCAGGGCCAGGTGCTGATGACGCTCGGAAAACCGGGCGTGAAGGGAAATCCGCCGGCAGCCCTGACCGAGCCCAATGACGTCGTCACCGACCCCGCCAACGGCGATATTTACGTGGCCGAGAGCCATACCAATGTCGAGGACCCGAATCTTGTCGGGCGCATTTCGGTGTTCGACCGGACCGGCAAATTTTTGCGGACCATCGGCAAGACCGGAACAGGGCCGGGCGAGTTCCGCACGCCGCACTCCGTCAAGTTCGATTCGCAAGGCAGGCTGATCGTCGCCGACCGCCACAACCACCGGGTCCAGATCCTCACGAAGGACGGACGGTATATCGGCGAGTACAAGGAGTTCAGCCGCGTGAGCGGCATCGTGATCGACGCCAACGATACGCTTTATGCTGCCGACTCCGAATCGGAGCCACGTCGGCATCCCGGCTGGCTCAAGGGTATTCGCATCGGAAGCCTCAAGGATGGCAAGGTGACGGGCTTCTTCCCGCCGCATCCAACCAATGCGCCCGAGGGCGCGATGGGAGAAGGGATTGCGCTCGACGCCGCGGGCAACATCTATACGGCGGAAGCGACGGTGCGGGGCGTGTTCAAGTACATCAAGAAATAGAGCGCGGTGAGATGCACGATGCGCGGCACGCGTGCCGCGCGTCATTGAAATCGGACGCTTGGTAACCAAGCCGATTGATTAAATAGCTATCTCCCAAACGCGAGCTTGGCGCGGTCGCGCACCGACTGCGGAACGCTGAGCGTGCGCAGGATCAAGTCTTGCACCGCTTGCCCCGGAAGCGGATCGAGTTCGACATTGAGTCTCTGGATGTCGGCGATGAACTCCGGATCGCGGACCATGAGGTTGAACGCGTCGCGCAGCGTCTTGATGCGGTCGGCTGGCAATTCCGGCGGCGCGATCACGGCGCGCCCGACCGCGCTGCCGCTCGCATAAAGCTGATAGACTTGCTTGTCTTCCGGGGTTGCGCCGATTTCGGGCAAAGCGGGTGCGTCAGGCAATTCGCGAATGCGCTCAGGCGTCGTCTGCAGGATGATCTTGATCTTCTTGTCACGCAGCCATTCCTTCTTGGCCACGCTCACGGCGGCCCAGGATGACGAGGCGCCTTCGACCTCGCCACGCTCCATGGCCAGCATTGCCTCGTTCGAGGCCGGATAGCCGCTCACGAGCTTGAATTTGGTGCCGGCCAAGGCGTTGAGCAATCGTGGCACGGTCTCGGCGATGGATCCTGGTCCGGTGCCGGCAAGCGACGATTCGAATTTTTGCGAATCGCCGATCGACTGAACCCGCGATGTGTTCCACTGCATGAATATGTTGTTGCTGGTGGCGACGCGGCCCACATAATTGAGCTTTGCTGCATCATATAGCGCTGCCGGATTGGCCAAGGCCTGTTCGAGCGCAATCGACTCGACCACGACGCCGAGTGCGGTGCCATCGCGCGGTGCAAGTTCGTAGATGTAACTCGCGGCTTTGAGACTTCCAATTCCCGGCATGTTTTGCGCAACGACCGTCGGTCTGCCCGAAATGTGCTTGCCGAGATGCCGCGCGACCAGGCGGCCGTAGAGGTCATAGCTGCCGCCCGCCGTATAGCCGATGGAAATCATAATCGTTTTGCGCGCGAAGAAAGCCTCCGGCGATTGGGCGAGCGCAGTTCCTCCTTGCAGGAGCGCAAGCATGGCGGCCATTCGCAGAATGCGTGCAGCAATCAGCATGCAACTCTCTCCCATGCGGGCTAAGGCGCCCCAATCCGTCAGGCCCGTTGGCGCAAAAACCAGAGCAGCATATCACCGGCGGCCTGGGGTTGCTCGAACGGTAAGGCATGGTCCGCCCCCTCCACGAACTTGATCGCATCGCAACCAGGTAGCCGCGCCGCTTGGGCTTTGCCGTGCAGGGGCCACACCATGTTCGATTCGCAACTAAAAGTTCAGGGTGCAGACACTTTTTTAAGCTTATTGGTGGCAAAAAGCCTCACCCCAAGGGCCCGATTTCGCGAGTACTGCTCAACAATCCTGCCAAGAATCGCTTCCCAGCAAAGGATACGGACGGTACTATTGCTGCAACCTGATCGCTTTCGCGGCCGCTGTATGCCCAACGGCAGCGAGTTCCACTAGGGAGGTAGACACATGGCACGAAAAGATAGTCCCGACGTCAGCCGTCGAAAGTTTCTCAAGGGCGTAGCCGTGGCGGGCGCAGCCGCATCGGCAACAGCAGCCAACGCGGCGCCCGTGGGCACCGGCGCGGACGTCAAGCGACTGCCAGCCGCGATTGCTCCGACCGCACATCAGATCGCGGCCGAGACGGCAGTGCCGAAGGATATGCCTCACCTCGCCGGCAAGCCCA
>DATGVJ010000374.1:0-68703 GCA_035300505.1 Xanthobacteraceae bacterium
GTTCGAATCCTTGACGTAGCGCTGCAAGCGCGTCGGGGCGCGTCCCGCGCGGCGCGAGCCCCAGGTAGTACATTTCACTGGTCTGCCACGTGAACCAATTAAACGCGTCCCAGAGCGGACCGAATGGCGGGCGGCCGTGAATTTCCCGATAGAGGTCCGGAAAGGCCGGCATCTCGGTGATGGCCTTGCTCCTTTCGAACTCGCCGTTGGCGCCGACGGGAACCAGGTAGGAAACTCCGATCCCTTCGCCGGACTTGACGAAGGGTCCGCTTCGCCGGCGGAACGTTCCAATGCCGGTGTTATGAAACTGGACTTCGCCGCGTTGCAGCGCGAGATATATGTCGGCGCCGCCACGGTACCCGCCGATCATCTTATGTTTGACACCAAGCACCTTGAGCGAAAGTTCCGCAAGGGTACCCGAGGAATCGCCGGCGCCAACTGAATTCGACCCCGCGATGAGGTTCTCGGCCTTCATGATGTCGGCAGGCTTCTTGACGCCCCCCGCCACCGCATCGGTGCGCATGTAGTTGACGCGCGTATCGCCGAAACCGCCGAGAAACTCGAATTGATTGTAACGCATGCGCAAAGCGCTTGAGCCAAAGGCCTGCCCGAGCCACGCATAGTTGTTGTAGACGATGGTCAGCCCATCGGGGGCCGCCCGCTCGGCCAGGAAATTGAGCGCCGCATAAGTGCCGGCGCCGGGCATGTTCTGCACCACGACGGTGGGATTGCCCGGAATGTTCTTCCGCAGATGAGCAGTGAATTCGCGCGTGAACACATCCGCACTGCCGCCGACCTCAAGACCGACGATCACCCGCAGGGTCTTGCCGGCATAGTATTCGGATGATTGCGCCGCGGCATCCGTCGTGTGGCTCAACGCTGCGACGACGATGAATGTCATCGGACCGACAATAGATGCCGCGATGGCTTTCATTGCATACTCCAGGACTGCGTCTTGCGCCGGCTAAGGCGCCGGACGGACGGCAGCGCTGCCACGGCCTGCATGGTTCGAGACGCACACCCAAGAGGGTGCGCTCCTCACCATGAGGCCTGGAGAGTTCCGCGCATCTGACATAATAGCCCTACTGCGCGGCAAAAATAGCCTTCGGAATCATTCCGTGAATTCCCTTCGTGCCGTCCACGACCTGCGTCACATGATAGTCGACCGCCACGCTCGCGATCATGTAAGCCTCCTCGCGTGTGAGATGCGTGAAGCGTTTGGTGATGAAATCTATCGTTTCACGCGTCGCGATCTTCATCGCTTCTTCGAGATTGGGATGCAGGCCCATCACGATCCAATGCGTGGGCGTCTCGCCACGCGGCCAGACGAGTTTCATGTCCTTGCGCACGATGAACTGGAAGCGCCCACGCAGGCCGGTTTCGATTGCCGAGAGATCGACTTCGCCGTGGCCCTGAGCCGCATGGGCATCGCCGGTGGAGAACAGCGCGCCCGGCGCATGAACCGGCATATAGAGAATGGAGCCGGCGCCAAGGTCCTTGTTGTCGAGATTACCGGTATGGACTCCCGGCGGCCCGCTCGAAACGCGGCCCATTGCGGCCGGCGGCGCGACGCCCATCGTGCCGAAGAACGGCCGGTCGAGCGGGATCACCACGCCGCGCGCGACTTCGGCGGTCTTGGCCTGCCGATTGATCCGAATGATACGCTGCCACATGGCAGCGAATTCCTCGGGCAGCGCGCCCGTGAACGGGCGCTGCCGGTTGTACCCGTAATCGACGGCGAGACTGATATCGAGAATGCGCACTTCGAGCACGTCACCCGGCACGGCACCGTTGATTGCAATGGGACCGGTGAGAATATGCGGGCCCGGGCCGCGATCCTTCACATCGCGATAGATGTCGCGGACATATTGCGGCACCGCGCCAGGCGGCACCACGCCGGATTCATCGATCGACTCCGGCTCCATCGCCGCCGCGGTCTCGATCGTGACAATGTCGCCGGAATTGATGGTCAGCGCCGGTTTAACATTGGCCGCGAAGTGGCCGATGTGAACGGTCTGCGGGCTCGGCATAAGTGTGAATTCGGCCGATTGGGCGATGGAACCGATCGACAACGCAGCAATGGTTACTGCAAGCGATAGACAATATGAAATTCTGGATGTGGGCTTGGCCATGCGCTGCTCCCAAAATGGAGGGCCAGCGTGCATACTAGCACGCCTGTCCCTGCTCCGCGTCGGCAGAGACGGATGGATCGCGATCAAGGTGGCGGTCGCGCGCATCAGGTACACGGGCGTATAATCCTTGGTCGGATCGTAGGGTGGGTAGAGGCAAAACGCGTCCTTTCTTTACGCGTTTTGCCGAAACCCATCAATCCCTCTCGCTGCGACACACGATCGGCTTATCTCTCCCCAAACACTGCGCCATCGTCGTTACGATCGCCAGCCCAATCCTTTGGAAAAATGCCCTCACGCACCATCCGATGGAAGGAGGTTGATGATGGGTTTCGGCAAAGTGCGCAAGAAAGAGCGCGCCATAGCGCGTCTTAAGACGCGCGTAAACGCGCTGATGGCCTCTACCCATCCTACGCAGTTTGGACTCCACCTGCTCGCTCTCTCAAGGCGCCCTGCCCAAAATGCCCACGAAGCAGTTGCGGACCTTGACCTGCGTCTCCGCCACATAGGCCTCGAGCGTTGCAAAGTCGGGAACGTCAGCCGCCCGCGTGAGCAGGCTGATCAATTCCGGCGCAGCCGTCGCCGGATCAAACGGTCCCGTCAGACAGAGACGAAGCACTTGCGTCAGATTGTGATACAGCCGCACGGCCGGACGCAAGACTTCCCAGTCGGCAGCCGCAAGAAGACTTAAGCGGGCAGCTTTTTCGAAGACGCGAGCGGTCGATGTGTCGAGAATATCGGGCACATCGGCGGCATGCACGATCTGGAGATATTGCGCGATGAACTCGAGGTCGATGAGGCCGCCGGCGACAAACTTGATATCCCAGCACGTGCTGTCGCCCTTCTCCCGCGCAATCGCTCCGCGCATGTCGACCACATCGCCCGCAACTGCTACAGCGTCGCGCGGACGCGCCAGTACGGCGTCAATTACTCGTTCGATTCGTGCCGTAAAATCAGGCGTTGCCGACACCACGCGGGCGCGCGTCAGCGCCAGATGTTCCCAGGTCCAGGCCTCTTTTTCCTGATAGTCGGCAAATCCATCAAGCTGCGTCGCCAGTGGTCCCGACCGTCCCGACGGACGCAACCGCATGTCGACCTGATAGAGCACCCCGTAATTGGTCGGCGCCGTCAGCGCGCTGATCAGGCGCTGGGTCAGGCGCGTAAAATACTGGCCGCCATAGAGCCGCCGCGCACCGTCGGATTCCGGGTGGTCATGATCGAAATCGTAGACGACGATCAAATCGAGATCCGATGTCGCCGTCATTTCGCGACCGCCGAGCTTGCCGAGCGCCAGGATGGCGACATTCTGGTTCGCAAGGCGGCCGTGCGATTTTGCAAAATCGTCTTCGACCAGGCGATGCAACGAGCGAATCAATACGTCCGCGACCCTGGCAAATGCCTCGCCAGCCTGCTCGGCGGATAGAGTTCCAGAGAGGATGCGGGTCCCGATCAGGAACATGTGCT
Organism: Xanthobacteraceae bacterium; assembly: GCA_035300505.1. GTDB lineage: Bacteria > Pseudomonadota > Alphaproteobacteria > Rhizobiales > Xanthobacteraceae > VAZQ01. The sequence continues at coordinate 3,594 of DATGVJ010000374.1, forward strand.
CCTGCGCAAATACCCGGAAGCGATCGAGAAAGTCCTCGTGGTTGGCAGCCTGACTTATGGAACGGCCAAGCTCTGCGGCAAGCTCGGCTTCCTCAGGGAGAGCGCCGAAAAAGCTCGGATCGACGACGGCATCCATCAATCGCGGAAACTGGGCGAGACCGTCGGCCAGGCGTGGCGCTGACCCTAGGATCGATGCAAGCAGGCTGATGAGATCAGGATTTTGCCGCAGCAACGAAAACAGGTGACCCGGCACATGGAGTGCGCCCAGAAAACGATCAAACGCAAGAACCGCTGCATTGGGATCTGCGGCGCGCGCAAAATGCGGAATAACGAGCGGCACGATTTCGGCAAGCTGTTCATGCGCGCCGCTGCTGCGCAAGGCGCGATAGAACCCGCTGAGCCAGCGCCGCGCGAGCGCCGACACTTCACGCGGCTGTCGAAAGCCGAGCGCGCTGAGTTTGTCGAGCGTATCGCGATCGTCGGTATCCGGCGGAAACAAGAGGGCCCGCGCGTTGGCTTCAGCGGCGGGCGCATTTTCGAACAGCGCAGCATAATGCTGCTGAACGCGGCGCAGATGCTCGATCAGCGTGTCCGCAAATGCGTCCCGATCCGGTAACCCAAAAAAGCGGGCGAAAAGCTCCAGGCCTTCGCGGTCACTCGGCAAGGTGTGGGTCTGTTCGTCAGCGACCATCTGCAAGCGGTGCTCGACCGAGCGCAGAAACCGATAAGCCTCGCCGAGTTCGTCACGAGCCTTCGCATCGATCCACCCGCCGTCCGCAAGCGACGACAGCATCGCGAGCGTCTGGCGGTCGCGCAGTTCGGGATGGCGGCCGCCGGCAACGAGTTGCTGCGTTTGCACGAAAAACTCGATCTCCCGAATACCGCCGCGGCCGAGCTTGATATTATGGCCTTCAACCGCGATCTCCCCGTGGCCGCGGTAGGCATGAATTTGCCGTTTCATGGCATGGATGTCGGCAATGGCTCCGAAGTCGAGGTACTTGCGCCAAATGAATGAAGAGAGGCCGGTTAGCAGCCTTTCACCGGCCGCGATGTCGCCCGCACAGGCGCGCGCCTTGATCAGGGCGGCACGCTCCCAATTCTGTCCACGACGCTCATAATAATCGAGCGCTGCTGCGGTCGAAACGGCAAGCGGAGTCGAGGCCGGGTCGGGGCGCAGGCGCAGATCGGTACGAAACACATAGCCATCCTGGGTGCGCTCCGAAAGCAGCTTCACCAGCCGCTGCGTCATCCGTACGAAAAATGTCGAAGCCTCGGCATTGCGCAGCGGCGCGGCCGCATCAAAAAACACGATGAGATCGATGTCGCTCGAATAGTTGAGTTCGCCCGCCCCCATCTTGCCCATGGCCAGCACGATGTAGCCGCTGCCAAAATCCGGCCGGCCGGGATCGACAGGCACGAACTGGCCACGCCGGGTCGCGTCGGCAATGAGGTAGTGCACAGCAGAACTGACTGCGCAATCGGCCAGACGCGTGAGCGCTTGCGTCACGCGCATGATCGGCCATACGCCCCCGATATCGCAAAGCGCGATCAGGAGCGCTGCCTCTGCCTTCAGGACTCGCAGGTGGCGCATGACGGTTGTCGCGTCGTCACTTGCCGCGATGGTAAGCGAAGTCTGCGTCAACAAGGCAACAAGGTGCTGTGCGGGATCGCGGGTCAGCAAGCGAACCGCGCGACCCGCATCCGCGCGCAAATGATCCCAAAGGTGCGGGGCAAATTCCGCCAGCCCCGCGGTCAGCTCCGCGAATTTCGGATACTCGGCAAAAATCCGTGCAAGCGCCTCGCCATCGACCGTGCCGGCAATTTCAGCCAGCCACTCGGCCACGCGTGCCGGAGCCGCCCGCGGATCCGCAAGCACCGGGAGCTGTACAATCTGCGCTGCCAGACCGTCATCTTGCCGCACGACCGTCCCTCCGTGGGTCACGTGCAGTCATTTTGTCAAAGCGATTGCGGCGGCGGGTCCGCCACGCGGCAAGGAGATGATGCATCGCAACCCCGGCCGATTGTCTTCGAGCTTAAGCTCACCGCCGTGCAAACGAGCCACCGCATTCGCAAGGCTCAGTCCCAAACCCGAGCCAGGCTGCGAGCGGCTCTGTTCGAGCCGCACGAAACGTTCGACGGCGCGAGCGCGATCTGCCTCCGGAATTCCCGGGCCATTGTCGGAGACCGTCAGCAGAATACGATCGCCCTCACCGGCCCCAGCCTTGACGGTGATTTCGGGTTGCGCGCCGTTTCGTTGCGCCGGCGAGGGGGCATATTTAATCGCATTATCGACCAGATTGGCCAGCGCCTGGCTTACCAGTTCACGATTGCCGTGCAGCGGCACAGCCATGGGGGCATCGACCTTGAGAGACAGTCCCTTGTCGTCGGCAAGCGGTTCGTAGAGTTCCGCGATCCCGTGGGCGACTTCGGCGGCATCGAAATCGCTCATTTGATCACGCGCCTGGCCCGACTCCGCTCGCGCAATCAACAACAGTGCATTGAAGGTCCCGATCAATGCGTCCGATTCTTCGATCGTGCTTTCAAGTGCGGCACGGTATTGCGATTCGTCTTCTGCAATGCGCAATGCCTCTTCGCAACGATTGCGCAAACGCGTGAGCGGTGTCTTGAGATCATGAGCAATGTTGTCGGACACTTCCTTGACGCCGCGCATGAGCGCCTCGATGCGCTCAAGCATGATGTTGATATTGCCGGCCAGCCGATCGAGTTCGTCGCCCGTCCCTGCAATCGGCAGCCGTTCGGACAAGCCTCCTTGCATGATGGCCTGCGTCGTGTCCGTCATGGCGTCGACGCGTTTGAGCACGCGTCGCATCACAAAGACGCCACTCGCCAATCCAAGCAATATGACGATCGCAAACGACCACTGCCCGGCCGCAAGAACGATTGCGCGCATCCGGTCGCGCTCTTCCAGGTCACGCCCGACCAGCAGGTGAAAGCCGCCGGCAAGCTGGACAACCTGAACCAGCGCGTGGTGCTGGCTCTGCTCGTTATCTTCAAACCGACGATAGAAGGTCTCAGTCCAACCCGGCGTATCGAGCACCCCCGGGCTGAGCGAATCGACATTGCCGGCAAGACCCTCGCCGGTCAACGTTGTAAGCAGATAGAGATTCGATCCCGGCCGGACCGCGCGCTCATCGATCGCAAAGACCAGCCGGCGAATGCCGCCTTGGCTGTAGAGTTCGCGCAGACCCTGAATTTCCGTATCGACGGTTTCCGTGATCTGCTCGGTGATCAGGCGGCGCGTATTCCACGCGAAATAGACCAGCACAAACGCCGCAAAGAACGCAAACAATGTCAGGTAGACCAGCGTCAGCCGGAACGCCGTCGTCCGCAGGAGTTTGCCAATGGCGGTCACGTGCGCGGTCATGTGTACAGTCATGTGCGCCGGCATTTGCGCCGTCTTGTGCCACCACTCTTGGTGGCTTCCCTGCGGGCCGGCGGCGTCATTTGCTTTCGCGCAAGACGTAACCCGCGCCACGCACGGTCTGCAGCAGCGGATGGGCAAAACCTTTGTCGATTTTCGACCTCAGCCGCGAAATATGCACATCGATGACGTTGGTTTGCGGATCGAAATGATAGTCCCACACATTTTCCAACAACATCGTGCGCGTGACCACCTGGCCGGCATGCCGCATGAGGTATTCGAGCAGCCGAAATTCGCGCGGCTGCAGATCGATCTCCTGGTCCGCGCGCACTACGCGATGTGACAGCCGGTCGAGTTCCAGGTCGCCAACGCGGTAGACTGTTTCTTCGCGGCTGCCACGGCGGCGGGCGAGCACTTCGATGCGCGCCAATAATTCGGAGAACGAATAGGGCTTGGGAAGGTAGTCATCGCCGCCGGCACGCAATCCTTTGACCCTGTCATCGACCTGGCCGAGCGCCGACAGGATGAGCGCCGGCGTCTCGATGTTCTTCTTGCGTAACGTTCCAATCAAAGTGAGACCATCGAGCTTTGGCAGCATACGATCGACGATCAGCACGTCGTATTGCCCGTCAAGTGCGAGAGCGAGCCCTTCCTCTCCGTCACCCGCAAGGTCGGCCACATGTCCGACTTCGCGAAATGCCTTGGTGAGATATTCGGCGGCATCGCGGTCGTCTTCGATGATCAAAAGGCGCATGTCGAACGGGCCATTCTGGCAGCCGCTGGAGCGCGTCCCATTCAAATTGAACCGGTAACGCGCTCCAGCTTGTTGAGTTGACGCGTTTTCTTACGTGAACCGGAGGCCCATTTCGCCGGAAAACGCTGTAGTGCGGCGAATCTGACGTTGCCATCATATCCTGGCAAATACGTTTAGAAACGCAAATACATCTAGTGTTCCGGCGCTGACGAAAGATTCCGACAGTTGTGAATCGATGGCCCCGAGGCTGGCTCGGTCTGTTCCCTCTCCCCTTTGGGGAGAGGGTTAGGGTGAGGGGGGCTTGAACGGGGATTTCCGTTCCCCCTCACCCCGACCCTCTCCCCAAAGGGGCCCCAAAGGGGAGAGGGAGTCGACCGAGTTCGTCGATCGTTCAGTGACTCACACACGGCAGCTCTCAAGACCGGGAACCAAGTATCAGAGTCGCAGCACTAGAAACGCAAGAGAGGAGCGGTGGGTTTTATCCCGCCGCTCCTCATGTCCAGCCCGACAGGGGCAACGGAAACCGGGCTGGCACGAAATCGCGGGGACGGGCAACGCACACGCCCGTCCCCCTGGTTCGAGCCACCGGCGGGGGCGACGAATGCCGGTGACACGTCCCATTCCGATCAGGCTCGACCGAGCCGAAATGCGAGAAACTTGGTGCCGTCGCCGGACTTGATCCTCAGCAGCACAGTGCGTCGGCCGTCCTTTTGCGCATCGCCGAGGGCATTGCGAATGTCGGCTGGCGACGCGACTTTCTTGCCTGCGGCTTCAAGAATGACATCACCGGTCTTGAGCCCATGTTCGGCGCCAATGCCATTGGGGTCGACATTGGTGACCACCACGCCTTCGGAGCCGCTTCCGGCGACCTCGCCAGCCGGCGCGAGCGTGAGCCCTAGCCGCGGGACGGAAGTTCCGCTTGGAGGACGAGTTTCTGGAACCGCGCGTGCCTCGCGCTGGTTTGGCAAATCGCCAAGCGTGAGGGTGATGATCTTCTCCTGGCCTTTTTGCAGCACGGTCAATTTTACCGATGCGCCCGGCGCCATGCTGCCGATCGTGCGCGCGAGATCGCGAGCATCCTTCAGGGCAACACCATTGACCGCGGTGATCACGTCTCCGGCCTGAATGCCAGCCTTGATGGCTGGACCATCGGCTTGGGGCTCGGCCACCAGAGCGCCACTCGTCCCTTTGAGTCCGAGGCTGTCAGCAATGTCGGAGGTAACCGGCTGGATCTGCACACCGATCCACCCGCGCGCCACGCTGCCCTTGTCTTTGAGCTGCCCGACCACCGTCTTCACAGTTTCGGCCGGGATCGCGAATGCAATTCCCACCGAGCCGCCGGAGGGCGAGAAGATGGCGGTATTCACACCGATCACGGCGCCGTCAATGTCGAAAGTCGGCCCGCCGGAATTGCCCTTGTTCACGGGTGCGTCAATCTGGATGAAGTCGTCGTAGGGTCCCGCCCCGATATCCCGACCGCGCGCAGAAACAATACCCGCCGTTACGGTGCCACCGAGACCGAATGGATTTCCAACCGCAAGCACCCAGTCGCCGATGCGCGGTGCTTTTTCCGCAAAGCGCACAAAGGGAAAATCAGTGCGCCCATCGACTTTGATCAAGGCCACATCGGTGCGCGTATCGGTTCCGATTACCTTGGCGCCATAGGTCTTGCCGTCATCCGTCACGATCTCGACCATGTCGGCCTTGTCGACGACGTGATTATTGGTGACCGCGTAGCCATCAGCTGAAATGAAGAACCCGGACCCTTGACCGGTCACCGGAACGCGGCCGCCGCGCTGCGGCCGTTGATCATTGGGCGTTCCCGGGGTGGCGTCCGGCAATCCAAATCGACGAAAAAAGCGCTCCATCGGAGAACCCGGCGGTAGAACCCCGTTGCCTCCATCCAATCCCAGCAGGCGGGAACTCGCCTCCGATCTGATGCGAACCGAAATGACCGCCGGTTTCACCGTTTCGACAATGTCGGCAAAACCAACCGGCCGCTGCATGTTTTGCGCATTTGCGGTCGCCGGACTGAAACTCAGCCGCGGAGATATGGAGGGGGCTGAAAAAAGAATCGCGGCTCCAAGACCGGCGACGCCGGCCATCAGCGCTATACGCCGCCCCGAAAACGTTCCGAATTTTTGAATAGTGTTCGGGCTTGTCGTCATGTCATTCGACTCCATCGTAGGAAAGATTGCAGAGGTTGCAGGAAGCGGTGCACCCACGCACCGTGTTCACGCTAAGATGGGGGTAAGCGTCTTACCCCAACCTGACCGCAGAATTAATCTTTGGTAATATCGCGCTTTAATTGCGATAATTGCGATCAAGTCTCGCCCGACTTGAGAAGGCTCGCCAAACGCGCCTCCTCGGCAGGCGTGAGTTGGCCGCCCTCGGGCTTTCCGGGATTGACCGCGCCGGCCGCCTTGCGACGGCGCGCAATGCGAACCAGCGCCACCAGGCCCCCCAGCACCAATGCGGGCGGCATGCCCCAAAGCAATACCGTGTACATCGTCAATCGCGGCCTCAGCAGCACGAAATCGCCATAGCGGGCAACCAGAAAATCGATCACTTGATTGTCCGAATCGCCCTGTGTCAGGCGTTCGCGTACCAGAATGCGCAAATCCTTGGCCAGCGGCGCATCGGAATCGTCAATCGACTGATTCTGACACACCATGCAGCGCAATTCTTTCGACAGGCCGCGGGCTCGAACTTCGAGCACCGGGTCGCTGAGCACCTCGTCCGGCTGCACGGCAAGCGCTTGCGCAGGCACAAGCAAAGTCAGCGCAACGACCATTGACTGCAGCAAACGCATTCGCCCTACTCCGCCGGTTGCAGCGCGCCCCCGCCCTTTTCCTGTCGCCGCGCCCGCTTTGGCGCCCCAACCCGCAATCGCCGATCGGACAGCGACAGGCCACCACCTATAACCATGACCACGGCGCCAAGCCAGATCAGCAGCACCAGCGGCTTGTAATAGAGACGCACGGGGATCGACCCATCCGCGTTGGGGTCGCCAAGTGCAAGATATAGCTGGCCGACCCCACGGGTCATCAGAGCCGATTCGGTGGTGCCGGTCCCGCGCGACGGGAAAGTCTTTTTGGAAGGCTCCATCGTCCCGATGACTTCGCCGTTCTGATGGCGCCGAACGGTAAATTGTGCCGCAAACTCCTTATAATTGGGCCCCTGCCGCTCGCTGACACTTTCGAAGTTGAGGTCCCAACGACGGATCGAAATGGTCTGTCCGGGCTTGAGTTCGGCAATGCGCTCCGCACCGAGCTGCGTCTCGCCAATGATTCCCAACAACGTCACACCCAGCCCGATGTGCGCAAATGCCGTTCCCCAGGTCGAACGCGGGAGGCCGCGCGCGCGCGCCAGCGCAGTGCGAACCGGAACTTTCAGCAATGCGGTTCGTTCGACCAGATCGGTCAAGGCGCCGGCGATGACAAAGACCGCAAGCCCGATCGCGAACGGAACCAGGACCGGACCGCCACCTTCCGCCGCATAGGCTGCCGCAATGCCGATCACCGCAATGGCTGCTGCCCCCATCAAGCGTTGCGCCACGCCGAGAAGGTCGCCACGCTTCCACGCCATCAATGGACCGAAGGGCACCACCAACAGCAGCGAAAGGAACAATGGTCCAAAGGTCAGGTTGAAGAACGGCGGTCCCACCGAAATTTTCTCGCCGGTCACGGCTTCGAGCGCGAGCGGATAAAGCGTTCCGAAAAACACCGCACCGCAGGCGCACACGACCAGAAGATTGTTGAACACCAGCGCACCCTCGCGCGAAACCGGCGCGAACAGGCCACCCTGTTTGAGCAGCGGCGCCCGCAACGCAAAGAGCGCCAGGCTGCCACCGATGAACAGAACCAGGATGCCGAGAATAAAGGCGCCGCGTGCCGGGTCGCTCGCAAATGTATGCACGGAAGTAAGCACGCCCGAGCGCACCAGAAATGTGCCGACCAGCGAAAGTGAAAAGGCCAGGATGGCAAGCAGTATGGTCCAGATCTTCAGGGCGTTACGCTTCTCCATGACAACGGCGGAATGAAGCAGTGCCGTGCAAGCAAGCCAAGGCATGAACGAAGCGTTTTCGACCGGATCCCAGAACCACCAGCCGCCCCAACCCAGCGTATAATAGGCCCAGAACGAGCCCATCGCGATACCGAGTGTGAGAAACATCCAGGCAAGCAACGTCCACGGGCGCACCCAGCGCGCCCAGGCGGCATCGATTCGTCCATCGATCAAGGCTGCGATCGCAAACGAGAACGAAATGGAAAGGCCCACGTAGCCGACATAGAGCAGCGGCGGATGGATAGCGAGGCCAGGGTCCTGCAGGATGGGATTGAGGTCACGCCCTTCCAATGGGGCGACCGGCATGCGCAGGAACGGGTTGGACGACACGAGAATGAACAGATAGAACGCAAACGCTATAAGAGACTGGACCGCGAGCACATTTGCCTTCAGGCGCGCCGGCAAATTGTCGCCGAACAACGCCACCAAGGCACCGAAAACGCTGAGAATGAGCACCCACAGGATCATCGAGCCTTCATGATTGCCCCAGACGCCGGAGATTTTGTAAATAAGCGGCTTCGCGGAATGGGAATTTTCATAGACGTTGGTGACGGAGAAATCCGACTGAACGTAACAGGCCACCAGAGCCACAAAAGCGAATGCAACAAAAAAGAATTGCGCAATCGCGGTCGGGCCGGCCACACCCATGAGTGCAAGGTCGTTCCGGCGAGCGCCATAAAACGGCACGCAGACCTGCACCAACGCAAGAACGAGGGCAAGTACGAGAGCATAGTGGCCGAGTTCGGCAATCATCGTGTATGCTCCTTCATTGTGTTCATTGCGCCTTGGCCTGAGGACCGGCTGGTTCGTCGCCCATTTTCCAATGGCCCTGTTTCTTGAGCGCATCGGCAACTTCTTTGGGCATATACTTTTCATCGTGCTTTGCCAGCACGTTGTCGGCCTTGAACGTGCCCGCAGGGTCAAGCGTCCCTTCGGTTACGACTCCCTGTCCCTCTCGGAAAAGATCAGGCAGCAGACCCTGGTAGGCAACTTGTATCGTATTCTTGCCGTCCGTGACGGCGAAATTGACCTGCAGGTTTTCCCCCTTAAGCACGCTGCCTTCCTTGACCAATCCGCCAAGCCGGATGCGGGAACCGGGGGGTATCTGCTTCTCCACCACATCAGATGGCGAATTGAAGAACACGATTGCGTCATTGAGCGCTCCAAGAACAAGCGCGACCGCGACACTAAGCACAGCGAGGCAGGAGCCGATCAGCGCGAGACGTCGTTGTTTGCGGGTCATTACGCGTTTCCACAACTGGAGTTCGGATTCGAAATTACTCCGGCATTAGGGCACAAACTCGTCACGGAGTTGAAGAATTTGGAGACGGCGCCCTCGAAATCGACAGGACACCAGCCTCTGAACCATTCCCGTCTGGGCACTCAAGACTATCGTCTATTCGTATCCCCCGCAACAATCGCGGTAACTTCAGTTCCGCCCACCCTACAGCAAGCCCGGAATCAATAAAACCGGGTGGTACGCCTAATTTGGTACATGCTTCTTATATTTGAAGGCAAGCTGCGGCAATTCGCCAGAGGGCATCAGGGCTTGCATCGCCAATTGCCGGCACGCGTTCCAATACGTTGGCGCCGATTGACCGGAACAATCCGGATTCTGTCAGCCCCCGATGCCGAGTTCCTTAGCCAATTCCTCGATCTGTCGAAGTTTTTCGGGATCGGCGGCCAATGCCCGCCGCGCATCGGCTGCCGCCGCCTTGGCCTTGTCGCGATCGCCCAGCACGACATAAGATCGAACGAGCGTCAGCCATAACGCCACATTAGAGCCATCGTGCTGTATGCGTTCGGCCAAACGGGCAACCATTGCGGCAGGGTCCGGGGCCCCAGCCACGCGAACTATTTCGCGCCGGATAAAATCCGCATAGGGCGCATCCGCGGGCGCCTCAGCCAGTATGGCGCGCCAAAGGGCGGCCGCATCATTCGGGTGGCCACCCTGTTCGGCAGCAAGCCCGAGGAAGTAACGCGCCTCGATATTTTGCCGATCAAGCGTCACCGCACGTTCGAACAATTTCTTTGCTTCGGCACCTACGTTTCCGTCGGCGGCCGCCACGAGGGCCTCGCCCAGGCCCGCCAGCCGATCGGATGTTTCGCCACTCAACGCCAGCGCAGCACGGCGCGCCTTGACGGCGTCGTCAAATCGTCCGAGCCGGAAGTAAACCGGGGCGATCACCTCCCATCCGCGACCGTCATTGGGATTGCGCGCGAGATGATCCTCAACTTGCGCAAGCATTGCATCGACTGGCAGCGACTTCTCGCGTGACGCCAACGGCTGCCCGGGCAACGAGGGCGATCCCAATGCCAGATAGACCGATGCACTACCGACAGAAATGACCAGAGCCGCAAAAACGGCGACGCGCCCGCGCGACCCGGTTGGACCTGCCGGCACTTCCGGGGCCTGCGCCGTTTCTGCATCGGCAGCCGCAAGCAACCGTCGCGAAACCTCGACCTGGGCTGCTTCCGCCTCGCTTTCACCGATAAGACCAGCATTCCGATCGCGCTGAATCTCTTCGAGCTGGTCCTTGTACACGGCAACATCGCTACCCGAGCGGAGGCGGCGATTGGCGCGCATAAGCGGCCAAACCACGGCAAGAATTGCCGCAAGCGTCATCAAGGCAACCACGAACCAAAGCGCCATGGGACTTCATTTGCCCGAATTCGGCATTCCTGCGGTGTTCCCGCCGCCGATTTAAAACGAACTCGCGGATTGTTACACCACGACAACCGGCGGACCGCAACAGGTCGAGTGGTCGCGCCTGGAAATGGCGGAAAGTGAAAAATGGAACTTTGGTACTTCCAGGATGACGCCCGGCCACTCAAAACGTAGCAGCCGAATCAACAGAAAACGCGATCCCAATGTGCCGCTAATCCACCAAGTACGATGGCGCTACCCGACGGCGGTCCATGTCCCATCCGGGTTGCGACAGGCAGTCCCCCGCATAGCCTGGGGACGACCGTCAATATAGACCGTATGGGTGAAGGCGCGGCAGCGCATGCCGCGCGATACGTAATAAGGTCCGGGGATTACGGTACCATAATAGGTCGGACGATCGCCGCGCCAGCCAACCGGTGCGCCTGGCGCACCACTCTCCAGCGCCGCCATCTCCGCCGCGTAGGCGCGCTGGCGGTCCTGCTCGTCCAGCGACGCCCCGATGGCGCTACCGAGCAGACCACCGGCTGCCGCGCCAACAACGGCACCAGCGAACCGATTCCCCGCTCCCCGGCCGCCGACCAGCGCGCCAAGCGCTCCCCCGGCGATCGCGCCGGTAACCGCGCCTGAATTCTGATTGGGCGAATAAGGGTCATTGGCGCAGGCAGAAACCGTCGCGGCGGCGAGCACGGCGACAATGATCTTCGAAGTCATCTTGATATCCCCCGACAACTGTCCCAAATTTTCGACGATGCTGGCGCACTTCTGCGCCAACTTTCTGACTTTTGTCGGACATCGGGATGGCAAACCACAGTTCACAAAGCAATTATGGCTAATAGTTCTTTAATCGAATCCGATCGCGCCAGAGGCGTTAGGTTAAGGATCGTAGCCCAGATGAGCGCCCTTACATCAGCGCGTTTACGCGCATGATGTGGGCGCGATATCCGGGGCCACCCGTCCCCGCATGTCGCCATCTCGCGTGAAGAACGCGATCTGGCTCATGCGGGCTACGAGGTCCACCTAACACCTATGTCCGGCAGCGCTACACACTTGGCAGCAGCAATTCGGCCCTCAAGCCCCCAATCGGCGCAGTTCCCAAAGCCAGACCACCGCCGTAGAGCGTCGCGAGTTCCACCACGATCGAAAGGCCCAGTCCCGAGCCGGGCTTCGTCTCATCAAGGCGGTGACCGCGGTGCGCAACTTGATCACGTTGTTGTGGGGTTAGACCCGGCCCATCATCGTCGACCAAAATATGCACGACCCGACGGTCACCGCCAGCTTCCGGACGCTCAATAAAGATCTCAACGGAAACGCGCGATTGCGCCCATTTGCACGCATTGTCGAAGAGATTCCCGATCATCTCTTCGAGGTCCTGCCGCTCGCCGCGAAAACTCGCGTCGTCCTGAGCATCCAGATCGAAAGCGATCCCGCGTTCGCGATGAATTTTTTCCATCGTGCGCATAAGCGACATGATGACAGGCCGCACGTCCGTAACGGTACCCAAGACCGCTACCCGAGCGGCAAGCCGCGCACGCTCCAGGTGGCGCGCCACCTGATCGCGCATGATATCAGCCTGTTCGCGGACTTTTGAAGCCAATGGATCGCCGGGATGCGCGTCCGCCTCGTTGATCATCACAGACAAGGGCGTCTTGAGCGCATGTGCAAGATTGCCGACATGAGTTCGGGCGCGCGTGACGATATCGCGGTTGGCATCGATCAGCGCGTTGGTCTCGCGGGCAAGTGGCGCCACTTCGACCGGAAAGCTGCCATCGAGACGCTCTGCCGTTCCGGAACGAATCGCCGCAAGGCCATCGGAAATACGATTGAGCGGTGCAAGTCCGAAACGGACTTGGAACGTGGTAATCAACAGCAGAACGAACCCCAGAAACGAAAATGTGACAAGCAAAGCGAAATCGAACCAACGAATCTCCTCGTCGATCTCGGAAGCATCGCCGGCGACCGACACCAGGAAGCGCCCGTCATCGCCCAGATCGATCATGCGCTCGACAATACGAAGCCGCTGATCTTCCGGCCCCTGGACGTAGCCCTGCCGGGAACCAGGCGCGCGCATGGGCCCCCCGGCTTCTTCGAGCTGAGGCAGCGTTGAATCCCATAGCGAACGCGAGGATTTCAACTCGGGCCGCGCCGTGTCGAGGCGCGTCACCTGCCAATACCAGCCCGACAACGGCAAATCGAACAGAAGCTCGCCGAGCGACTGCGGAAAACGATCGCTGGAATCGTCAGGTGTTGCCACATCGGCCACGAGCGTGCGCTGGTAGACGCCCAGGCGACGATCGAAGGAACGCTCGACCGCACCACGATAGACCGATGTCAACGCAATCGCTGTGATGACCAGGATGACGACCGTCCAGGCGGCTGCCGACAAGAACAATCGAAGCGCAAGCGAATTAGTGCGCATCTGGCATATTCAGGAGATAACCGAGCCCGCGTACGGTTTGGATCACGTCCACGCCGAGCTTTTTTCGAATACGGCCGACAAATACCTCGATCGTATTGGAGTCGCGATCGAAGTCCTGGTCGTAGAGATGTTCGACCAATTCAGTACGCGACACCACGCGGCCGGTATGGTGCATGAGATAGGCCAGCAGCCGGTATTCGTGCGATGTCAGCTTGACCGGATTGCCGTCGACGCTGACGCGGCCCGTGCGCGTGTCCAAGCGCACCGGACCACAATTGAGTTCGCTCTTTGCGTGCCCGGCTGACCGCCGAAGCAATGCCCGGATACGCGCGAGCACCTCTTCGAGGTGGAATGGCTTCGCCACATAATCGTCGGCACCGGCATCAAACCCCTGGACCTTGTCGCTCCAGCGGTCGCGCGCCGTCAGGATCAGAACCGGCATCATGCGCCCGCCCCGGCGCCAGGCTTCAAGAACCGAAATGCCATCCATTTTTGGCAAGCCGATGTCGAGAATTACCGCATCATAAGGTTCGCTCTCACCAAGAAAGTGCCCTTCTTCGCCATCGAAGGCGCGGTCAACCACGTAGCCCGCATCGGTCAGCGCGGTCGTCAGCTGCCGGTTTAGATCTGGATCATCCTCGATAACGAGGAGGCGCACGCATATCCTCCATTATTAAGATGGGATCGATAACGTCTTAGCTCTTTGCACCCATGGTCACACCTATTACTTTGCCATCGCGCGTGGACACTGTCAGCACTTAATCTTGACAGGCCGACCCCAAATATGCTCGCCAAGAGACCATGCGGCACACGATACTCGCCCACGTATTTGTCCTTTTGAGCCTGTTTCCAGCTGCCGCTATGGTCGGCGGTGCTGCGCCTGCTGGTCCGGCTGGTGACTCGGTGGTCACGCTGGTAAGTCCGCACGGCTCATGCAGCGGCGTCGCGCTTGCAAGTAGCTTGGTGCTGACCGCCGCCCACTGCGTGCGACCGGGCTTCGATTACAAGATTGCAGAATATGACAATTCCAACAATTTGAAGTTGAAGGACGTCGCCGTCGTGCGACGCCATCCTGGCTTCGATGCGACCGCGGCCGAGCGCAATCTCGCCAGCGCCGATGTCGCGCTGCTCAAAATCGGGACGGCGCTTCGCAGCCGGCCCGCAGGGATCGCCCCAGCCGGCAGCACGGTCGCGGCCGGTGATCGCCTGGTCGTGGTGGGCACTGGCCTTGCCACGCCGGGCGAAGGAAAGAGCGGCGGCACGGCGCGCGCCGCCCAACTTGTCGTAACCGGCCAACCCGGCAGTCTTCAAATCCGGCTCATGGACCCCGCGACCCGCGGCGAGCAAGCGGGGCTGGGCGCCTGCACGGGAGACTCCGGTGCACCGGCCTTTCGCGACCACGACGGACGCCTTTTGGTGATAGGGATCGTGAGCTGGACGACGGGGCCGAAACTCTCCGAGGGTTGCGGCGGATTGACCGGCGTAACCCCGCTGACGCGCTATCGCGCCTGGATCGTCGATACCGCAAAAGCGCTTGGAAATCCGCTAAACCCTTAGTTTTCTGTATCAAAGAAACGCAACCCGGCCCGAGCCTGTCTCAAGGTGGGACAATTTCATCCGGCGCGGCTCTTGCATCCTTTCCTTCGATTGAGCTCACCGCCGTTGGCGGCGCCCCGTATTGAGACCGCCGGTGCGGACACCCGGCGCGATCGGTCGCAAGGAGAGAACCGATGTTGCACAAACCGACGTTGCACAAGTTGACAACCGCAGTTACGGCCTGGGGTGCGTTGGCATCGCTCGCGCTGTCGATCGTACCTTTGCCGGCATCCGCCGAAACCGTTATCGTGCCTTACGTGCCTGCACCAGCATGGAGCGAAACGGTCATTACGAACAACTGCTTCGGTTCGCGCAGGCTGGAGTCTTGCATTACGACGTTTCGTAATCTTAACCCCAATCCCTATGTCATTCACGTGCCGCCACCCATTTCAGAACAGGCGATCGCGGAATATCGGCAGCGCGACAAGAAATGGGAAGAGCGCTGCAAACCGACCATCAGGCAAGATGCGTTTGGTGTCGCACGCTACGTCTATGCAGCGCGCGGGTGCGAATTCGGCAGACTGGATTGACAAAAAAAGCCCCGGCCGAAGCCAGGGCTTTGTCGAGAACTGAATCAACAACGAGCTGGATTACTTCAGCGTCGTGGCGATCGAGGTGAACTTGGCCGTCAAGTTGCTGCCGACGGACGTGAGCGCGACAATGATGGCGACCGAAATGAGCGCGGCGATCAGGCCGTATTCAATCGCGGTTGCACCAGATTCGTCCTTGGCGAAACGTGTAATAAGGTTTTTCATTTGCAGTCTCCTGTTGGGTTGGTCGACACCCGGACCGTAAATCGAGAGTTCTAGGAATCGGTTTCAGCGTTGATTCAAATTGTCCGCAAGAAAATTACACTTGCACAACGCTGTCCGCTCTTCTCCGGCCCCGAAAAGCCGCATGCCGACCGAACCAACATCTTGTAGATCAAAGGCTTTTTTCGATTTTCCGAGGACAAAAAAAGGCTGCAGAATGCACGACGGCGAGGCCCGCAAGATCACCGTCTATTAGGTATGTTCACAAGCACGCTTCGACTTATTCTTTCTTGCGCTCCATCCGGGAGCAGCACTCCTCAACAACAAGCAGGCTAACCCTAGGACTACAATATCCCAATGGGGCGGCGGTGGCGGGGCTGTTGTTGGGTATTGGAATCCGTGGATATCCAACGTCGTACCGGTGGCGACGCACCCGAAATCGTTGTCTATTGTCGACATACGTCATCTTGCGGGTCGTTGACACGTGTGCTTCTTTTACAAAAGCAACCAATGGAGGCGACGATGAGCGATCCGACAATGGCCTATGCGGCCTCTTCCGGCGCGCCCTTTCGCGTTGGCGCGGTCCTGAACCGAACGGTTGAAATTTTTCTAGCGGGTTTTGGCCGCCTCTTCGTGTTGGCGCTCCTCCCGATGTCTCCGCTTCTCGTCATTACACTTGTCAGCGGACAACTGACGCCGGCGAACCTGGCGGCATTCTCACTCTTGGGCGTGATCGCGCTCGTGCTCAATATAATCCTCGGGGTTGTCGCCAACGCGATGATTCTGTTTGGCGCGTTTGAACTCATGCGCGGTGAAAGCTTTACAATTGGCCAGTCATTGCGGGTTGGCCTGTCGCGCACGTTGGCGGTTTTCGGCGTTTCCATCGTTACCGGCATTGCTGTCGTTCTGGGTCTGGTGGCGCTGATTGTTCCCGGGATCATCATCTTATGTATGCTGTATGTGGCAGTGCCAGCCTGCGTGATCGAAAAGCTGGGGGTCGGCAAGAGCCTGTCCAGGAGCAGCGCGCTGACCCGGGGGTACCGCTGGCCTATTTTCGGGATAATTTTGTTGACGATAGTCGGGTCTGCGGTTGTCAGTTACCTGGTAACACGTATCCTGGGGATGATTGGAGGCGCTATCGCCGTGATACTTTTCGGATTCGGTTGGCAGGTCGTTACGACGGCGTTTAGCGCGGTGCTTTCCGCCGTGATCTACCATGATCTCCGTGTTGCCAAAGAAGGCGTTGACGTTTCCAAACTGGCGAACGTCTTCGACTAGAGCGTTCCTAGCCCATGTTTGACTGTAAACATGGGCTAGGTTTCTCGCGACACACCACTGGTTTTATCCGCGCGAAAATTGCCGAACAATTGTTCGCGCTCGAGATGGTCGCGTTCCGCGGAGTAGAACGCCGTCAAGAACGCGAAGGTCTCATGCGCCGGCACCTCGTCGGTCCAGCCGATTTTTCGGCAAATCTTGGCGCGGACGTCCTGTTGTAATGCGCGTGTCTGTTCGGAATCTGGCCGCCGCAAGAGTTCTTCCAGCACCTGCAATTCAAAGGCGCCGTAGGCCTCCAGTTGCTTTCGTGAAAATGCATAGCCCATCTTGGTGCCAACAAGGTCGCCCAGAAGCGCGCGCCGGGGCACCGAAATGACGATCGTGCCGGCGATGAAGTCGCCCGCTCGCATATGATCGCGATTGAACAGGGGCATGGCCGCGATCAGAAGTATCCAGCCCAGATAAGCGAGCGTCATCCAGGAACCCTGGCCCGAAGTTACAGGCAGCTGGAGCAAAAGACTGAGCGGCAGAAAGACTTCGACTTCGCGCGTCAGATTTCGGGCCACAATTGCACCCGCGGTCAACGGCCCGCCAAAGCGATCCATGACTCGCAATCCGACGATACGCTTTCCGGGAGTCGAGCCCCTGGCCGTGAGTTCGAAGTGAATGAAATAAAGATTGCGCAACAGGAAGGTCAGAAACAGAATGATGGTGACGGACACCGCACCATTGACCTTCTGGATCAGCAAAAGCCCCAGGCCCAAGAACAACAGAATGGTCGCCAACATCCAAAACAAGAAATCCAGCGCAAAGGCCGTCAACCGTTCGCCGTGATTGGCGATGTCGACTTCAAGGTTGACGCCCTCCGGCGTGGTGATCTCGCGCTTGTTGCGCTTGACCCCTTCCAAAAACTTGTTGACGCGGTCAAGACGGGAGACCATCGGCTTTCTCCTCGCGACCAGACATGAAATACCACAGCCATAGGGCCCCGGTCAGCGTCCCGATCGCAAACCGCGCCGCGGTCATGTCGACGAGCTGACGAAGGCCGCCCTCTATAAGCCCTGCGACGAACAGCATCAGCACCGCGCCACCGGCGAGGTAGGCCGCGACTTTGCCATTGAGGGCAAGATTTTCGATGCGCGTATATTCGTTTGGGAACAGTATTTTCTCTGCGATCACAAGTCCACCGGCGCCGCAAAGCACGATCGCGCCAATTTCGGTGACCCCATGAATGGTCACCCATCCGAAAAAATCGACAAGTAATCCGCGACTGTCGTGCAGGGCCGCGAAGGCTCCCAAAGTCAGGCCCTGGTAAGCCAGAAGCACAAGGGTCGGAACGCCACCCGCGATGCCCAGCCCAAAGGTCATGATGCCGATGGTGGCGTTATGGCGGAACAGAAAATTGGCGAATACGACGAATGCCTCCGTGAAGCCCGGCCATGGCGCAAAAATTTCATGGTCGCGGAGATCGGCGGCGGTGCTCGCCATGCTACGGCCGCCGCTCAAGGCTTGCGGCACGAGCGCGGAAAACCATTCTTCATTGGACTTGACCAGGGCGAAACCCGCGATGCATCCCGCCAAAATTGCCAGAAAGGAAACCAGAATATGCCACCGGCAGGAACGCACAGCCCGCGGAAAGCCTGTGCGGAGAAACCACCCCAGACACTCCACAATCCCAACCCCCGGCCCGTAAGCAACGAAGTAGGCGCGGAGCGCCAGATTTTCCAGATACAGGATCAGATTGCGATCGAGTGCGATGGCGCGCGCCACGGACAGGGACGAAGCCACCGTGCGGTAAAGTAATGGCAGACTCTGCAGGTCGTCGGCCGAGAGTTTTGATTGCCCGCGCCTTTCGACCTGCTCGATGATGGTTTCGAGCTTGCGCCAGGCCTCTTCGCGCCCTTTTCGGAATTCGCTGCTGCGCAACGTGATCATGTGCCGCGGCGCGTCGATTTGAGCCGATCCGGGGTCGAGATCATTCATATCAAGCCCCTCTCCTTGATCATCATGTACCGGTTTATGAGCGAGATCGCCAAACCATCGACCGGCACATCCAGGCAATGTACGCCCATGCGTTCGAGCCGTTCCAATACAATCGCCCGATCGCGCATGAGGTCGTGAGTGACGACGGATTCCGCCACCGCGCGAAAATCGGAGGGCTCCGCATCGACGATCCCGGCCAGCGTCGGATCGCGCAGCGTCACGAAGATAACGGCATGGCGATTGGCGGTCCGCTGCATACTTTCGAGCAAAAGTTCTGCGGTCGTCGTGTCGATGAATTCGGTAAACAGCACGACCAGCACGCGGCGCTTGAGGCGCGCGTTGAGTTCGGCGAGACCCAAAGTGAAATTTGTTTCCTCGGCACGATATGAAAGACGCGCAGTGCCGTGCTGCAACTGCGTGAACCAGGGAAGCCCTCGAACCGGCGGAATGTATTGGCGCACGCGCGCGTCGAAGCCGAAGATGCCGACGTGATCGCCATTGCGCAAGGAAATCCAGGCCAGCAGCAATCCCGATTTGATGGCGTGATCGAGCCGCGATATCGCGCCGATCGGTTCGAGCATCAGATGACCGGTATCGAAGGCGAGGATGATCTGGTGATTGCGTTCGATCCGGAATTCCTTGGACAAAAGTTTGCGATGTTTGGCCGAGCGTTTCCAATCGATAAATCGGTTGTCGAGACCAGCAGCGTGATCGCGCAAGGCCTCGAATTCCGACCCGTCGCCTTTTTGCTGCTGGACCTTGACGCCGCCGATCGCGTCGCGACTGAAAAATTGCAGCGCGGCGCCGTGAATGCCCCGGATATCCGGAAGAACATCGATTTTCTGCGCAACAGGATGGCGGATCACCCGTTCGGCAAGCCCCAGCGGACCGCGCCAGCGCAGCCAGACGGCCGCGACATCGACGACGCCCCGGCGGCGCGCGTGGATCGTCAATGCCGCCGTTGCGCGGCCGTCTGCGCCCGCACGCGCCGCGACAGCATGTGGCCGGTCCGCCTCGCCGGTTTGTTCCGCGATCATCGTGAAATCGACCGGCCGGGCCCGCCCCGCCTGGTCCACCCGAACCGCGACCTCATCACTGGCACCGACAAACAGGCGGGCCGGCGTTTCAATTGATATGACCAACCGCCGGGCCGGAACCCCCGCCAGAACGTCGACGAAAATCGCGGCGATAATCAATAATGCGGGATCGAACGCGAAGGCCCAGGTATTTGCATCGAACGCCAGCGCAATGAACGCGACCGGCAGGCTTGAGGCGAACAGCAATACGGCACGCCGCGTCGGCCGAAGGGAAGGTTGCGCGGTCATCGCGGCGCGGCCGTCTGGTCGAGGACTTCCCGCAGGACGGTGTCGCTCGTCAAACCGTCAATTTCAGCATTCGGCGCGAGCACGATGCGATGGCGCAGGAGCGGGATCACGAGCGTCTTGATGTCGTCTGGAATCACGAAATCCCGGCCCTGCATGGTGGCCTGGGCACGCGCGGCCGATGCCAACATGTTGGCGGCGCGTGTCGAGGCGCCGGTTTGAATCGAGGCATGCTGGCGTGTGGCGCGAATGAGGTCGACGATATAATCGATGAGCTCATCGCTGAGCCGGATGCGGGACACATAAGTGCGGACGCCCGAGAGTTCCGCACCGGAGACGACGGGGCGCAAGCCGAAATCGGCAACTTTCGGCATTGTCACCCGCGACCCGTGGCGGGTGACGATTTCGCGCTCTTCGTCGCGGCTCGGATAGGCGATATTGATCTTGAACAAGAAGCGGTCCAGCTGGGCCTCGGGCAAAGGATACGTTCCCTGTTGCTCGATGGGATTTTGGGTGGCGATCACCATGAAAGTGTCGCCAAGATCGTGGGTCTTGCCGTCGATTGTGACAGCGCGCTCGTTCATCGCCTGCAACAACGCGGCCTGCGTCTTTGGCGGCGTGCGGTTGATTTCGTCGGCGAGCAGAATGTCGGTAAATATCGGGCCTTGCGTGAGGGTGAATGTATTGGTCTGGAAATTGAACAGGCTCGTCCCCAAAAGATCGCCGGGCATCATGTCGGGCGTGAACTGAATACGGCCAAATTTCAGGGACAGACCGGCCGCGAACGCTTCCGCGAGCAAGGTCTTCGCCGTGCCCGGCACGCCTTCCAAAAGGATATGGCCGCCGCACAACATGCTCGTGAGCATCAATTCGATCACGCGGTCCTGACCGACGACGGCCTTGCACACTTCTCCGGTAACGCCCTTACAAATTTCGCTTACGTCCTGCAAATCCATCGACGATCTCCTTTTTCCAAAAATACATTGCGCGAGCCCGCGCGAAGGCGCGCGGCAGATTCTTGGGGCTGTCCTTGGGCTTGCTGTTGACAGCCGCGCCCAAGAAGTCGCCGACGTGATCGCCGATTTGGGTCTTCAATCCTCGGGATTTGCCGGCCCGGTCCAGCCAGGCAATCAAAGCTACTTCGGAGAGGCCGCGCGGCGCGCGCAGTGCCCTGGCAGCTTCCTGCACATTGACTTGGCCATAGCGCCGAAGCATCGCGGCGTGGTGCCCGCCGTGATCGATCAAAGCTGCCGTATTGGCGATCAAGGCCCGCTTGTCGGCAGCGAAAACGGGCTTCGTCCGGGCGGGAGCGCCGAAGCGCCCGATGGTCGCCCACAAAAGGAGGACAACAGCCGCCAGCGCATGAATGCCGAGGAGGCCGAACGGAAAGGCCGTCAAGAGCGCGAGCGGGCTCGTGCCCGAGCCACGAAAGCCATGAATGGTCTCGTCGATGACGATGGGGCCGTCATTGCCGCGCAGTTGATCGATAATGTCGACGGCAAGTGTCGCGTTGTCCGCCGCGCCGATACCATGGTTTTCGATGATATCCGGATCGGCCAGAACCCAAATCCTGCGGTTTCCCTCCCTGATCTCACCCAGCAGAATCCCGTCGGGCGACGAGATCAATGCGGTCATTTTGGAATTCCCGATGAGCTGCACCGGCACTTCCAAGGCCGGGTTTGCGCTGAGAACATTGCGGTCGAATCTGTCTGCGCCGGGCACGCGCACGACAATTCCGTTGGGATCGACGACCGACAAAACGGATTGCACCCTGGAGATGGGCAATGGCGCAGCGTCGCCGATCCAGGTGCGTTTTTGTAGGCTGGGTACCGCGCCCCATTTCGGCAGGATCAGCAGAATCCTTCTGGCCGTGAACAGCTTATTGCGGCCTTCGTCGCTGGCCAGACTGCTGATTGGCTCCGCCAGCACCAGGACCCCGTTGGCTCCAAGCTTGCCGAGCGGCTCGAACTGGCTGCGAAGCACGGGCCGGCCGACGGTCCGCAATACTTCAAAGAATCCCGCATGCCCGATCGCCGATAGCGAATAGGAGTTGGCGCCGACCGAATCCCCGGCTTCGGCGCCACCATCGCGTCCGGTCGTCAGCAGCAGGGAAGCCGCAAACGCCATCGTCATGGCGGCGACCAGACTGATCAGAACGCGCCGGGAAAAAAGCGATGATTCGTTCATGCAGGAAGTCCCGCATCGAGATCGGTCTTGAGCGCTTCGAATTGATCGCGGCACAAAAGATAGTCACGCAAATCTGCGGCCTGTTCGCCGAAATGGGTTCGTTCAACCTCGCGGACGATGGTGGCGAACGCGGCTCGGCCGGCGTCGGACAACTGGATCCGATGCAGGATTTCCCGGCTTGTCAGGGAGTCCGCGAAACTGATGTCCAGCCGTTTGCGAAGTTCCGTCAGGCATTGCAGCAGCAATACGTGCATGGCGTCCACGAATCGGCCGAGTTTCGCGAGATCATCGGCGGCCAGCCGCGCTTCGTCCATCGCATCTGCGTTTGCCTCAGCCATGCGCTCGTCGTCCGCCGCCGACAGTTTCCGGGACCTGTCAAACATCGGCAGGCTGTCTCGCAGCGAATAGATGACGACCGCCGCACCCAGGATCACCGAAGCCCAAAGCAAAATGCGCAAGATGTCAGGATCAATCCGGAACCAGGGCTCGGCTGGCGGGGTGCCAACCGGCATCCGATCCTGCAAGTCATGTTTGCGAATTGCCGCCCGCGCGGCCTCCCCTGGGCTGGCAACCGGCATCCGATCCTGCAGGTCATGCTTGCGAAGTGCCGCCCGCGCGGCCTCGCCCGGGCTGGGCGCGGCGGAAAGCGGCCACGAACTCAGGTGCAGAACGATTCCGGCCATGACGACAATTGGCAGGCGCATCTTCAATAGCTCTTTCTAAACAGGCCCCGAACCATAACTATCCGTTCGTTCGACGGGCCGATAGGCCACCAACACGATTGGAACTGCCCCCGGAATCATGGCCCCGCCCACGATACCAAATTTCGTAAATACGCCGGTTAACCCGCCACCGAAGCCGCAAATATGGGCCCTTCCCTTCCGCACCGTCCGGGCGTAACTTTACCCCAGACCGTTTACCAACGGGCCACTTCGTTACCAAACTCAAAATCAAAATCGGGAGGCCACCTCATGCAGCGTCATCTAGTTCCTGCACTCCTAGCCAGCGCAGTTTGTGTCGTGTCGTCCGGCGCATTCGCCCAACAACTCACCGAGCAGCAGACAACAGGCCGGCAAGTCTTCGCGCAGTCATGTGGCGTTTGCCACCTGCCGCCCGTGATGAATGCCCGGACCTATGGACCGGCTCTGTCGAAACAGACGGCTGCCGGCAATGCCGATATTCTCCGCGCCATCATCGGCGAAGGCGGACCGCGCATGCCCGCATTCAAGCACTATCTCGAACGACCGCAGATGGACGCCATCATCGCCTATCTGTCGACGGTCAATCCCCCGACGCCTCCGGCCCCTGCTGCCACTCCGGCGGCTGCCGCGGCTCCGGCCGCCGCCGCGCGCTTGACCGAGCAGCAGACCACAGGCCGGCAGGTTTTCGCGCAGTCATGTGGCGTCTGCCATCTCCCGCCCGTGATGGGTGCGCGGACCTATGGTCCTGGCCTGTCGAAGGAGACGGCCGCCGGCAATGGCGAGATCATCCGCGCCATCATCAGCGAAGGCGGCCCGCGCATGCCGGCCTTCAAGCACTATCTTGAGCGGACGCAGATGGACGCCATCGTTGCCTATCTGTCGACCGTCACGCCTGCAGGTCGCTAATCGGTTTCTGGTTTGACGTCGATCGGGGCCGCCGCAGCCTCGGCAAGGTCGACCCGAAGACCGAGAAGATCACGGTCTACCAGACGCCGCAAAACATGTCGCCGCTCGGCGGTGCCGTGACGCTCGACGTTGACGGCAAGGGCAAGATCTGGGCATCGGCCCCGGATGGCGCCGTGCGCTTCGATCCGGAGACCGAACGCTTCACCGACTTCAAGTCCGTCAACAACAAGACCGCGAAAGGCACAGGAATGACCTAAGGGGCTGCCGGCGACCGCGACGGCAACGGCTGGTGGACCCAGATGGTATTCGACATCGTCGGCAAGGGCGAACCGGCAAGACGCTCGAAGTGCAATTGACGATCGTCAAGTCGGAGCTCGATCGCGTCACGCCGCAAGCGCGCGCTCTATGACAAGTTCGACGATCTTTCCTTCGGCAACAATCTGCCGTGGAGCCAGGGACCGCGCCGCATGGACACCGATAAGAAGGCCGACGTCTCTGGACCGGCAATTCCTGGGGCGGCACGCTGACCCGCATCAACACCAAGACGCTCGAAGCCACGATCGTGCCGCTGCCTGATCCGACATCGATGCAGCCCTACCACATTGTGGTCGACGACAATCACAATGTCTGGGGCAGCCTCTGGACCAACGACCAGATTCTCAAGTACGACCCGGCGGCCCAAAAGTGGACGACATTCGAACTGCCGGTGCGCGGCACCGAAATCCACCACATCTCGTTCGATGAGCGCAACGGCACCACCAAGGTCTTCATGCCGGTCTATCGCACCAACCAGATGGGCGTGATGACGCTGCGCAGCGAAGCCGACATCGCGGCCGTTAGGGCGCAAGCCACGAAATAGGCGATCGGCGCCGCCGAAGCGGCGCCGCCGTCATTGACACAATTGCATCGGCCTGTGGCTCCAGGAGTCACAGACCGGTTGCTTTTTGAGAACTTGTCATTCGTCCCAGGAATCACACAAGATTCTCGGATTCAAGAAATCCGAAGTCGGGCTTGCCCGACTTCGGTCACTTATTAGCTCGGCGGAAGTCGGATATATCCGACTTCCGCCGGGGAGAGGGAACAGATCGAGCGTGCCTCATTCAGGGCCCGCCGCAATATCAGCGTGTACAAGACCAATACTGCGATGAGACCGACGGGCAGGCTGGTCGCGCCCGCAATGCCGCGCGCCAACAGAGGAGATGCCCAAGCGAGTGCCAGTCCGCTGATTTCGTAACTTTGAAATCCATGGTTCAGGCCATGCCGGACAAAAAACACGATGGCGACGCCGAGTACTGCGAAGTCATAGTCGAGCACATAGGGCGGGGTGAGAAGACAGCTGCAGGCAAAGGCTGCTGCCTTGAGATCATCGGCTGCACGTGAGCGCCAGAGCCAAGCCAAGCCCGCCGCAACGGCGACCAGGAGAGCGCCGTGCAGCACGTAAGCCGTCTCAACGCCGGCGCCCAACATGCGGGCGGCCGCGAAGATGCTTTGCATCTTGTGCCAGCCCGGACCGCCGCCTTCGAGCACGATAAATCGCGTGATCGCCAACGCGTCAATGAACGTGCGCCACACTTCCGGACCGAACAACAACAACGTCAGCGCGCACGTGGCGCATAGCGTCGCAGTCGCCGCCGCGATGACTGTCCAACGCCCAGTCAGCAGCAGGACGAGCGGATATAGGATTCCGAGTTGCGGCTTGTAGGCGAGAAGACCAATGAGCGCGCCGGCCACGATCGGTCGACGGTCGAGTAGAACAAGGCTGCCTCCGATGAGCGCCGCCGACAGGAATCCATTCTGCCCGTGGCCAAGATTGACGAAGACGGCCGGGAAGGCGAGCCCGACTAACATTGTCTCAGGCCGCGGAAGAACGGCGCGCATCATTGCAAGAAAAGCCGACAACGTGAGCGCCATCCAGATCGCCAGCGACCATGCATAGGGAATGAGTGCGAGGCCAGCCGCAATAAC
Source organism: Xanthobacteraceae bacterium (assembly GCA_035300505.1). Taxonomy (GTDB): domain Bacteria; phylum Pseudomonadota; class Alphaproteobacteria; order Rhizobiales; family Xanthobacteraceae; genus VAZQ01. The sequence goes on from DATGVJ010000374.1 coordinate 29,566, forward strand.
GAGAAAGAGCGGTGGATAGTGCCAGCCGTAGTGCGGCACGTCGCGACCGCCGAACACATCCCTTTCAGCGACGTGCTGGCGTGCAAGGTCATAGGGTGCTGACGGCTCCCCAGCCAGCACCAATTTTCCCGCCGCCCAGACATTCGTGAAGTCGGTCCCGATCGGATTTCCAAAGCGGTCGATCATCCCGTCGGCAAGCGCGATCCAGACAATAGCGATGATGAGCGGCATGCCGATCATCATGCCGGTATAGACGTAAAGGCGCTCCCGTGTGAGCCAGGAGCCTGATTGGATTGCCTGCCACATGCAAAAACGGTCCGATTGCGACGTGAAAACATAACGGTACTGCAGTTGCACTAAGGTAACGTAAAGGAATTCTTCACGCGCGCTCACCTCCGTGATTGCTCGAACCGTCGCAGGTCTGGTGGCGCTTGGCCCGCACGTGTCGGCATCAACATGCGTTCGCCGCTGAGGAAATAATCTTGGTTACCGATCCGAACCTGGTGTTCCTCTTCGCGCAAATCGTTTCTAGCCATTCGGGAGTTTTGCGGACATATCCCGCTTGATAGTCCACGGGGAAATGAGCGCATTGTCGATGACCGTGATCTCGTTGTGCAGGAGATCGCGTTTGGTCTTGTCGAGATAGAGGCGTTCCTTGACGATGGTCTAGCTATCGCGGTGAAACGGCATGCCGCTTGAGTCATAGCTGCGTGGCCCACGGATCGTTCGTGTCTCGACGGCGTTGCCAGCGGCCGGTCATGGATTGCCATTCGGTTTGCCAGCCGTTCAACCGTATCGCCTTCCGCAACCGTCACGACCTTGAGGCGGTTCGGTTTGGAAGAATTGCTCTCTGCCGGGCTCATGCGGCGGAAGGTACCCACCGTGCCGCGAAAGCCCCGATCGACATCCGTGGTCAAGCGTGTTTAGCTGCAAAGATGGTCCGGTCGTTCGGACGCACTGACCAGTTTGTCGACCGTATCGCGAATGAGCGTATCCGGTCGCGGGTCTTCATAGACGCCGTTATACGCGCCAACGATTCGCTGATGCTCGCGGACCGTCGCCGACACGGTTAAGGCAGGTGGCGGCGGGGCAGGTTTCGGCGTCTCAGCGACTGTGGCTTTCCGGTCCGGAATGGCCGCAGAAAAGCAGCCGCCAAGCATGAGGGGGAGCATGAGCGCAAGCGCGATGGAACCCACACCCTTTCGGCAACCAAACTGTTCAGCGGTCACGATATCGGAACCGGGACCATCTTCCAGGATGCGAACGTCAAGGTCACAGCCGTCGAGAATACGCACTTCAATTTTCCGCCCGGGAGCCCCGCGTATGGAAAATACAAATCATACGCCTACCGATTTGACACAGTCGACCGGTCGGTCGTCTTTACCGGCGACACCGGCCCTAGCGATGCTATTGCGCAACTCGCCAAAGACGCCGATTTGCTGATCTCCGAGGTGACCAACCCGGTCGATGAATATAAAGGGCAACTGATCAAGGCCGGCCGCTGGCAGCTCATGACCCCGCAAGAACAGGCGGGGTATATCCGCCACCACATCGAGGAACACCTGTTGCCCGATGAACTCGGAAAATTGGCGGCCCGCGCCAATGTCAAGACCGTGGTGCTGACACACCTAAATGACGATTACATTCCCTTTGCCGAGATGGTGAAGAAACACTTCTCCGGCCAAGTCCTCATTGCAAAGGACTTGATGGAATTTTGATGGCGGCTTTCGAGGTCGAGCAAGCGGCGCAAGTTCATTCGCTTGTGTACAATGGGCTCGACTACGGGCGTCGGCAGGCGCGGGCCTTAACGGTGCACTCGCCATTGCGACAGACATTGGTGCGACCGACCGTCACGTTTATCCCATAGTCTTCGCCGTGCGCGGAACGAACGGCTTGCTGCCAGCTCTCCTCGGCACCTTTTTTCGTCGCCGCCGAGGCGGAGATATAAGGGGTGCAGTAGGCCGTAGCAAACTTTTCGATCCCGAATCCTCCAGCCGCATAGCCGGCTAACCCCAGAATGACGACGACGCCCAGGAAGCGCCACACGCGCGCGGGTTCCGGTGCCGGCCCATAAGCATTGGGCCCAGGCATGCCACGGCGATAAAGAACGCGCATGCTTCCGAACAATTTCCAGCCACTGTACCCGAGGTCATGAGCCCGCTGGGCTCCAATTGCCTGCAGGCTCACGAGACCCGTCAAGGAGAAGATGGCATAGATCCAAACAGCTGCGCCGTAACCCAAGCCCATCGCGGCAATGCCGACGAAAATGCCCGAGGTGATCGCAGCCAGCCATCCCAATATTCCGATCCACAATTCAGCACGCGTGATGCGGCCTCGAAAGGAAAACAGGATGCCGATCACGCTGCACCTCCGTCGCCAGGACCAAACGCAGAAAGTTGCGTTATCGGTCGGTGCGTTGCCGGGTCGCCACTATATAACCGATTCGGGCTATTTTTGCCTCGCTATGGTTAGGCCGAGAGCCGGCAGGCACGGGATCATGCCAACATAGAGAAAGTTCTGAGTTCTGGAAGCGCGCGCAAATATGGTCCGCAGTGCCCTCGATAACAAGCGTCAAAGCGTGTATGCTGCGCAGGTCGCCTACCAAAGATATACACACATTTGCCGCTTTCCGGGGGAGTTCGATGCGTCGTGTTAAAGCAATCTTGACCGCAGCGCTTTTTTTAATCGCGAGCCCGCTCGCGCACAGTCAGCCAGATCCGCTTCGCATCTTTGATGGCCTGTGGAGTTCGATCAATTCTCCCGGATTGCAGGTGATCTTCAATCGGGTGAGTGCCGATCAGCGAGAAGCAAGTCTGTCCTTTGGACATGCTTCCATCAGCCTTTCGAATGGCCGCGACAATTCCAATCTTAAGGTCTCCGGCGAAGGCTTCGATTGTTACTATTATGTTGCTGAGGACGTGACGCGCGTCCGAATGACCTGGGATTTGAAGAGCGGGCCTGGTGTCTGCCCGCCTTTGACGGTTTTTGAGAGAGCTGCGCCCCCACCTGAAAATAATGATGTTGCCGTTGCCGAGTGTGACCGGTTGGCAGCATCCCCCTTCGATCATCTTCGGCCTCCGGGAATTCCAGGGGTTCTTATTGATCGGATTGATGCCTCCCGGGCCGTACCAGCCTGTCAGGCGGCCGCGGCCGCCCGCCCTGACGACGGCCGGTTGATACTTCAGCTTGGTCGCGCCCTTTACCGCGTCGGCGGCATTGCCGAAAGGGAAGCCGCACGCCTGTACAAGGTTGCCGCTGACCAGGGCCACGCAGTCGCGCAAAACAATCTCGGCGTTCTTTATGCGAACGGCCGCAGCGGCCTCCCCAATGACGACCGCGAGGCCGCACGCCTCTCCAAGCTCGCTGCTGACCAAGGCTTTGCAATCGCGCAATATGGTCTCGGTACTTTTTATGCAACCGGCCGCGGCGGCCTCCCAAAGGATGACCAAGAGGCCGCACGCCTTTACAGGCTCGCCGCCGACCAGGGCTACGCGGTCGCGCAGTACACTCTCGGTGTTTTCCATGCGAACGGGCGCGGCGGCCTCTCCAAGGATGACACCGAGACCGCACGCCTCTACAAGCTCGCTGCTAACCAAGGCAACGCTCTTGCGCAAGTCAACCTCGGTGTTTTCTATGCGAATGGCCGAGGTGGCCTCACCAAGGATGACACCGAGGCCGCACGCCTCTACAGGCTCGCCGCTGACCAAGGCAACGCTCTGGCGCAAGTCAACCTCGGTGTCTTCCATGCGAACGGCCGCGGCGGCATCCCCAAAGATGACCGTGAGGCCGCACGCCTCTACAAGCTCGCCGCTGACCAAGGCAATGCGTTCGCGCAAGCAAATCTCGGACTTTTCCATGCGAACAGCCGAGGTGGGCTCCCCAAGGATGACCACGAGGCCGCGCGCCTTTACAAGCTCGCTGCTGACCAAGGCAATGCGTTCGCGCAAGCCAACCTCGGTGTTTTCCATGCGAACAGCCGAGGTGGGCTCCCCAAGGATGACCACGCGGCTGCACGCCTCTACAAGCTCGCCGCCGACCAGGGCAACGCGTTCGCGCAAGGCAACCTCGGTATTTTCTACGCGAACGGGCGCGGCGGCCTGCCCAAGGATGACCGCGAGGCCGCACGCCTCTACAAGCTTGCCGCCGACCAAGGCAACGTGTTCGCGCAGTCCAATCTCGCTATTATTTATGAAATCGGGCTGGGCGGCGTCTCCAAAGATGCGGGTGAGGGGGCACGCCTCAACAACCTCGCCGCCTCCCAGGACAACGCGCCGGCGCAACAGCTGCCAGCGCCAAAATTTGAAACGGAGCCATTTTCCGGCAGCGAGTTGCTCAACGGCAAACGGATTGCCGAACAAGAATGCGCAAATCTTGCGGGAGCAGTCTGGGTCGTCGTGGACCGAAAAGGAGAGTGCATTCGCTATTATCACACAAGTGCTGGCTCCGGCGCGGACGTGCTGATCTTCCTGACCATCGATATGGTTTCCGTAAACGGGCGGGGCGAGGCAAAGCCGCACGAAATTTATTTGCGGCAGACCCCGGCAAATCTCAAGAACGGCAGCGCGAGCTGGTCAAGGGCTCTTGCGCTGCCCTATGTGCATCTGGCGCGTCCGGGCACAGAAGGGTCTTCGGGCGAACATAACCAGAGGCGAACCCCACGCGAGATCGAGCTGATTTCGGCAGCGATCGATGCGATCAAGTTGCGACACAACTATGCACGCATCCATATCGCCGCCTACGACGCGGGCGCACATGCGGCGGCGGTTCTCCTGGCGAAGCGCAGCGACCTTGGTTGCGTGGTGCTTGCCTCAGGCATGGTCTCGCTGCGAAGCCTTCTCGCAGAACAGGGTCGCGCCATTGACTTCACAGGTCACAAGACTGCGATTGATCCTATCACGCTCGTCGATCGTATCGCCAAGCGGCCGGACCTGCGCATTTTCGTTGTGACGGACCCCGACGATCTCGTCATCTCGGCGCGCTCGCAAACAATCTATGCCAAGCGTCTTGCAGCTGCAGGTCTGCCGGTCCGGCAAATCTTTACGGCCGCTTCCGGCTACAGCGCCCACGGTTTGTTCGAGCCAGCACGCCAAATCGCTGCGAACTGCGCCAAGGGAATGGCCGACGATGCAATCGTTGCTTCGATTCAAAAAAAACTGCCCGAAACGCCCCCCGACGCCGACGACCCGCCATTGCACGGCACCGACGTCATAAGCCGCGGGGTCAAGCTTAATGAGGCGCAATGCAAGAAGCTCGGTATGGCGCTTTGGGTGCATGCCGAGGGCCGCGATTTTTGCGTGCGGTATTGGCTCTCCACGGTGGGCGGCTCCAAGGATGAGGCGGAAATATATTTTCACGGAGACCTCGGCGATCCCAAGAAACCGCTCGGGGCGCTCAGTGCTCCCGCGGCGCGAATGACCTCCGGTGGTTTGCAGCGGGAGGCCCACGGCTGGTCACGGTCGTTCGGCGGCCCCTATGCGGAGGTTGGACGACTTGGCGCGTTGGGTTCCTCCGGAGTCCATCTCCATGAGCGTCGTACGCTGCTCGAGGTCCGCGTCGCGATGGCCGCGCTCGACGGCCTAAAAGAGCGACATCGGTTCAAACGATTTCACCTGGTGGGCCAGTCCGGAGGCGGACACACGGTTGCGGCGCTGACCCAGTTGAGAAATGACATCGGCTGCGCCGTCATGGCGTCCGGCGCAGTGTCGGTGAAATCGGTGCATCGGGATCGCGGCCTCCAGGCGGGACCATTGATCAAGTCGCTCTACGACCCCATCGATCATGTTGCGAAGATGCAGGATCAGGCGGGGCGGCGCATGGTTGTCCTGGCGGATCCAGACGACCGCATCGTTTCCGCACGCTCGCAGCGGGAGTTCGTCGATCGCGTCCGGTCCCGCGGACTGCCGATCCTGCACATTACGGCGGCCGCCGGCGATGAAGACCATCACGGGCTGGCATCGATCGGCAGGCGTCTGGTTGCGGATTGCGCCAAAGGTGTCGATGATGAGGTGTTGATCAAGCGTTACCAGGACAAGGTAGCGCCAGCGCTCACCCCTTCTTCGCCACCGGCACCGGCACGCCGGCAATCTTGACCTTCACGGCGCCGACATAGTTCCAGTTGGTGTAGTAGAGCGTCTTCCAGTCGTCGCCGCCGAAGGCGATGTTGGTGGTCTCAGGGCGCCCATGCACGATGCGGCCGAGTTTCTTGCCCTTGGGGTCGAGAATGTAGATTCCGCCCGACCCGCCGCAATAGACGTTGCCCGCAACGTCGACTTTCAAGCCGTCGGGACCGCCGGGTTCTGGACCGCGCAGGTCGGCAAAAACACGATCGGTCTGTTTGGCCAAAAGGCCATTGGGCAAAACGTCGAACGCGCGGATGAGCCCGCGCCGGAAATCCGTGATGTACATCACGCTCTCGTCCGGTGAAAACGCAAGCCCATTCGGAAACACGAAGTCGTTCGCCAGCAAGGTCATGGTTCCGAGGTCCGCCGATACCCGATAGACGCCCGGGAACCCGATGTCCCATTGCTCGGGCATCGCGTTCAACGGATCGGTGAAATAGATCGCGCCGTCCGATTTCACGATGACGTCGTTTGGGATGTTGAGCTGCTTGCCCTGGAAGCTGCCGGAGATCACCGTGATGCTGCCATCGGCTTCGCGCCGCGTGATCCGCCGCGTCACGCGTTCGCAGCCGACCAGGCGGCCCTGAAGGTCGCGCGTGAGCCCGTTGGTGCGGTTGACCGGCTCGCGCGCCACCGAGGCGCCCTGCCCGGGCACATATTTCATCTGTCGATTGTTGTGGATGTCGCTGTAGAGAAGATAGCCGCCTTCCTTCCACCAGAGCGGGCCTTCGGTCGGCCCCATGGTGCCGCCGGTGCCTGAGGCGAGTTCCTCAATCGGCTCGGACGTGGCGATGATGCTGTCGAGTTCCGGAGCAAATTTTTCGATCCGCTTTGCCGTCTGCGCGGACGCGCGCGACCCGCCAACCGCAAGACCGGCCGCCGACATCGCCAGCATGTGCCGCCGCGAAATGTCGGATTGTTTAGCCATCGTTTCCTCCCTTGGGTTCACCTCTTATTCTACGCGGAGGATACCCCAAAAAACCATTGGCCGCTGGTATTAACGCGCCGCCAACATGGTTTTCGATGTGCGGTTTTCATCATCATCGTCGGATGGATGCAGCCTCCGCGGGTGGGTTGTGGCTCGGCCAAGCGCCTCCAGCCGGGTCCGCACCAAGGCAATGTGGTCGCGCAGGATGTAGAGCTGGCTGACAAAGCCCGGCGGCAGCTTGATGTGATTGGCTTGCTGCTCGAGCCGATCGAGTTGCGCCGCCAATTGCAGGTCATTGCGGTTGACGCCGGTGCGCTCCATCTCGTCTTCCAACAAACGCAATTCGCCGTAAAGACGCGTGATCTTCGAGCGCATGGCCCAGCCGTATAGAGCCGGTGCAATCCGCACCAAGGGATAGAGGACGCCCAGGAGCGGTATGGCAACGATGACCAGCCGCCCGATCAGGGAGGCGGCCCAGAACGGCAGGTAGTTCTGCAGAATAGGTCTGCCCGATTTGTAAAACTGGAGCGCATCGGCCGCCAGCGGGAGGTCAGTCATCTCGGCGGCGGGAAACTGGCCGGCATGATTGAAGATGCCCGGCGCCGAATGCACCTGCACCGCGGTCTGCAGCAGCAGAAATTTCAGCGCCGAGTGCAGGTCTTTGCGGACTGCCAGACTGGCCTTCGGCGCAACCAGCGCGACGTCCGAGGACGGACGGTTGCGGGCGAGGTCGGCGACGCCTTCCGGAACGATCACTTTGCTGAGAAAGGGAAAGAGCGCCACATAGGCGTCGGCGTTAGGGAAACTGGAGACCGTCACCCGCTCATCGGTGATCAGGCGGGCAATGACGGGCGAGTCGAAAGCGACGAGCAGGATCGCGGCGTCGATCTCGCCGGCCAGCAGCTTCTCGCTCGCCACTTGTGTCGTCAAAGGCAGAAGTTCCCCGACCGCATCGGCCATACCGCTGCGTTTGAGAAGTTCCAGCGCCACGGCGCGGGTTCCGCTGCCTTCCGGTCCGACCGACACTTTCTTGCCGCGCAGCGCATCGAGCCCGCGGCCGCGCAACTCGCTGCGCAGGAACAGCCAAAGCGGTTCGTAGAAGACGGTTCCGAGCGCTTCGGCCTCGGGCGACGAGCGCTCGTCGGTAATGCCGCCCTGCAGCAACGCCACACTCACGCCGGACTGGGGGTCGCGCAGCAACTTTAGATTTTCCAGTGCGCCGCTGGTCGGCACCAGCCGCAGCGTGATGCCATCGCGTGCCAACAGGTCGCGATAGCGCTTGCCGACCTCGAAATAAGCGCCGCCTTCGGCACCGGTCGCCATGGTGATGACGCGCGGCGGCAGCGTATACCACACCATGAAGGCAGCGCCCGCCATCACGGCCGCCACCGCCAGGCTCATGAGGAACCAGCGCGCGCGTGAAAATCCTTTGACAGCCATACCAAACCTTGTTTGTGTCCAGTTTCCCCGCGGATGCTCCAGCCCGAGAAGGACGTTGAAAATGGCGCGAATGCGGCAAACGACCGACGCAGTGCCGGTATGACGCTGCGCTGAGCCGACATCCCATGCAGGCGCAGACGGCGAAGTAACAATTTATCGATGTTGCCGACAAGACAGGAATTATCCGCTGCGATCCTCGCACACTACAAGCCGTGATCGACAACTACTGGCGCGAAGCTGGTCTTGTTTACGATCGCATCGGCGAACTTCGCGAAGACCCGATCAATGGCCGTTTCGACGTCAGGCATTTGACCGCCATTCACGCCTATATCTTTCAGGACTTGCCGCATCATCAACCAGGGATCATCCGTTCGGATGCGAAAAACTGGACCAAGCGCCGCGAGCTTGAAGGACGGTCAGGCGCACACTCGGTTCCGTATGTCAGCTACAGAGACAAACAATACGTGCGGGTCGATGATCTTCAGGTGCAGGCCCCATGCGGCGATTTCGACAGCGGCCAGCGCAATCGCCACGGCCTCCGCGCGTTTATTGCACTGCGTGAAATAGGCGATCAGTTCGGGGTGATAGAGGACATCTTCGAGCGCTCACGCACTTTGTCGAGATCGGCTTCGTTGGCCAGAAGGTCATCGTTGAATGTATGATCGACGGTCGAAGTCATGACACCCCGAAAAGCTTGCTGCCCCGCTGTCAAGGCCGGAAGTAGATCATTTCGATTACGCGCTGCAAGGTAGAGTTGTGGACGGAAAATAATGCATTAACATCATTATGTTAATGAAATTCTACAGAGGCCTTGCAGGCGCAAAGGTCGCAGCCTCGATCCTCACATCCGCTCTTCCCCTCGGGTTAAACCCAGCGTAATCTGCCCCAAACGAAAAACCGGCAGGTTTCTCGATGAAGTTCACCACGATCACGCGTTGCGTTTGCGTTCCTGGCCTCGACGCTGTCGGTTGCGGCAGGGCCTGCGTCCGCCCAGCAGTTTACCAAACAGCAGACCACAGGCCGGCAGCTTTTCGCCCAGTCCTGCGGAGTCCGATCATCGCTTGCCTGTCGACTGTCACCCCGGCCGCAGCAGCAAATCAACCATGCTGAGCGGACCATCCAAGGAGAAGCAGAATGAACATTAGGAAGAAACGTTTCATGTTGGGCGTTGCCGCCATGGTTACGGCGGGCTTGGTCACGACGGTTGCCTCGCAGGCCGCCGAACAAATTCTCTCCGGGACCATCACCTCGGCCACGGGCGAAAAGCTGGGCGGCGTGACGGTGTCGGCCAAGCGCGACGGCACCACGATCACGACCAGCGTCTATACCGACGAACAGGGCAACTATTATTTCCCGCCGATGGAGGCCGGCAAGTACAACGTTTGGGCGCAGGCGCTCGCCTTCGAGACATCGAAGAGTGCAGTCGACCTGTTGGCTGCCAAGCGCCAGAACCTCGCCCTCAAGGCGATCACCGACAAGGAGCGCGCTTTCCGCCAACTGCCCGGCGAAATGATGATCGCGGCTCTGCCGGAAGCAACGACCGAAGATGCCAACATGAAGAAAATCTTCATGAACCAGTGCACGGGTTGTCATGCGCCGAACTATCCGCTGCAATTCCGCTTTGATGAAGCAGGCTGGAGCAAGATCATCGACCTCATGAAGGTCGTGCAGAACACCGGCGCCTATCCGGCAAACCCCAAGGCTAACCAGATCATCGATATGAACCAGAAGCAGCTCGCGGCCTATCTGGCCCGTGCGCGTGGTCCTGGCGAAAGTTCCGTGAAGGTGGTGTCACGTCCCCGCCCGTCCGGCGAAGCCGCTCGTGCGGTTTGGACGCTCTATGATGTCCCGCAGAATGCCGACGCCGGCATTACCCTCGCCCACGGGCCCGGGCCACAGAATGACGGCACGGACTGGACCCAGGGCACGACTTCCAAGCTCGGCCTGATCACCCATGACGGTGGCATGGACTTCGACGGCAACATCTGGTTCACCTCGAACTCGCCGAACAAGAGCGTCACAGTCGGCCGCGTCAACGCCAAGACCGGTGAATACAAGGCACTCAAAGTCAACCGCAATGACGGCCGCGCCGCCAACGCTCATGGCCTGACCCGCGACGCCGAAGGCAATCTCTGGTTCGACGTCGATCCGGGCCGCCGCAGCCTCGACAAGCTCGACCCGAAGACCGAGAAGATCACCGTCTACCAGACGCCGCAGGGCATGTCGCCACTCGGCGGCGCCGTGACACTCGACGTCGACGGCAAGGGCAAGGTCTGGGCATCCTCTCCGGACGGCGTGCTGCAATTCGACCCGGTGAGCGAGAAGTTCACCGAGTTCAAGTCCAAGAACCACAAGACCGCACGTGGCCAGGCCAACACCTACGGCGCCGCCGGCGACCGTGACGGCAATGGCTGGTGGGCGCAGATGGGCTGGGACACAATCGGCAGGGCCAACATCGCGGATGGCTCGACGGTCGAGATCAAGCTGCCGGAAAACAAGGCGGAAATGGACCGGCTCACCCCGGCTCAGCTCGCGGCTTACGACAAGGTCGACGACCTTGCCAACGGCAACCCGCTCCCCTGGGGCCAGGGTCCGCGCCGCATGGGCACGGACAAGAAGGCCGACGTCCTCTGGGTCGGCAACTCCTGGGGCTCGAGCCTGGCCCGCATCGACACCAAGACGAACGCCACGACGATTGTGCCGTTCCCCGACAAGGCGATGCAGCCCTACCACATCGCAGTCGACGATCAGCACAACGTCTGGGGCAACCTCTGGACCAATGACCAGATCGTCAAATATGACCCCGCAACGCAGAAGTGGACGACCTTCGAACTGCCGGTCCGCGGCACGGAGATTCGCCACATCGCGGTTGACGAGCGTCAAGGCACGCTCAAGGTCGTCGTTCCGGTCTACCGCACCAACCAGATGGGCGTGATGTCGGTGCGCAGCGAGGCCGATCTCGCGGCCCTCAAGGCGAAGGCGGTGAACTAGAAAACACAAGCACGCGAAAACGCGTACTTGTGTTTGTGAAGATTAGGAGGCGCGGACCAATCCGCGCCTCTTTTTATGGGTCAAGGGCACGGATCGTCGGATGGGTAGAGGTAAAGCGCGTTCTTCACGCGATTTACCGAAACCCATCGACCCCACGGGCCGCAAAAATGATAGGCTTCGGCATGTGGTTGATGGGTTTCGCCATAGCGCGTCGCGAGACGCGCGTAAACGCGCTTATGGGCCTCAACCCATCCTACGATGACCCGCCCCTACGAAGAAAGCCTTCCCTTCAGTTTAGTTGTAGGCCCCCTTCCCCTCAGCACCACTCAGGCGTAATCTTCGGCCGAACTTGTGGTCGGGAAGGCATTTTCTGATTCCACGCATTGGCATGGCCGGTGGGAGGCATCGGCGGCGGGAACCCTGCCATCAAGGCCTCGGACCGCAATGCCAATGTTAAAGCTCCATTGCGAAAACTTCTGTGTTACAATTCTGTGTCAGGTTTCTATCGTCACCGGCCGTACCAGCGTACATGTTCTGGACCGGCCTATCCAAGGAGAACCATGATGAATGTTAAGAAGCATCGTTTCATGTTGAGTGCTGCCGCCATCGTCACGGCCGGTTTCGTCACGACGGTTGCCGGACAGGCCGCCGAACAAATTCTCTCCGGCACCATCATCTCCGCATCGGGCGATAAGCTGGGCGGCGTGACGGTATCGGCCAAGCGCGACGGCACCACGATCACGACGAGTGTCTATACCGACGAACAAGGCAACTATTATTTCCCGCCGATGGAAGCCGGCAAGTATAACGTCTGGGCGCAGGCGCTTTCCTTCGAGACATCCAAGAATGCGGTTGATCTCTCCGCTGCCAAGCGCCAGGATCTCGCCCTCAAGCCGATCACCGACAAGGAGCGCGCTTTCCGCCAACTGCCCGGCGAAATGATGATCGCAGCGCTGCCCGAAGCAACGACCGAAGATGCCAACATGAAGCGAACCTTCATGAACCAGTGCACCGGTTGTCATTCGCCGAACTATCCGCTGCAGTTCCGCTTCGACGAAGAAGGCTGGAACAAGATCATCAACCTGATGAAGGTCGTGCAGGGCACCGGCGCCGTCCCGCCGAACCCGAAGGCCAACCAGATCATCGAGATGAACCAGAAGCAGCTCGCGGCCTATCTCGCTCGCGCGCGTGGCCCTGGTGAAAGCTCGCTCAAAGCCGTGTCGCGTCCGCGTCCGTCCGGCGAAGCCGCACGCGCGGTATGGACCCTCTATGACGTGCCGCAGAATGCCGAAGCCGGCATTACTGCTGCCCATGGGGTGGGCCCGCAGAATGACGGCACCGATTGGACCCAAGGCACCACGTCCAAACTCGGCCTGATCACCCACGACGGCGGCATGGATTTTGACGGCAATATCTGGTTCACATCGAATACGCCGAACAAGACCGTCACCATCGGCCGGGTCAACGCCAAGACCGGTGAATACAAGCCGCTCAAGGTCAACCGCAATGACGGCCGCGCCGCGAATGCTCACGGCCTGACACGCGACGCCGAAGGCAATCTGTGGTTCGACATCGATCCGGGCCGACGCAGCCTCGGCAAGCTCGATCCGAAGACCGAGAAGATCACCGTCTACCAGACGCCACAAAACATGTCGCCGTTGGGCGGCGCCGTGACGCTCGACGTCGACGGCAAGGGCAAGATCTGGGCCTCGGCTCCGGACGGCGTGCTGCAGTTCGACCCCGCGACCGAGAAGTTCACCGAGTTCAAGACCAAGAACTTCAAGACGGCTCGGGGCCAGGGCACCACCTACGGCGCCGCCGGCGACCGCGACGGCAACGGCTGGTGGGCGCAGATGGCTTGGGACACGATCGGCAGGGCCAACATCGCGGATGGCTCGACGGTCGAAATCAAGCTGCCGGAGAACAAGTCCGAGATGGACCGCCTGACGCCGGCTCAGCTCGCGGCCTATGACAAGGTCGACGATCTCGCTATTGGCAACCCGCTCCCCTGGGGCCAGGGTCCGCGCCGCATGGGCACTGACAAGAATGCCGACGTGCTTTGGGTCGGCAACTCCTGGGGCTCGAGCCTCGCCCGCATCGACACCAAGACGAACGCCACGACGATCGTGCCGTTCCCCGACAAGGCGATGCAGGCCTACCACATCGCGGTCGACAACAACCACAACGTCTGGGGCAACCTCTGGACCAATGACCAGATCGTCAAATATGACCCCGCGACGCAGAAGTGGACGACCTTCGAACTGCCGGTCCGCGGCACTGAGATTCGCCACATCTCGGTTGACGAGCGTCAAGGCACGCTCAAGGTCGTCGTTCCGGTCTACCGCACCAACCAGATGGGCGTGATGTCGGTGCGCAGCGAGGCCGATCTCGCGGCCCTCAAGGCGAAGGCGGTGAACTAACTCTACAAGAGGCGCTGCCCCATAGGCAGCCCGAAACAACGAGGGCGGCTCATTCCGAAGGGATGAGCTGCCCTTTTTTATTGTTAAATTGCCGCATTCCCTGCCCTTCCCCTCGGGGCCGCCCGGGCGTAATCTCGCACATAGCACGTGGTCGGGAGGGCAATTTCTGATTCCACGCATTGGCATTGGCGGCGGGCATACCCGCCATCAAGACCTCGCCAGTGTTAAAGCGCCATTGTCACGACTTCTGCGTTACGATTTTGTGTTAGCTTTCTGTCGTCACCGGCCGCACCAGCATACTTCGAGGTACTGAACCGGCCTATCCAAGGAGAACCATGATGAACGTTACGAAGAAGCATCGTTTCATGTTGGGTGCGGCCGCCATCGTCACGGCCGGTTTCGTCACGACAGTTGCCGCGCAGGCAGCCGAGCAATTGCTCTCGGGCACCATCACCTCGGCGTCAGGCGAGAAGATGGGTGGCGTCACGGTGTCAGCCAAGCGCGAAGGATCGACTATCGCGACCCATGTCTACACCGATGAACAGGGCAATTATTATTTCCCGGCCATGGAAGCCGGCAAGTATCGCGTTTGGGCACAGGCTTTGAGCTACGAGGCCGCCAAGAGCGAGGTCGATCTCGCTGCAGCCAAGAAGCAAGATCTCGTGCTGCAACCAATGACCGATCAAGAGCGCCGCTGGCGGCAGCTTCCGGCCGAACTGATGATTGCGTCGTTGCCGGAAGAAACCACGCAAGACGCGCAGATGAAGAAGATTTTCAGCAACCAATGCCTTGGCTGCCACATGTCGAGCTACCCGTTGCAGTTCAAGTTCGACGAGGCAGGCTGGAGCAAGGTCATCGACCTCATGAAGCTGGTGCAGAACACCGGCAACCTGGTCGCCAGCGCCAAGCCCAACCAGATCATCGAACTCAACCAGAAGGGACTTTCGGCCTATCTTGCCAAGGTGCGCGGACCCAATTCAGCCGCGCTCAAGATCAAAGAACGCCCGCGTCCGAGCGGCGAAGCAGCCCAGGTCGTGTGGAATACCTATGACGTTCCGCAAAACCCGGATGCGGGCGTTGGAATCACCGCCCATACCAATGACGGCACGGATTGGTCGCTGGGGACCACCACCCGCATGACGCTGCTCCAGCATGATGGCGCCATGGATTTCGACGGCAATCTCTGGTTCACGTCCAACGCGCCGAACAAGGTGGTCACCATCGGCCGCGTCGATACCAAGACCGGCGAAGTGAAATTCCTCAAGGTCAACCGCAACGACGGCCGCGCCGCCAATGCGCACGGGCTCACCCGCGACGCCGAAGGCAATCTCTGGTTCGACATCGATCCGGGCCGCCGCAGCCTCGGCAAACTCGACCCGAAGACAGAGAAGATAACGGTCTACCAGCCGCCGCTAAACATGTCGCCGCTCGGCGGCGCCGTGACGCTCGATGTCGACGGCAAAGGCAAGGTATGGGCCTCTTCGCCAGACGGCGTGTTGACCTTCGACCCGGCCACCGAGAAGTTCACGGAGTTCAAATCCAAGAACTCCAAACGGGCGAACGGAACAGCCGGCACCTATGGGGCCGCGGGCGATCGCAGTGGCAATGGCTGGTGGGCGCAGATGGGTTGGGACACGATCGGCAAGGCCGATATGTCGAGCGGCTCCACAGTCGAGATCAAGTTGCCGGAATACAAGCCCGGCATGGACTTGTTCACCCCGGAACAGATCGCGGCCTATGACAAGGTCACGGATCTCTCCAACGGCAGTCCGCTGCCCTGGGGCCAGGGACCGCGCCGCATGGGCACCGACAAGAATGCCGACATCCTCTGGGTCGGCAATTCGTGGGGTGCGAGCTTTGCCCGCATCGACACCAAGACGAATGAAACTACGATCATTCCGTTCCCCGACAAGGCCATGCAGGCCTATCACATCCATGTCGACAGCAAGCACAATGTGTGGGGCAACCTGTGGACCAACGACCAGATCGTGAAATACGACCCGGCCGCCGGCAAGTGGACGACTTACGAAATGCCGGTGCGCGGCACTGAAAGCCGGCACGTCTCGGTCGACGAGCGCAGCGGGCGGACCAAGGTCATCCTGCCGACCTACCGGTCGCACCAGATGTTCGTCATGACCATCCGCACCGCGGAAGACATCGCGGCGCTGAAGGCGCAGACGGCGAAGTAAAGAGATCACAAGCACGCGCAGACGCGTGCTTGTGATTGGAAATGAGAGAGGCGCGGATCAGTCCGCGCCTTTTTTGATTGGAAATGAGAGAGGCGCGGATCAGTCCGCGCCTTTTTTTAATTTGGTGCGTGCGATCGATTCACGTCCCGTAGGGTGGGCAGAGGCGCCGGGCACAATCGTGGGGCATGAAACGTGCCTCAATGGCGCCGTGCCCACGCGGCAACTTACACGCGGGGGAACGCGTGGGCACGGCGCCGCGCAGTTTTGTGTTTGTTTTGAGGTCGGTGCCCGGCGCCTTTGCCCACCCTACAAACCCTACGCGATCCCCAACCTCGTCGCGATCGCGCGGCCCATGATCCAGTCCTTGTCTTCTTCCGACAAGAAGCTGAGTTCCTGCGTGAAATGCTCGATGCGCTGGCGATAGATCGCCTTGGCAAACGAATTGGTCATGTCGGTGCCCCAGAAACAGCGGCGCGGACCAAACGCATCGAACAGGCGTTTGATGCTCTCCGTCATGTCGCGATAGGGATAAGGATCGAACGAGTAGGTCGGTGCCGACGACAGCTTGACCGAAACATTCGGATATCGCGCCAGCGCAACGGAATCGCTGATCGCCGCCGGAATCCTTCGCTCCTTTGCGATTTCCAGCGTCAGCCCCATGTGATCGATAATGAGTTGCAGACCGGGATGACGCTCGGCGATGCGGGCGAACTGTGGTGTCTGACCATTGGTCAGGAACATCACCGGAATGCCGGCTTTCTCGGCCGCCGGCCAGAACCAATCCGCGGTTCCATTGGTCAACCAGACTGCCTGCGTACCATTGAAGGACACGCGAATGCCCTTCATTCCAGGCTGCTCTTTCCACTTCGGCAACAGGCCGGCGGAGTCGGGCTTCTCGATCGCGATGCGGCCCATGATCGCAAACCGATCCGGATGGCGTGCAACGGCCTCAAGCGCATAGTCGTTGCGATCGCCTTCCCAGGAAGGCGGCACGATGACGACACGATCGACACCGGCTTCGTTCATTATCGGCAGCAATTTTTCGACCGTGAATGGCTCAGGCAGTTGCGGCGTAGCGCCCGGCCGCCAAGGCCGGTCTGCTGTTGCTGGCTTCCAGAGGTGAACCTGCGCGTCGACGATCATGCGTTTGCGAGAACCAGTTTGTGGAGCAGGAGCCTGCTGCGAAGCAGCCGGCTGTGCAACAGCCGGCAAGCCGAAAGCCGTGAGCAGCACGCCGACGCCCGTTGCGGAACTGAGAAAAAGCCGGCGTGAAAATTGGAGTGATGTATCATCTGATTCATCACGCGCTGACATTGTCCGCTCCTGTGTTGAAACCGGCATTCTCTCCGAAGCAACTCATCACTCCATCAGCGCGATGAACCTTCCGTTACCGGCTGATGCGCGAAATCTTCGATCCTTCAAGCGTGAGATTATACATCAGCCCCTTCGAATCGAGGATGAACCCAATCACCGGGCTCGTGATCTTGTCGGTATCGATCGAGCCGCCGGCGCCGACCGTGATCAGGGTTACGGATCCATCGACCCCGACCTTCCAGCCATCCATACCTTGGAACTTCGCAAGCGCCGCCGGTGCCATGAACATGATGACGACGGAACGCGCCTGGGCGCCGAGCTGGAAACCGACCGACGCCGCGATCGTGTTGTAATAGCCGACCGTCCTGCCGCCGACCCGCATGGCGCCCTCGCCATACTCCCCGCCAACCCCCATGCCGGCCTTGACGACCGTCGGGAACACCAGGACCCCGGCCGCCTTGGCGGCCACGTTGCGGGTGCCGGGAATCTGGCGGAACAACCGGTCAAGCGTTGAACCCGCCCCGGCGTTGATCTCGCCCGCACTCGCGGCTTTGGCTGACGTGCTCGCACCCACCAGCGCGAAGGCGACGATCAAACCCGCACAGATTGATTTCCAAAATTGAAGCACAGCGCTCCCCTCCCCTTAATCCCGATAGCCGTCAATTCTTTGTTCTGGCCTGCGACACGGCCGCAAAGGCGTCGACGTGGCCGGCGCCAAAATCCTTCTCGCGTCCCTTGCCGAGCGTCTTGGCGGAGCGCGTCAACAGGCGGCGAACGTCAGCCGGCGTGAGCGAGGGGTTGCGTTCGATCAGCAAGGCTGCGACGCCGCTGACATTCGCGGAAGCAACGGACGTCCCCCGTGGTGAATTGATAAGTGCCGCTTGGCGCGGCTACCAGCACGTCAACGCCAGGAGCCGCCACCGCGATATGAGAACCACGATTGGCGCCCGCGAACAACGAGTCGCTGGCGTCGGTCGCCGTCACCGCAATCACATTCGGATCGGCTGCCGGAAAAAGTGGAGGCGAGCGCGGGCCCGCATTGCCGGCTGCCGCAATCAAAACGATGCCTTTGCGCGCCGTCTTTGCCAGCGCGTCCTTGAGGCGCGGATCAGCGGGCCCGGCGAAGCTCATATTGACGATGCGTGCGCCCTTCTCGGCCGCCCAATCCAAACCCTTGATGATGTTGAATGTCGTGCCTTCCGCGCTGTTGGACTTCGTGCTGAATGCCCGCACGGTCAACAGGGCCACACGCGGCGCGGTGCCAAGCACCGTGCGCCGCGACGCAATGGCGCCCGCCATGCCGGTGCCGTGCGGATGGGCGGTCGTATCATCGCTCGCGGCGTCCAGATTATCCACGACCGCGCCGGCAAGATCGGGATGCGATGCATCGACACCAGAATCGATGACCGCGACCAGAACGCGATTGCCGGTCGCCAGACGGTGCGCCTCCGAGAGGTGAAGTTTTTCCGGTGCATACTGGTCACCGCTCGCTGCCGGCAACGCACTCAATTCGGTCTGCGCGAGTTTAAAAAGATGATTTGCCTGCGCCCCGGCGACCTCCGGATCGAAGCGCGATATGTTGACGATCACGGCCCCAACCGGAACATTGCTGTCGATCCGCCAGCGATGCAACGTGCGTCCCGTCAACCGAAAGGTTTTGGTCTCGACACGCGTCATCCGGTGAGCCGCCGCGATACGATTGAGCGTCGGCTCACCGACGTTCGCCGGAATGTCGAGGATGACCTCGTCGAACACATGTGGTGCGCCGGCCAGTGGAAGACTGAAGCCGTTGCGCAGCTGCGTCGTGACGGGCCCGGATTTCGGCGCAGGCCCGCGCGACGGCGGCAGATCGAACGGCTGTTGCGGCGGCAATGAAACCTGCCGCAACGGCGGGTCCGGCGGAAGCGAGCTGTGGTCCACGTCGGTCCGGTCAGGCGGCGTCCGGTCGCCAAATATCTTTGTGCCGAGGAACAGTCCCAAGACGCCGGCAGCCACGCCGCCGACCACGTACCAAATGACTTTGTTGTTGTTGTTGCCGCCGCCGCCGGACGGCCCGGGAGGCGGAGGAGGACAAAGGGAAGTGCATACCTGGGCCTGGGCAGCCCGAACGATCGACGAGACCGCCAAGACAGCGGCCAACAGCACGCGAATGAGTGTCGTCCTGGTCATGGCTTGAAGAGCCCCCGCCAAATCCGCCAAAGAAGCGATACCCCGCTGTCACGATGGCATGGCGAAACTGTGTTTTCACCCGGCCATCTGTGGAACCAAGGAAATTCAGGCTCTAAATTGAGCCCGCCTCATTGGAATATCCCCGCGGCGGAGCTTATAGGTCCCCCAAATGAGAGTCACTACTTTCCGGCGAAGTCGCCGCCGCCAAGAGAAGCCGTCAGCCGACAAATAACCTACAAGGCTTTGCCACGAGTGCCACCGCAAATCTGTCGTGCGCATAACTCTGCGCCCCAGCGTAAACTTAATGTTTCTGCTGCTGACAACCCTCCACAGCTTCCCCTTTTCGATCAGATTGGCGCGCAACTCGCGGGACCACCTTCGATTGTTGGGAACTGAGAGCCGGCTCCCGCGTTAAGTATTGTGCACAAACTCTTAGAAGAGGGAGTTGCAAGATGATCCGTGATCCACAGAACATTTCCCCCGTCGAACCGACGTACCGTGACCCGAACATCGATCCAACTGCAGACCCGCGTTATGAAGCGCGCAAGGGCATGGATGCCGGAACTATTGTGGGTATAGCGTTAGGTCTTGTCATGCTTCTCGCAGCGGGTGCTGTGTGGATATTCGCGCCGGAAAAAACGACGACAGCCATCAATCCACCACCGACGACGACAGGTCAGGGCAATACCTTGCCGCAAACGCGGCCCGCTCCGGCACCGGCAACTTCGCCTGCGGCTCCGTCAGCGCCCGACACGAATCCCGGCGTCGATGGATCGCCTGCGATGAAGAAATAAGGTCCCGTTCACGAAGCTAATTTTTTGACAAAACGGCCGGCCCCACGAGGTCGAGGGGCCGGCCTGTCGGAGTTGGGTTACTTCAGTTGATCCGCAACCTTGTCGAGGCCGGCCTTGACGCAGGCTTCGTCCTTGTCGCCGCCGGGTGCACCGGAAGCACCGGCCGCGCCGATCGTCACATTGCCGACGTTGATCGGCAGCGCGCCGCGCGCCGGGATCATGTTGCCCAGGCGCAGCGCGCCTGCGTTGGGTGTCTTGGCGACGTTTTCGGCAAACTGGCCAGAGGGGATGCGCTGCCCGCGCGAAGCCAGCGCCTTGCGCATGGAATTCTCCATGGTGTGCGGGCCGGTATTGTCGCCGCGCATCGCGACCAGGATTTCGCCCATATTGCCGATCACGTGCACGGACACGTTATAGCCCTGCTGCTTGCAGGTCTCGATGGCGGTCTGGGCGATCGTGACGGCAATCGGAAGCGAGAGTTGCTTGGTGGTGAGGAGCTGCGCATTTGCGCCGCTGGTGGCGCAGCAAGCGAGAGCGAGGGCAGCGATACCGCATGCGGTTTTGATCATGATGTTATTCTCCCTGATGCCAGCCATGATGCCGGACTGGCGATGAATCTGTTCAACGGTGATTGCGGTGCCGGATTACTTGAGGTCGTCCTTGACCTTGTCGATACCGGCCTGGGCGCAGACCTCGTCCTTGTCACCGCCCGGCGCACCGGAGATGCCAACCGAGCCGATTGTTTCTTCGCCGATCTTGATCGGCAAAGCGCCGCGGGCCGCCACGATGTTGGCAAGCATCAACTGCGCGGCAACCGGATTCTGGCCGACGTTATCGGCAAACTTGCCGGATTCGATGCGGAAGGTGCGCGACGTATAGGCCTTCTTGAACGAATTCTCGTAGGTGTTGACGCCCGCCAAGGGATTGCGAATACCCACGATCGTCTCGGCGTTGCGGCCCAGCACATGGACCGAGACGTTGTAGCCAGCTGCCTTACAGTTGTCGATCGCGGTCATCGCAATCGTCGTCGCCATGGCGATCGATATATCCTTGTGCGCGAGAACCTGGGCATTCGCGGAATTCACGAAGCCTGCGGCGAGGGTCGCCGCCAATGCCAGCCCTGCGGCACGACACGTTGTTTGAGACATTGAGTCACTCCTCCGGTTTTATGCCGAACGATCACGTGAACTCCGCGACCGCGGCGGTTGGTATTTCATTCTATACTGTCGACAGCCACGAAGAAGTCGCAACGAAGATGTCACCTGGACATTCGACTAATCGCCGCAAATCTCGGGGCTGCCACCAGCTTGGACGTTGCTGGGGTATGGCAGCTTACTCCGGCCCGTCGCACAAGCCAACCTGGACATGGAAACTTCGGTGTGGCCGGACGGACGCCCGTCCGGACGGCGTTACAGGGGGGCGCAGCCGCTCTAGCCTGTAAACCCTTGGTAGCCCCCTGCCCCCAGGTCATTCCGGCTTGAAATTCATCGCCACGCCATTGATGCAATAGCGCAAATGCGTGGGCGGCGGGCCGTCCTCGAAGACATGGCCGAGATGACCGCCGCAGCGGCTGCAATGCACTTCGGTACGGACCATGCCGTGGGTGCGATCCACCGTATTCTCGGTCGACCCCGCCTCCGGATCGTTGAAGCTTGGCCAGCCGGTGCCGCTTTCGAACTTTTTCTTGGAAACAAACAAGGCTTGATCGCAGCCGGCGCAGTAAAACGTGCCGGCGCGCTTTTCGTAATTGAGCGCGCAGCTGCCGGGCCGCTCGGTCGCGTGGTGGCGAAGGACCTGATATTGCTCGGGGGTCAGCAGACGACGCCACTCCTCGTCCGTGTGCGTGACCGCATACTGCTTGTCGACCATTTTCTTTACTCCGCGCCGGGGGGTGTAAGAAAATATAGTTATATTTTCTTGTTTGTCTCAAGAACTTTGTACGAACTCGAACTCAGGCCGCAGGTCCATGCAAGGGCCGCTCTTCAAGCAGGATCACGGCGACCAGTCCAATGATCGAAACTGCCAACGCCGCCACGAAGACATAGCGGAACACTTGCCCAACCGCGACCCCACTCGCGCCTGCTTGCGTCACCGTCAATTCGACACCGATGCCGCCGCGCTCCGGCGTAACGCCGAGGCCGGCAAGCAATATCGCCCCCATGATTGCGACCACCAAGGCGCTCGCCAGCGCGCGAAAGAAGTTCATCGCGCCGGTCGCAGTCCCAACGTCGCGGCGCTCCACTGCATTTTGGATCGACACGGTCGCAATGGGAAATACCGAGCCGACGCCGAGGCCGATCACACCAGTGATAAAAATCACCCAGCCAAGCTGCATCTCCGGCCAGCAGGCGAGCGCCGCAACCGCAATGGTCGCGAGCGTCATTCCGATCGTGGGAGAAATCTTGTAGTGGGGGAGATGCATCATCGCTCGTCCCGACAGCATCGAACCGGGCGTGGTGAGCACGATGACGGGAACGAGCGCGAGACCGGATTGCGTGGCGCTGAGCTTGTGCACGACCTGATAGTAGAGCGGCATGTAGATCATGAACCCTGTCATCATGCCGAGCGCGCAGGACGTCGCCGTCGTGCCCACACGCATCACCGGATTGGCCAATACGCCGAGCGGCAGGAACGGCTCATCGACGCGGTGAAGCCACCACGAAAACCCAAGGGTGAAAACAATCGAAAGAAGCAGCAACACAAGGATCGTGGACGAGATCCAGGGAACACGCGTGCCGCCCGAGGTCAGCACCAAGAGAAGCGCCACGGCAGCAAGGATCATCAAACTCGCCCCGATGATGTCGAGCCGATGCGAGCGCCCCTGCGGCGGCAGGCGCTTCATGGCCGTCGAGGAGAGCCACGCAGCGCACAGGCCGAGCGGTACATTGAGCCAGAAGATCCATGACCAGTGCCATTTGTCTGCGATGACGCCGCCCAGCACCGGCCCCACCACTCCGGCTGCAATCCAGGCGGTGCCCATATAGGCTTGATATCTGCCGCGCTCGCGCGGCGCGACCATATCGGCGACCGTCGTTTGCACCATCGGCGTGATGCCGCCGCCGCCGATCCCCTGCAGCACCCGCCCGGCGATGAGGACCGCCATGCTGGATGCCACGGCCGACAGCGCGGATCCCGCAATGAACAGGCCGAGCGCAACCAGCATCATGACGCGACGACCATGAATATCGGAGAGTTTGCCATAAAGCGGCGCCACCACCGTCGACGATAGCAGGTAGGCGATGATCACCCAGGAGAGATTCTGGAAATCGTCAAGCTCGCGTCCGATGGTCGGCAGCGCACTAGCCACGATGGTCTGGTTCACGGCCGAGAGGAACCCACCCATCATGAGTGCGTAAAAAATCCGGCGGATATCCTTGCGGGACAACGGCGGCGCGGCCCCACCTCCACGCTCCTGCAACGGACTCATTCCGGCTCCCGTGCGCGGACGTACGGACCGCCCAATGGGCGTTCTTCGATGACCGCGACTGCGATACATGCAAGCCCAAGAAAGAACGCAGCCGCCACGAAGACCAGCCGAAACTTTTGTGCAAGCTCACTTGCCGACGCACCCGCGTTAGCCATTTTGTCGAGCGTGCCGCCAGGCACGGCCACATCGAGCCCGGAGAGCACAATCGCCGCGAACGCTGCCACGATGATTGCACCTCCAAGCGACCGAAAGAAGTTCAGTGTCCCGGTCGCGATGCCGAATTGATGCGGCAATACCGCATTCTGAACGATCACAGTGGTCGTCGGATACATAGGGCCCATCCCTATTCCGGCGAGAGTCATAAAAGCCGTGACCGCAACCAGCGACCAACCGGACGGCCAGATCGCCAGCAGGACCAAAACCACGACGGCGAGCGGCGCGGCATAAACCGGGACGCGCTTGTAGTGTTGCACCCGAACGATCAGGCGTCCCGCGAGCAACGATCCGAGCGTTGCGCCGCCCATGAAGCCGATAAGTACAATACCAGAAGCGCTGGCCGAAAGACCCAAGACCAGTTCGATATAGAGTGGGATGAAGATCGACAGGCCGATAATCGTGCCGATGCTGAAGAAGCCCGCGATCACAATGCCGCATATCACGGGTTCGCGCAGCACCGACAGCGGGATGAACGGCTCCGGCGCCCGGATGAGGCGCCACCAGAAGCCGATCCACAACAACGCCGAGGCGCCGAAAAGAAACCCGATCGGCAGCGAAATCCATGGATAGCGTATCCCACCCCAACTCAATGCCAAAAGTAATACGACCGTGGCGGCGACCATCGCGGCAGCGCCGACTAGGTCGAGCCGGTGGGGCCGGTCATTGCGCGGCAGCCGGCGTAGCGCGCGATCGGTCATGACCAGAGCCGCAACTCCCAACGGCAGGTTGATCCAGAAGATCAACGACCAATGCAAGTGGTCCGTGAAAAAGCCCCCGAGGACAGGCCCAATGATGCTCGCCGCCATGAACATCGTCGAGGAATAGCCTTGAACGATTGGGCGCTCGCGCGGGCTCAACAAATCGGCGATCACGGTTTGCGCAAGCGGCAAGAGTCCGCCGCCACCGAGTCCCTGGAGCGCCCGTCCGGCGATGAGAAGTGGCACGGTGGGCGCGACCGCACAGCCCAGCGACCCTGCAATGAATATGCCGATGCTGATCAGCATCATGCGGCGCCGGCCATAAATGTCGGAAAGCTTGCCGAACAGCGGCGTCGCCACTGTGGCGCTGATGAGATAGGCGGTCACAACCCACGAAAGGTTCTCGACATCGCCGAGTACCCGCCCCATCGTAGGCAAGGCCGGTGCCACGATGGTCTGTTCGAGCGCGGAGAGAAACATCGCCAGCATGATGCCGAAGATGATCGAGAGCGCAGCTGCGTGACTTTGCCCCAACGCAGGCCCGACATTGCTCGTCTCATCGGACTGCCGGTTTGAATCGTTCATGGGTTGCTGTCGCACGGCCTCACCGCAAGGCGCAAGTTCGCGCTTAGCTTCCGTTCTGGTCGCCCAGACGAGGCACGGGGCTGATTTGCCCTTAGACCATCGTATTCTTGCGTGTGGACTGGACGGTCGTTGGCCGTCGTTGGCCGGATGGTGCCTTGACTATACAACCCCAATGGGGTACCTGAACGTATGCGCCGTCAACCTGTTTCTGTGATCGAGTTTGCCGGGTACGGCGGCGCGCAAGCGAGTTGCTCACACCAGGAGAGCAGGACGCGGTCATTGATCTCGTCGCCTTTGATCCGACCTGCGGAGACCTGATCCCTGAAACAGGAGGATTGCGGAAAGTCCGAATCGGCCGCGGTGGAACCGGCAAACGAGGTGGAGCGCGCGTCGTCTATTATTTCCATTCGGTCGATTTACCAATTTTCCTGCTCGCCCTTTATGCAAAAAACGAGAAGAGCGACTTGACGGCGGCGGAGAAAAAAGAATTTACAACACAGGTGAACAAGTTGGTGAAGCAATGGCGAAAAACATAACACCGCGCTTGGCCGACGACATCCGCGCCAGCCTGCATGAAGCACTCGACTACGCAGCCGGCAAGGGAACTAAGGCCGTCGTCCACCGAGTGGTACCGCACGATACAGATGCCCGCGAAGCGCGACTCAAGCTTGGCCTCTCGCAGCTTGAATTCGCGTCGTTCATTGGCACCGCCGTCGGCACCGTACGCAAATGGGAACTCGGCACACGCCGCCCCTCCGGAGCCGCACGTACGCTTATCGACGTTATCAAGGCAGAGCCCAGCGCCGTTCGCCGAGCACTAATGAAGGGCTAAGGCTTTTTCCGTGCAGCCTTCGGAATTCGGACCGGCCAGCTTACGATCCGGCCTTCGAGGTCTTCGTCCGGAACATCGTCCTCGCAGGCCCCGACCTTGCCGCGGACCGAGATGCCGGCTTGGTGGACGCTGTCGGGATCCCCGGAAACCAGGGGATGCCACCAATAGAGGTCGCGGCCGTCGGCCAGCAGGCGATAGCCGCAGGTTGGCGGTAACCAGACGATTTTCTTTACATTTCTGGGGGTTAGACGGACGCAATCCTTCACCTTCTTGGATCGGTTGGGATAATCCTGACAGCGGCAGGTCTCTCCGTCGAGCAACCGGCAGCCCACGTCGGTAAAAAAGGTTCGCGAACTGTCGTCGGCGTCTTCGAGCTTGACCAGACAGCATCTCCCGCACCCATCACAGAGGCTTTCCCATTCCGAATCTGTCATATTCTCCAATGACTTACGTTTCCAGAAAGGAACCTCATCGCGAGCCATTATTGTGTCCCATTCCTTAGGTCTATGTGCGAGCTTAACATGCAACCTGAAATCCTACAGGATGATAGCGCGTGTCATCCATAAATGATGCTTTTTAACTTCATACTGTGGCTTCCGTGCAATAGTGTGGGCCCGTAGGATCAGGTAAAGAATCAGTGCGGCAGATCCGATCCTGCTGCAACCCGTCGTCATGGCGACCTCTTGGGGCAACCCTGGGGGCGACCTTGGGGCGGGTTTGAGGAGGCGGTCAGCGAGAGGGGCCCAGTGCTCGACCTGTTTCAACAGCGCGAAAACGACACCGAATGGAAGGCGCGGCTGCGCCGCGTCTTGCTCGATCTTGATTCGCGCATCGACTTCGGCGTTTACCAGACCCGCACCTGGGGCCGCGAGCTTTACGAGCGCTTCACGGTGTTCATGGACCGGTTCCACGTCGCCGGCTGGCGGCGCTGGCTCCTCATTGAGCCATTTTCGGAAGGACTTACGCTCGGCACCGGCGGCCTCGTCTTGATGCTGACGCTCGCAATTCCCGCATTCCGGGAAACATCCGATGACGACTGGCTCAAGAAATCCGAACTTGCCGTCAGCTTTCTCGACCGTTACGGCAACGAAATCGGTTCGCGCGGCATCCGCCACAACGATTCGATCCCGCTCGAACAGTTGCCTGACCACTTGGTCAAGGCGACCCTCGCCACGGAAGATCGCCGCTTCTACGAGCATTTCGGTATCGACATTCCGGGGACGTTTCGCGCCGTCTTGACCAACGCCCGCGCCGGCGGCGTGGTGCAGGGCGGCTCCTCCATCTCACAGCAGTTGGCCAAGAACCTGTTCCTTTCGAACGAGCGCACCATCGAACGCAAGGTCAAGGAAGCGTTCCTGGCGTCCTGGCTGGAGTTCCGGCTGCAGAAAAACGAGATTCTCAAACTTTACCTTGACCGCGCCTATATGGGCGGCGGCAACTATGGGGTCGACGCCGCCGCACACTTCTATTTCAACAAGTCGGCACGCGACGTCACGCTTTCGGAATCCGCCATGTTGGCGGGACTGTTCAAGGCGCCGTCCAAATTTGCCCCGCACGTCAATTTGCCGGCCGCCCGTGCCCGCGCCAACGTCGTGCTCGACAATCTGGTCGATGCCGGATTCATGACGGAAGGTCAGGTGTTCGGCGCGCGGCGCAATCCCGCAATATCGGTGGACCGGCGTGACGAACGTTCACCCAGTTATTATCTCGACTGGGCCTTCGACGAGATGAAAAAACTCGCCGAAAAGCTGCCGAACAATTCGCATGAACGCGTGTTCGTGGCCCGCTTGGCGATCGACGTCAGTCTGCAAAAGAACTCTGAAAAGGCGGTCGAGGATTCCCTGCGTCAATATGGCCGCGAATACAATGCCAAACAGGCGGCAGCAGTCCTGATGGAGACTGACGGTTCCGTGCGCGCCATGGTCGGTGGTCGCGACTATGCAACAAGCCAATTCAACCGCGCGACCGATGCGCTGCGGCAGCCGGGCTCTTCCTTCAAACCCTATGTCTACGCGACGGCGCTGGCGAGCGGGGGCTTCAAGCCGACAACAATCGTTGTCGACTCGCCGGTTTGCATCGGAAACTGGTGCCCGAAGAATTACTCGGGCGGCTTTTCGGGCTCGATGACGCTGACCCAGGCTCTGGTACGTTCGATCAACGTCATTCCTGTCAAACTGTCGATTGCGCTGGGCAACGGCAACCCGAAAGCCGGACGTGCCAAGATTAGAGATGTCGCCCGCAAGGCGGGCCTGCGTACGGCGCTTCCCGACACTCCCTCTATGCCGATCGGCGCCAACGAAGTGACGGTGCTCGACCATACCGGCGGATACGGCATTTTCGTCAATGAAGGCATGTCGATCACACCCCATGCCATCCTTGAAGTGCGAAATGGCGCCGGCGACCTGATCTGGCGCTTCGACCGGGACGGCAAGAAGTCCGTCGAGGTCATCCCGCCCCAGGTTGCGCGCGATCTCAACATGATGATGAACAAGGTCGTCGAGGAGGGCACCGGCAAGCGCGCCATCCTCGACATCACCAAGTCAGCCGGAAAAACCGGCACCACCAATGCCTATCGCGACGCCTGGTTTGTCGGCTTCACGGGCAACTACATTGCGGGCGTTTGGTATGGCAACGACGACTATACGTCCACCAATCGCATGACCGGAGGATCCTTGCCGGCCGGAACTTGGCGCGACATCATGGCCTATGCCCACCAGGGCATTGAAATCAAAGCGATCCCTGGCGTGCCCAATCCTGCGCCAACCAATAAAGGTCAGAACGTCGCATCGGGCAAAGCCAATACTGACGCGCAGAGGCCGGCACTCCTGACACGCAAAGGTGCCGACATCCTTGTGCGCGTCGAAAGGCTCATGGACGAGGCGACGCGCACATTGGTCTCGAACGACAAACCAGCCTTGAGGGCCGATGCGGCACCTGGCGCTGCGGCTAGCGCTGGGGAATCAATTCCGCAGCCGCTGGATGCCTTCGCGTCCGCGGCTGATCGACGGCCGCCAGGCCGCGGCAACTAGATCGCGTCCCGTGCTCACCAAATAGGTGACGCGCTCTAGCTTATTGAGTTGACGCGTTTTCTTCGGCGAACCGGAAGTCCACTTCGCCGGAAAATGCTATGTAGGTTGCTTCCATTCGATTGGGTCAAGCGTGCGGTTGCTCATCGGATCATTGTTTACGTTAGCGGTGGCCGCAGCGATCGGCCTCGGCATCACGTGGGTGGCCGTGACACAAGGCGCAGCCTACGGCGGCATAACCCTTGGCGCCTGGTCTGCCTGGCCGCGCGTAGGCACCGCAAGCATAGATCCATATGCGCGCGCCATGATTGCCCGCAGCGGCGAACTCCCGGTCGGCTCCGGCGATGGCGTAGCGTTCTATGCGCGCACAGACGACGCACGTCGCACGCTTGATGGTCGTTGCGACGTGGTGTTGAGCGGGACTACCCCACAGGCTCGTTATTGGACGGTTACCCTATACGATCCTCAGGGGAGCCTCGTCGCCAATTCGGTGCAGCGCTACGGCTTCACCAGCCAGGAAATCATCCGGGACCAGGATGGTACATTTGAACTCACCGTCGGTCCGCGCGCCCGGCCGGGCAACTGGCTGCCCACGGGCGCCATTGAACGTTACGTGCTGGTGCTACGACTTTATGACACGCCCATCGGAGTAGCAACGCGCAGTGGGCGCGACGTTCCCATGCCTGCCATTGCTCAGAGGGGATGCCGGTGATCCGCCTTCTGCTCTGGGTGCTCGGAGGCGCGCTGCTTGGTGGCGTCGTACATCTTGCGTCGGTGCTCGTCCTGCCACGACTGGCGACGCAAGACGCCTATTCCCGCCTGTCCTCGATCACGCGGACCAATACGATTACGCCGCTGCCGGCTCCGACGCCCGAGAACGCCCTCATGCCGTTCATGGACCCGGCCTTTGCCACAGCGGTGTGCCGCTACGACCTCTCGTCCGGACCGTTGAAGTTTTCCGTTCCGATCAGCCCTGCCTACACTTCCGTTTCATTCTACACGCGTTCGGAGGTCGCTTACTATGCCATCAACGATCGCTCAGCAGGCCGTCGCGTCATCGAACTCGAACTGATGACCCGTGAACAGCGAAACAACCTTCCGGGTGACGAGGAAATCACCGCCGCCGACCGGCTGATTGTCGAATCACCAACCACCACCGGCCTTGTCCTGGTCAAAGCGCTGGCACCTGAATTCGGATTGCTCCCGACCGCCCGCAACGTTCTCACAACCGCCCGCTGCCAACAGCAGTAACGGTACAATTCGATCAGGTGCGGGAGGCGCGCCGCCGGCGCCGGGTGCGGCCAGGTCGCGGGATCGGCGGAAAATCAGAATATCGCTCAATGCGAATGACCGGCAGAATGATCACGGTGGCCGACCGCGACTTGTCGATTTTCGATTTTTCGCTCGCGCTGCGCGCCGGTGTCGGAAGCCTGATGATCGTTCCCAAATCTCTCTCCCACGCACCCGGATCGACCCATCACGATCAAAGTCCGGTGGCGCGATATAAGAGCAGCCAAGGTTAACGCTCCGCTAACACCATCGATCTAATGTGGTGCGAAGTGACAATAAATGTGATGCGAAGTGAAAATAAATTGTAATGATGGACGCAAACCTTCCATGCTGAAGTGGGCCAACATCACGGGTCTTGAAGGCCTGTTCAATCTTAACCAACAGGGCATCGACATTCGACCGACCTTGTTGCGCGTGATCACCGACCAATATCTGCAAACGTCGGTCCACACGACGGACGAAGAACGCCAGTTCACCGAACTCGCGATGCGGCTGCTGGATGAGACCGAGATCGCGACGCGCGCCGCCGTTGCCAAACGATTGGCGCCGCATGCTTATGCGCCGCGCCCGATCATCCTGCAGCTTGCGCGAGACGTTCTCGAAGTCGCGGAACCAGTCCTGCTTCAGTCGCCATGCTTGACGCCGCAGGACTTGAGGTCAATTGCCGCCGAACGCGGCGCATCATGTGCACAAATCGTTGCACGGCGGCTCAAACCAGAAACATCCCAATCCATCGGCCAGCCGCTCATGCTCGCGCAGGTCACACAGCCACATGCCGCGCAGCCACATGCCGCACAGCCACACGTCGCACAGCCACATGCCGCCACCAACGTGACGAAGCCTCCGCACGTTGACACGACGTCCGCGCCCTTGGTAGCCATGGAAACGGCGCCGGCCGAGCCCGCTCTTGCGCCGCCGGCGGGCGCCGCGCTGCTACAAGCGGAACCACTATGTGCAAAGGCGGCGGCGGTGACCCAACAGCCCAGCGTCCCAACGGAGAGCGTAGAGTTGTTGTCTGCACAGGCGACGCGCAACACGCCCGATGTGATTGTGACATCGAGCGCGGTTGACTTGGACGATGACTTGGGCGGTGACTTGGGCGAACCGTCCGTCCCCGCGGGCTGCACAGCCGCTTCAGGCTGCACAGCCGCTTCAGGCTGCACAGCTTCGGAACTAAGCGACCAGTTCTTCGCAGCCGACGCGGAAGAGCGCAGGCTGATCCTGATCGTACTCGACTATTCATCCTGCGGGCCCGCAAACCCGCCGTCGGCATTGCGACCGGCCGACGTCTGGCAACTGGAGGCAGCCGCGCTTCAACGAAACTTGGAATCGGTCGCAAGCGATTTCGAACGAACGCTCGGCATCTCGCAGCAAATGGCCCACCGCATGATCGCCGACGGACAGGGTGAGCCGATTGTCATTGCGGCCAAGGCTTTGGAGATACCGGCAAGTGTGCTCCAGCGCATGCTGTTGTTCATGAACCCGATTGTGGGCCAATCGATCGAGCGCTTGTACAAGCTTACAGCCCTGTACGATGAAATGACCTTGGAGGCGGCACGGCGCATGATTGACATCTGGCAGGATGCTGAGCCGGCCCAGCTCAGAAAACCGATACATGCCGCGCAATGGCAAAGCACCGTCAGTCGCGCCAGACAGGCACTTGCGGACATCTCGCACCGCACATCCGCAAAAACGGTTCCCGACGCAAATCGTCGCCGCGTTACCGGCACCGATGCGAGGTAGTCAGGTCACGACATTATCCAAAAAATGTCGTCCGGCGCGATCCTCGATCTCGATGATCCACACGTCGGTATCAAAGCGAACCTCGCGTGCGAGGCGTTCTTCAATTTTCTCCTCCGGGACCGTCCTATCCCTGAAACAATACGTGAAGGCGCGATCCGCCGGACGCGTTTCATCAAACGCTGACTGTGGGGCGGGTCCGAACAATTCGCCGGTCCCATTGAGAAGATTGAGCTTGATGAAAATCGCGCCGGCATCCTCGGCGCCGCGCCGCCGCACCGCCGCAAATGCACCTTCGATGTAACAGCGGCGGATATAGGCAGCCACCCAAATCGAAGACTTGAGGCGCATCTCCAACCTATTCCAGCGGACGGCCAACGATCGCCGAGAGCTCGCGTACCACGCGGTCGGAGGGCTGGCCGGTGACGGGCAGCTTGCGCTCGCGCTCGAATCTCTCGATGGCGATCTGGGTATCGGCATCGACCACACCGGTGGGCTTGATCTGGCCATAGCCGTAATCCGACAAAACCCTTTGCACGGTAAGGACGCGCTTCGAAGGGGCCAAAGCCGTCGCAATCGCATCATTGCGAGCCGGCTGCGGCGCAGGCCGTGGGGGCACAACGCCAGTCGAGACGATGGTGGCAGGGCGCGAGGGCTTCGTCGATGATCGTCTGATGCTTTGGAGCAAAATCTCACTTGGCTCCGCGCTCGGCTTCATTCCTGCGGTCTGCTCAAAATCGCGTATGGCCGCGATGGTCCGCGGGCCGTACCGACCGTCAATGACGCCCTCATAGTAACCTCGCCGGGCAAGTTCGCGCTGAATGTCGGCCACGATTTCGGCGCCAAGACGCGCAGGCGGAACCGGTTCGGCCTTTTGGGTTGGCGCGTTGGGTGGCCGCGCAGACGGAACGCTCGCAACCGGTGTCTCTTTGGCTGCAGGTGGACTGGTTGCAGATGGATTGGCAGCAGATGGCTTCGCAGCAGGCGGATTGGCGGGGGCCACGTTGGTAGAAGGCGGAACGCTCGCGGCGAGCTCGCTGCGAAACAATGGCGCTGGGTGCTGCCCCGTCTGCATGAACAGGACATTGGTCAGGATTGTACCGCCCAAAATGATTGCAACACAGCTCCCGACGGCATCGCGAAAATTCCATCCCATCGCGGCAAGCACCCGCCATCGCGATGTGGCGAGATCGCTGTCAACCGGGCTTGCGGCACCCCTGCCGGGACGTACAGTACTAGGCACTGAGCTTCACCCGATTTTCCGAGTTCACGCTGGACGGTCGAACGATCGTGGAAATCGCCGGTAACGGCGACGGCGGGCACATGGCCTGTCCCTTGGCCTGTCCCTCATTCCTGCGCGAGCTTTCACAATCGATCGGCAAATGGACCGTAACCCGCGTTCCCTTGCCGATGCGGCTATCGATGTGCATCGTGCCCCCGTGCAACGTGAGCAACCCTTTCACAATCGAGAGGCCAAGCCCGGCACCGTCCTGGTGGCGATTGCAGGTCGAGCGAGCCTGGAAGTAAGGATCTCCGATACGCGGCAGATCCTCAGCCCCGATACCAACTCCGGTGTCCTCCACAGTCACGACAAAACACTCTCCGTCGACCTTGGCTCCAACCGATATCGTCCCACCAGGGAGTGTAAATTTTATGGCGTTGGATATCAGATTGATCAGGATTTGATTGAACGAACATTTGTCAGCCACAATGTCCGGCAGGCCATGCGGCATGCACCTGACAAGGTCGAGGTTTGCGTCACGCGCCTTCAACGTCAGGAGATCGCAGCAGTCCTCAATAACTTGTCCAGGTGCGAATGGTTCTGGAGCGATCTCAAAGCTTTCATTCTCAATCTTTGACATGTCGAGAATGCCATTGACCACGGCAAGCAGGTGGCGGCCGGTTTCGTTGATGAGCTTCGCATATTCACATTGCCGCCCAGCATCGATCATCAACGCATCTTTTTTCGTCAGCATCTCCGAAAATCCGATGATGGCATTGAGCGGCGTACGCAATTCGTGGCTCATGGTTGCCAGAAACCGGCTCTTGGCGGCATTGACCCGGTCGAGCTCGCCGTGAGCCTCTGCCAGTTCGCAATCGCGTGCCTTGCGTTCGGTAATCTCCCGCATGACCGCAACGACCTGCCGGTCGCCGGCGTCATGACCCGGATCGAAATCCTGATCGAGCAGGCTGCAACGCATCTCGATCCAGATGAATTCCATCGCGGAATCGCCGGCAGGTTGATCCCGCCGAACGCGAAACTCGACCGAGCGGCTTTTTCCGGACATTGCGCAATCAGAGAGGGCGGAAAGGAAGGCCGGACGATCCCCCAAATGGACCCGATCGTAAAGGCCGCGCCCCATCAAGTCGTGAATCTTGGCACCAAACATCGATTCCGCGACTGGCGACACGAACAGAACGAGACCGTTCCGGCCATGGCACGTGACGACGTCCGCCATGCAATTCGTCAGCACGCGATAAGGGTCAGGCGTGACCATGCCAGGCCAAATGCCAGGTTGAGCCTGCCGTCCTGTCCGCTTGGCTGAATAGTGTCGAACGCTATCGAGCACGGTCCTTGTGCGCCATTGATTGCCGGACGCACTCCCCCTGTTTTCGAGATAGATCGTGTCAAATGCGACTTAAATGAAAACTAAGGCCGATCATCGATTGAGGCTCCTCACCGGTTTTGAGGGGCCTGATCGACGGTATTCGTGCCGAATGGTGAATGGTCGGTTGCCAACAGCCGCCTGGACCAGGACGATTGGCACGTAATGGCCGCAAATGAGGGTTGAAAGCCCACCCGCAACAAATACGGCGGTATCGCATTCCGGACCCGCAACGCACCTTCGTTACAATTCGCGAATTCGTTCAAATTTTCTGAAAATTCGCCGACAATTTAACTTAAAACTAGCGAAAATCAGCACGCCGCCCCGAACCCGGTGTTCAAAGCCCCCTGCTAGGTTCATTATGCAGGGTAACTCCTCAAGGGGCTTGTCACGGGGAAGCGGCATGTGGTTCCTTTTGAAGTCGGCGTTCTGGCTAGGGCTTGTCCTAGTCTTGTTGCCAATCGGTGGTACACAACCCGCACCCAAGGTGCAGGTCAGCGCGTTCGATGCGATGTCCGCGGCCAAAGCCGCGGTCTCCGACATGAACAAATTTTGCGAACGGCAGCCCGATGCCTGTGTGATCGGGGGCCAGACGGCCGTTGCGCTTGGTCAGCGCGCGCAAGTAGGCGCCAAGATGCTCTACGAGTTCCTCAATGAACAGCTTGGCCCGAGCGAAGCCAGCGTGACGTCGACAATTCCAATGCCACCAGCAAAGGCGTCACATCACACCTTGACGCCGGCGGATCTGGCTCCGGCCTGGCGCAAACCATAACGCAACTGTCCAAGCCGTAGCCCGCGAATATCCCAGTTCCTCGGACATTCTGCTCTGTCGTTTACGGCCCCGGTCGATTTTTCAAGATCAACCCCCTATATGGTAAGAGCGCGTACGGTCATGCCGCACTCCATGCGGAGAATTATGGTTAACGGATGCGCGCGCCCCAATCGGCTTGCCGATCTTGGGTACATCGACCAAAGACCGCAAGGCCACGCAAGCTGCCATGACCATCAATGAGACCTCCAACGACACCATCGGCGAGATCGTCGACAATCTTACACTGCTGGACGATTGGGATGACCGCTATCGCTACGTCATCGAGTTGGGGCGAAGCCTGCCGCCGATCGAGGAACAGGATCGCACTCAGGCCAACAAGGTGCTGGGTTGCGCCAGTCAGGTCTGGTTGAAGACTAATGTAAGTGACAACGGGTCGAAGGGACCCGTGTTGTCATTCGTGGGTGACAGCGACGCCCATATCGTGCGTGGGCTTATTGCAATCCTGTTTGCAATCTATTCTGGCAAGCATGCCAGCGATATATTGAACACCGATGCGGTGGCGGTATTCGAACGCATTGGCATGCGCGAGCACCTTACTCCACAGCGCTCGAATGGATTTCGCTCAATGGTCGAACGCATCAAACGCGACGCGCGGTCCGCCATGACAGGATCCGACTGAAAGGCTGTTATTTCCGGCGGCGACGCTGCTGCCCGAGCCCCATCTGCTTGGCAAGTTCAGAGCGCGCCATGGCATAATTCGGCGCCACCATCGGATAGTCTGGCGCCAGATTCCATTTTTCGCGGTATTGCTCGGGTGTCATATTGTATTGCGTGCGCAAATGGCGCTTAAGCGACTTGAATTTCTTTCCGTCCTCAAGACAGACAATGTGGTCCGCCGTGACCGATTTCTTAAGCGCAATTGCGGGGCGCAATGGTTCGGACGACATGTCGGCTTGTCCACCCGATACCCGCGTCAGAGCGGTATGAACTTGATCAATCAGGGCAGGCAAATCGTTGGCAGCAACTGGATTGTTGCTGACATAGGCTGAAACGATGCTCGCCGTGAGTTCGATATATCTTTCGCCTGATGAGCTGTCGGTCATTGACTACTGATCCTGCTGTCTATTGATCTCGGGATCGCCGCAAGGCCACCTGATCCCCATGTATTCACTCAAAATCAATGCACCAGTTGTTTGTTGGACTTGGAAAATCGCACCGATCAACTGAATAAAATCTATATTTTCTAATCCTCTATTCGCGATCAGGGTTCAAATCAAGAATTGTTTATCGCTGGACCCCAATTTGTCCTTCAAGAACGTTACGAAAACTTGGATTTTCATGACAGCAGGCGCTTTGCGGCCAACATTGACCTAACTGCGTTGAAGTAACAGAAAAGTTCCCGAGAGAACCAAGTATTCCCGGCGCCGACACTTGTCCTTACGCCAACAGCACGCAGTCGGCTTGCATCCACAAAGACAAGGAAATCTGAGCCGGCGCCCTTTCATTGAGCCCGGCGAATTTAGGACGACGATACAATTAAAGATTGTTGATTTCTCGTTCGTTGCGCTTGAACAACGCCCGCGCCGCTTTGGTAATGCCCCCAATTCCGGCGGCGGCGGGGTTTGCCGCACCTGCGTCGCGATCGAACTCGTGCCTACAAGGGGCTCGCTACGAGTTGTTCTCGATGTGCGCCCTCAGCTCCGCAATAGATCCAAACCTGACCGTGCCCTGCGGCAACTGCGCCTCGATCGAACCGTCGGCATAGAGCGTATAGGCCATCCCGTCGACGACGCCGGACTTGAGGATGGCAACCATCGGCCGTGATTCTTCAGTCTGTGAAGGCCCGCGGTCGGGCAGTGCCGACACCCGCTGTGTTGGGCGCCGCTCCTCGACCATGGGAGGCGGACGCCGTTCTTCGACGGGTGGTTCGATTGTGATTGTTGCGACTGCTCCAGAATCTTCTCTCTCTATGCTTTCGACTTTTTCTACCCTGGAGGGCTCCGCAACGACTCGCCCATTTCGCTTGGGCCACATTGCATCGAAGGTGTCCGAAGAAGCAGGCCGCGTCGGTCGCGAACGGAACAGAAAATCGAGGCGAGGCTCCTTGGTCGCGCCGTCGGTGGGGGTCGCTCGTCCCGCCGGTTCGGGCGCTCTTTGTGCAGGTGACGGTTCCATCGGGGGCATCGAATCAAGCACAGGCGCTGTCGGGTGCTGGCTGCCATTGGGCGACAAAGGCATATCTTCCACATCGGCCGCAGATGGTGCAGGCACCTGATGCGACGGCCGCGCCATGGTGGCGCGCAAACGCTCAATCGCGGTTGCTCCCACTGACTCGTGTGCAACAGCGGGAGTGGCTTCGATAGCCGACGGTTCCGGCATGCTGGGTACAGGTAGCCGCAAATCCGAGGCACGACTTGGTCCTGCAACGCGTGCTTCCGGAGAACGCGCTTCGAGCACCTGAGGATCAGGAAATATCTCCTCGGCGCGTTGCACCGCCGCGGCGACACGTCCGGTGCGACTCGCAGGCTTGGCCTTGAGCCCTACAGCAATTTGCGACAACTGAGAAATTGTCGCACCCATGCCAACTAACAGGGGGCCACCAACGACCGCAACTGCGCCGGCGATGATCAGCGTCTGGCCAATAGCCGACTCATTGATCGGAATGGCAAATCCGACCAGCACGATGCCCACCCCGGTGAGCAAAATACCTAACACGAACAAGATGACTGGCATAACACAAACGCACCCTTAAGAGGGCACCCCGGCAGCGCTTGCACACGCGATCCACGCCTGGCAAAGTAACACGCTGCTAAGGTTACTGATTAATTGTGACCCCAATTATCAACAATCGCAATAACTAATCTCTTGACTGTGGATAAACCAGGCAGCCGTGATTGACGTAAGGCATCGCCGCAGGGCTGCCGCCATGGATTTCATCAAGGATCTTAATCCCGTCCAAAGGCTCCTAAAATAGCACCCAAGCGGCGTCGCTCGACCTTCGAATAAAACGGCAAAAATCTCACCAACTATTTGATTAATTTACGTTTTATGCGCCGTGGCCACTTCAGGCTCCGGCAGCCACCCGACATCCGACCTCCGCTCGGGCACCGGCCCGCCCGCCTCCCTACGAGTAAAATAGCAAAATACACAGGTTGCAGGCGCCGGCGTGGGGTCCATGCCGACCGGCGTAAACGCAGGGGGTGCGAGAAGCGATCATGGGCGGTGCCCACGATCGCTCCAATAGACATAAAACTAGTTGCCCGCTTCAATCAAATTGAAGGGATGCAAAGACCTCTGATTCGTAGGGGCGGGTTTCAAACCCGCCCCTACAAAGACCCCGTCATTTTGAATGACGCAGCACACTAGAGGCCGGCATTTTGCTGCGCCACCATGCAAAACAGCATCGGAATGGAGAGCATCGTGTTGACGCGTGAAGTCAAGCCTGCAAGGCGCGCGGCCGCCGCCTTCTCGTCGGCGGAGGCGGTAACGAGACCAAGCACCTTTTGCTGATTGGGCCAGATGATGAACCAGACATTGAACGCCATGATCAGGGCGAGCCACATGCCGATTCCGATCGCGACC
>DATGVJ010000375.1:0-2742 GCA_035300505.1 Xanthobacteraceae bacterium
CAACCGGCATTCCGGGAACCGCTAGTCCCGCCGCGTTTGGCTTCTCAGCAAGAAACCGCTTAAGGGCAAACGCTGGTACGTGCCCTTCGACAAGATACCCGGCGACCTGCGCCGTATGACAGGCAGCCAAGTCCGCTGGTACGCCAAGCCGCGTCTTCAAAGCGTCGAGATCCCTCGTCTCCACGGTGCTCACCGAGAAACCGGCCTCTCGCAAATGCGAGACCCAGCCGTTGCAGCATCCGCAATTTGGATCCTTATGAACCGTGATAACTTCTGCAGCCAGGGGATGGCCCAAAGGAAGGGACGTAGCGCCAGCTATAAGGACAACAGCCCTGCGCCGCGTGAACGAGATATGATTGGACATCGGTCATGGCTCCTTGCTCAAGTTGTGCCAATCGGACGTAAGGTAAACCGCTGCGCGCGTTTTGCATCCAACGCCCTGGCATCGAGAGTAATATCATTTGACGGCGGTATCGAAAAAATTTCGGGAGGCAAACATGCGCCCATTGCTATCGTGGATCGGAATTCTTGGCGCCATCGCATTTTCGGTGCCGTCGATCGCCCAGGCCCAGTTGTCGTCGACACAGGAGCGCTCCCTCAAGCCGAAGGCCACCTTCAAGGAATGCGATGTCTGTCCCGAGATGGTGGTGGTGCCGGCGGGCGTGTTCCGCATGGGATCGCCAAAAAATGAAAAGGCCCGCAGTGAAAACGAAGGCCCATTGCACAAGGTGACGATCGCGCGGCGCTTTGCGGTTGGCAAATTCGAAGTAACGGTCGATCAGTTCGCGGAATTCGCCACGGAGACGGGCCACGACACCGGGTCGGTTTGCGACATCTGGCAGGACGGCAAGTGGTCGGAACGGCAGGGCTATTCGTGGCGCAATCCGCCTTTTCCGCAAAGCGGTGCGCATCCCGCAACGTGCCTGAGCTGGGACGACGCCAAGGCCTATCTGGCTTGGCTGTCGCGCAAGACCGGGCACGACTATCGGCTGCCGAGCGAGGCCGAGTGGGAATATGCGGCGCGGGCAGGGAGCAGGGCGCCGTTTCATTTCGGCAGCAATGTTGGTGACTACTGCCGCTATGGCAACGGGGCGGATCAGGCGGCGGGCAAGGACGTTCCCGGCGCGACGAGTTGGATGCTCCTTTCTTGCAACGACGGCCATGCCTACACGGCTCCGGTCGGCAGCTATGCGGCCAATCGATTTGGGCTCTACGACATGCTTGGAAATGTCTTCGAATGGGTCGAGGATTGCTGGAACGGCAATTACACAGGTGCGCCATCGGATGGTTCGGCCTGGACGAGCGGGAATTGCGGTGTCCGCGTCCAACGCGGTGGGGCCTGGGGTTATCCGCCTGACTATCTCCGCACGGCGGTGCGCGGCCAGCAGCCGCAAGCCTATCGCTACATCAATGCCGGAATGCGGGTCGTCCGGACGCTTGGACCGTGATGGCAAGCAGCATGTCGAAAGCGTTTTTTGCCGACTTGAAGCCGATTGCGGACCATAACTTGATTGCCGCAAGCAGCATCTACAAGGAATTGCCGGCAGACTGGGTTGTCGTTCTGACCGATGTCAAGAATTCGACCGAGGCCATCGAGGCTGGCCGTTACAAAGACGTCAACATGGTGGGCGTGGCGTGCATAGTGGCCGTGCAGAACGCATTGGCCGGTCACTCCTTTCCCTTTGTGTTCGGGGGCGATGGTGCCACTTTGGCGCTTCCTGCCGACGTGATCGACCATGCCAAGGCGGCCCTGACCCATACCCGTGCGGTTGCCCGCCGGGAACTTGGGCTGGAGCTTCGCGTTGCAATCATTGCTGCCGCGGATATTGTCAAAGCCGGCGCCAGATTGGCTGTCGCGAAGCTGAAGATCTCCGAGATTCAGGACATAGCGCTGTTGCACGGCGATGGCTGGGCACTGGCCGACTCTTGGATGAAGGAGCGGGAGGCGCAATTCAATCTGCCTGATGAGCCTGCGGTCGCGGGCGGCAGGGCAGGCGATCTGGGTGGCTTGGAATGCCGTTGGAACCCGTTGCCTGCGCGCAAATTCGAGGTGTTGGCTTTGATCGTGCAGGCACGCCATGGCGGTGAGACGGCGGCGCAAGTCTACCGGAAGATTTTGAGCCAATTGCTGGGACCGGAATATCGGCCGATTTCGTTGACGGAACTGCGCCTGTCCTGGCCGCCGAAATATCTTATTCAAGAAGCCAGGATGCGATGCGAGCGTGGAGCGCGGCGGCTCGGATATCTGATGAAGACCTATCTCATTTCATTAGGGCACGTCTTATTCCTGCAATGGCGTGGCCAAAAGAACATCACCGAGCCCATCGAATACTTGCGCGAATTGACCCAGAACACCGACTATCTAAAATTCGACGGCGCCCTGCGCATGGTCGTCGATGTGTCGCGGCCTCAAAAGGAGCGCTTGCTCAAGACGCTGGAAGATCTCTATCAAACGGGGGAGATTTTCTACGGACATCACGCCGACCCCTGCGCCCTTCTGACCTGTTACATCCAGGGACCCCACAAACATATTCACTTTGTCGATGCCGGCGGAGGTGGCTACGCCATGGCGGCGAAGGCACTTAAAGCACAGAAACGTGCGTGTTGAATCGCATGGGTGGCTTCCACAGGATCGCACAACATCGCACAGGATCGCACACAACATTTGTTTGACTGCGCTTTGCCGATTGAGTATTGGCGAAATGGTCACGTCGAGTTGCGCCTGCAGCTCTTCGCTGCCGC
>DATGVJ010000376.1:0-25863 GCA_035300505.1 Xanthobacteraceae bacterium
CAGGTGCACAAGGATGAATCCGCCGGAATGGAGGGCGAAGAATAAGACGAGCGCTCTCGGAGTTGCCTGCTTCTTCTGACCGTTCACGGTGAATGTTCCGCACTCGGCGGGTGACAGCCGTGACAGGCGCATCAGCATCCAGAACGCCGCGATGGTGGTTTCCATCCAAAAGAGCATCAAGAGTTGGAATGTGTCCCATTGCCAGTACAGCACGCCGACGAGCGGCAAAAGATTGCTCATGAGCCCGATCACGAGCGACACGACCTGCAATATGCGTCCCATCTGAAATCTGTCCTGTGCAGGGTTGTCCGCGGTCGAGGCTCAAGAATATTACGCTGTCGACGGCCGGCTCCGTCGTATGTAATAACCCTTCACATGATTTGGTCCAAAGGCGACGATCAGGGAGGCCGCGGCTATCACCACGGCAATCTCAAGGATGAATTGATCCGCGCAGCGCTTGACTTGATTGTCAAGAAAGGGCCGGCGGGGTTTACCTTTGCGGAGGCGGCACGCTGGGCAGGCGTCAGTCCGGCAGCTCCCTACCGCCACTTTCGTGATCGCGACGAGTTGATCGCGAGCGTCGCGCTACGCGGGTTCGAGCTATTTGAGACAACACTTGCGCGCGCATGGAACGAGGGGCGACCCGACCCGTTGGTCGCCTTCGAGGCCGTGGGCAGGGCCTACTTGCAATTCGCGCGGTCTGAACCTGCCTATTATTCCGCCATGTTCGAAGCAGGCTGCCCGCTCGAGGGCAATCCCGATCTTCGAGCGGCGGGTGACCGCGCCTTTGCGGTGCTGCGGTCGGCTTCCGAAAAACTGATCGAGAAATTGCCGGCCGGCTCGCGACCTCCCGCCATGATGATGGCGCTTCACATCTGGGCCTTGTCGCACGGCGTCGCATCCCTATTTGGACGCGGAGACGCCGCGCGTCGGACGCTGCCGATGTCGGCGGAAGACCTGCTGGAAGCCGGCGTTCTGGTCTACCTCGAAGGCTTGGGGCTGCGCAAATCGTAGGGCGAATAGGGCCAAGCGCATTGCGCCAGTGGTCTCTCGGGTACGGTGGAATACGCAATGTCGTGACGCCCAATGTCGTGTCGCGCAAGGGCCTGCGCGCAATGGCTATTCCGCCCCACGAAGCGGCAATTTCAATCCGTAGCGCAGGCAGAATTCGCCTCCGAATTCACATCGCAAACGGCCCTTGACAGGCGGCTAAAGTCGAACTAGCTAAGTGAATGTAAATTACATTTACATACGAGGCGAACACATGCCGATCGTTGCGAAATTTGACGAACTGGGACAACCAGCCTGGATCGCCCTTCTGGTCCTGTCCTTCATCATCAACTGGATGCTCGGACTTGGACTTCTCGCCTTCCTGATATGGAGCGGACGCATGGGATGCTGGAAACGAAATGGAATGCACCGTTGGGCCCACGGTGGGCATGGCGCCCACGGCGACCACGGGGCAGGCGATATGCGTCACCCTGGAACCTGGTGGCACCCACGGTCGAGCGGCAACAACGCCTTCGACGAATATCGGGCAGACACGTTGCGGCGCCTCGAAGAGGAAGAGAAGGAGTTTCACGAGTTCCTCGGCCGCTTGCGTGCCGCCAAAGACAAGGCCGAGTTCGATCAGTTCATGGCGGATCGCCGCAGTGGTGGCGCAACGTCAACGTCAACGCCACCGGCGCAGAGTTGAGGCTCGTTCGATCGTCGAGTGAAATTGGAGGCGTGTCCCGGGCGCGGTGCGCCCGGGACATTTCCGGTTAAATCCGAATCCCATTCGCCGTAGGGCGCAATAGCCACAAGGGCGCGTCTCCGCCCTATCGACTTGCTCATGTATCCGGTCGCGCCCTTGGGGCGTATTGCGCCGAACCCGCGTTTGCGGCGCAATACGCATTGCCGCTTGCGCCAAAAAGGCGCGCGGCGCCGCTATTGCGCCCTACGAATTCCATTCGCCTTAGCGCGCAATAGCCGCAAGGGCGCGTCTTCGCCCTTTCGACTTGCTGTCACGCGTTCATTCACATCCAATTGCCGCAATCCCGTTAACCCAACCTTAACCCCAATCAGGGCCAGTTAGGGCCCGTGATTTGCGGTTGAGATCAATGGGGTATGCCCAAGTTTGGACATGTTTGACGGGGAAGTCGAATGCCTACCGGGCGGCGGACGGCGCGATTTTTGCCAAATTGGGGATTTCGGCGGGTCGCTCGATCGCTAGATCGGTCGAATGCCAGTTCCCTTTTGGTCCTCGTGAAGGCGCCCCTTGTTCCGGCGACAGAGAGGATGTCCCATGAATCCGACTGAGCTGCCCGTACCAGGTTCCTCTGACCTCGCCCTGTGGGCCATGTTCTTGGAAGCGCGATGGCCCGTCAAGGCGGTTATCGTCGGGCTCCTTTTGTGCTCGGTCTGGGTTTGGGCGATCGCGCTCGATAAAACCTTTCTTTTTGCGCGTATGCGCAAAACCATGGATCGGTTTGAACAGGCGTTCTGGTCAGGGCAATCGCTCGAGGAACTCTATCGAAACTTGTCCGCCAAGCCGAGCGATTCAATGGCGGCTTTGTTCGTCGCGGCCATGCGGGAATGGAAGCGCAGCCTGGAAGGCCAGGCGCGCTCCTTCGCGGGCTTGCAGATGCGCATCGAAAAGGTGATGGACGTTACCATTTCGCGCGAAGTCGAACGCTTGGAGCGGCGTTTGCTGGTCCTGGCAACGGTTGGCTCAGCCGGCCCCTTCGTCGGCCTGTTGGGGACGGTTTGGGGAATTATGACGAGCTTTCAATCGATTGCCGCGTCCAAAAATACCTCGCTGGCGGTCGTGGCGCCCGGCATCGCAGAGGCCCTGTTTGCAACGGCCATCGGCCTCATAGCCGCCATACCGGCGACGATTTTCTACAATAAGTTTGCGTCCGAGGTGAACAAGCACGCGCTGCGGATGGAAGGATTCGC
The DNA here is from genome assembly GCA_035300505.1 of Xanthobacteraceae bacterium. Taxonomy (GTDB): domain Bacteria; phylum Pseudomonadota; class Alphaproteobacteria; order Rhizobiales; family Xanthobacteraceae; genus VAZQ01. The sequence continues at coordinate 2,941 of DATGVJ010000376.1, forward strand.
GGATGAATTTGCGGCTATCCTGTCGCGCCAGATTGATGAACGGGCCTGAGGCGCCATCATGGCAATGAGCTCAGGCAATGCCTCCGGATCAGGCCGGCGCAACCAGCGCCGGCGCGGTGTCATGAGCGAGATCAACGTCACCCCGATGGTCGACGTCATGCTGGTGCTGCTGATCATTTTCATGGTTTCAGCCCCGCTGCTGACTGTCGGTGTGCCGCTCGATCTTCCACAGAGCCAAGCCAAAAGCCTTGACCAGGACAAGGAGCCCATCACAATTTCCGTCAATCTCCAAGGGCAGGTGTTCCTGCAAGATACCCAGATTGGGGTCGAGGAACTCGTTGCGAAGTTGCAGGCCATCACGGCAGCCAGGGGGGGAATGAGCGAGCGGATATATGTGCGCGGTGACAGCAAGGTGGACTATGGTACCGTCATGCGGGTCATGGGGCGGATATCCGGCGCCGGCTTCAGCCGTGTCGCGTTGGTAACGGAGATGGAGCAGGGGTCCTGACGGGATCCCGTAATGGGGGAGCCAGTACACACGAATGAGGACGGCGCTGACCATATCGGCTGTCAGCCACACAGTGCTCCTGCTGTGGGGTGTGGTGACATTTGTGGCCAAGCCGCATACCGCGCAATCAGTGGAATCCGTGGCGGTGGATGTCATTTCGGCGAAGGAATTCTCCCAGCTGACGGCTGGTTCCAAGAATGCGGCTGCGGTCACGACCCCGAAGCCGTTTGTTGAAACCGTGGGCGAGCGCAGACCCGTCGACGATCCGACCGGCAAGATCGGCAGGAAAGAAATTGCGGATACGACTGAGAGGCCGCCGCCTGCGCCCACGCCAAAGCCACCGACCCCGGCGGAGAAAAAGCCGCCGGAGCCTAAGGTGTCCGAACCAAAGCCGCCCGAGCCCAAGCCGCCTGAGCCCAAACGCGACCTGATCGCCGAGGCGATCAAGAAGGATCAGGCCAAAAAATCCGAACCGAAAAAAGCCGAGGCCAAGGCCCAGGTGCAGCCGAAGCCACCGACGCCGCCGAAGAAAGACCCGCCGCCGTTCGATCCTGGGCGAATCCGGGAGGCCTTGGTGGACAAGCGTGAGCCGCAACGCGTCGCTGCAACCGGCGATGCCGTCAATACGACGGCGTCGCTTGGTGGAGCGGACGGGCATGCCGCAGTCCTCTCGCAGAGTGAAATCGATGCTTTGATCAGCCGGCTGTCAAACCTTTGGACCCCTCCCGCGGCCGGCAATCTCGATGAAGTGACAGTGCGCGTCAAAATTCAGCTCACGAGAGAAGGCCGACTCGCCGGGCCGGCCCTTCTGACCTCACCCCATGGTTATAGCAAGAGTGCCTTGTTCATGGCATCGCGCGACAGTGCAATGCGCGCCGTGCTTCGGGCCCAGCCTTTCGACATGCTCAAGCCGGAGAATTACGAGCAGTGGAAAGAGCTTGAGATTAACTTCGATCCCCGCGACATGATCCGCGGATGAATTGGTTCAAACATTCGATGAGATGACGATGTTCAAATCCAAAACGTCTGGCGTGCAGCTGTTGAGTCGCCGGCACGCGCTGTTGTGCGGCGCTGGTGCTGCAGTGTCACTCGCCTCGATCGCGACGCGCGCCGCCGGCGCGCCAACCACGATCGATGTAACGCGGGGCAATGTCAAACCTATCTCCATCGCGCTTCCGGATTTCAGTGCCGCCGGCCTGCCGGATCCCGCCGTGGCGCGTGGCGTTACGCAGATCATCACCTCCAATCTCCAACGCTCCGGCCTCTTTGCGCCGATCGATCAGGCGGCATACATCGAAAAAATTTCAAACATCAACGCGGCGCCGCGTTTTCCGGATTGGCGCAAGATCAACGCCGACGCTCTCGTCACGGGCCGGCTGACGCGCATGCCGGACGGGCGGCTGGGGACGGATTTCTATCTGTGGGATGTCCCTGCCGGCGGCAATCTCGACGGGCAACGCTATGAGACGCCGCCGGACAATTGGCGCCGCGTTGCCCATATCATTTCGGATCGCATCTACGAACGGATGATCGGCGAGAAAGGCTATTTCGACAGCCGCGTTGTTTTTATCGACGAGTCGGGGCCGAAAGAACGCCGCGTGAAGCGGCTCGCGATTATGGATCAGGATGGCGCCAATGTGCGCTATCTCTCGCGTGGGGATGATCTTGTGCTTACGCCGCGCTTTTCGCCATCCTCGCAAGACATCACTTACATGTCCTATTCGCAGGGACAGCCGCGCGTGGTGCTGCTCAATATCGAATCGGGCCAGCGCGAAATTGTCGGCAATTTTCCAGGCATGACCTTTGCACCGCGTTTTTCGCCGGACGGCCAGCGTGTCGTCATGAGCCTGCAGCAAGGCGGCAACGCCAATCTGTTCGTGATGGATTTGCGCTCGAAGGCGACAACGAGACTGACTGACACGGCTGCGATCGATACCTCGCCCAGTTACTCGCCGGATGGAAGTCGCATCTGTTTCGAATCCGATCGTGGCGGCAAGCAGCAGATCTACGTCATGAGCGCCGCAGGCGGGCGCGCCCAGCGCATCAGCTTCGAGGAAGGATCTTATTCGACGCCGGTCTGGTCTCCGCGTGGCGACTACATCGCCTTTACCAAGCAGGCGCAAGGCCGGTTCGCGATCGGTATCATGCGGCCGGACGGGACGGGGGAACGCGTGCTCACCGATGGTTATCATAACGAAGGGCCGACCTGGTCGCCGAACGGGCGCGTCATCATGTTCTTCCGCGATCCGGGCGGAACTGCGGGCTCGAATCTTTACACAGTCGACATCACGGGCCGCAATGAGCAGCGAGTTCCGACGCCGAGCTATGCGTCAGACCCGGCTTGGTCGCCGCTGTTGCAATAAGGACACTTCGAACAATAACTCAGGAGATTTTTTGTTTGGAGTTCCGCCCTTTCAGTCGGCTTTTTTTGCATTTCCACATTCCACCGAAAGCCCTTTTGACGCCGCATTCACGGCTGATTAACCATTAACAAAGGATTCCGGGAATTGGCCGCAATTGACCGGTTTTGGCAGGGGCTCATCAAGGTTGATGCAACGTTCGCTTAACGAACGACCGATAGACCAGCGTCACGTCCGGTCATGTTGTGATTTGTGAAATGGAGGCGCCGGAATGATCAATATGGTGGTTAGCGCAAAGCGCGCCGTTGCCGGTTTACGGTTTGGGGCTGTTCTGGCCATGACGCTGGCAATGGGTGCCTGTGCGAAGAATCCGACTGCTGACAACGCGTCGTTGGCCAATGCCAGTGCGGCGACGCCCGGCAGCCAGCAGGAATTCGTGGTCAATGTCGGTGACCGCGTTTTTTTCGAGTCCGATTCAACGGAACTGAGCCAGCAGGCGATCGGCACTTTGGAAAAACAGGCGCAGTGGCTACGAACTTATCCGCAATACTCATTCCTGGTGGAAGGACATGCGGATGAGCGTGGGACACGCGAATACAATATTGCGCTTGGGGCAAGGCGCGCCCAGGCGGTGCGTGAATACCTCGCGTCGCGCGGTGTCGGGGCTCAACGTATGCGCACGATTTCGTATGGCAAAGAACGCCCGGTTGCGGTCTGCAACGACATTTCGTGTTGGTCGCAGAATCGGCGTGCTGTTACTGTTCTCAATGTCAGTTCGTGATTCGGGTTACGGGGGAAGGGGACAATCGGCGCCGCAAGGCGCCGGTTGTTTTTTTGGTCATGGCTGGGTTTTGTGGTTGGGTCCCATAAGGATATGCAATGCAACAGACAGGTTTTGGAAAATTAGTCATAATTTGAGCCCAACAGGGTGTATCATGAGGGGCATAATATGAGTGCACTTTGGGCGATATCACTCCGGCCGATATTCTGCCAAAGCGTGCATTATGCAAATTTACTCAAATCGCCACATAGATTCGGCTGCCGACAAATGACAAACCTTCATATGAACGCAATGCGAGCAACCACTTGGGCCATCGCTTGGGTCATCCTGATCGGGGCCGCGATTTCCGGCCCGTCCGCGGCTTTGGCTCAGGAGCCCGGGTTCTTCGATCGCATTTTCGGCAACAGTGATCGCGCCACCCCGACCCCGCAGGATCGCGACATCGAGGACAGGGGCGAACGCCCGGCCGTCGCACAGAATCGCGGGGTGCAAGGGGGCGATTCGACGATGCGTATCGACCGCCTGGAAGCGCAAATCCGGCAGCTCACTGGGGCGATTGAGCAATTACAGCATCGCAATCAGCAGCTTGAAGCCCAGTTGCGTCGCGTGTTGGATGAGGCGGAGAACCGCCCGGCGGACGGGCGCGTCGCCGGTGCGCGGCCTGTTCCCGGCCGTCCGACCGCAAGCCCATCTACGGGTTCGCAGCCTGCGGGTTCGCAGCCTGCGGGTTCGCAGCCTGCTGCTGCCATGTCGCCCGTAGCTTCGCTGCCTACCGCACAGCCCTCCGCGGCTGTGCCTCAGGTGGCCGCGTCTCAGCTGGCTGCGCCACAGCCTCCGCCGGCCTCGACAGGGGCGACGGCCGGCAGGCGAGGCGACGCGTTCGACCCGTCGCAAAATCCGGGGGCGCCGGGTTCTCCACGCCCGATCGGTACGACTGTTCCGAGTGCGCCGCTCCAGCCGTTCCCGGGCGGTGATGAGCCTGTAGGCGCGCCCGGTGGGCGAACTGCCGGGGCTCCGCTCGATCTATCGGCATTGGTTGCCTCGACCATTGGCCCGGCATCGGGCCCAGCACCTGGTCCAGGACGTGGCGGCGACCAGCCGCCGCCAGCGCGAGCACCGGCCGCACCCGGAACGCAAGTCGCCACGCTGCCGCCGTCCGAAAATGCGCGCGACCACTATGATTTTGCCTATGGCCACGTCCTGCGAAAGGATTATGCGGCTGCGGAAGACGGATTTCGCCATTTCCTGGGGAAGTTTCCGAGTGATCGTCTCGCTCCCGAAGCACAATATTGGCTTGGCGAGAGCTTGTTCCAGCGCCAGCGCTATCGCGACGCGGCCGAGACGTTCCTGACGGTTTCGACCAAGCATGAATCCACCTCCAGGGCGCCGGACGCGCTTTTGCGCCTCGGGCAATCGCTGGCGGCGCTCGGTGAACGGGAGGCGGCCTGCGCTTCCTTCGGCGAGGTCCTGCGCAAATATCCACGCGCACCAGCGAGCGTGAAGCAGGGCGTCGACCGGGAACAAAAGCGTGTCCGCTGCTGATTTTGCAGCTCTTTCGATCGCCGAAACAGAACTGCTGTTCGCCGAACTTAAGTCGGTTCCCGCAATCATCCTCGCGGTTTCCGGTGGGCCGGATTCCACCGCGCTCCTAGCCTTGGCGGCGCGCTGGCGGGCGGCAACCGAAGCGGGCCCCAAGCTGATCGCGGTCACGATCGATCACGGATTACGGCTGGAAGGGGCGCGCGAAGCCGACGGCGTCAAGTCGCTCGCCACGCAACTTGGGATTCGCCATCGCACCTTGCGCTGGGCAGGTGAGAAACCCGTGACGGGCGTGCAAGAGGCCGCACGCGAGGTCCGTTATGGTCTGCTCTGCGCCGCAGCGCGCGGCGCGGGAGCGACCCATTTGTTGACGGCCCATACGCTCGACGACCAAGCCGAAACCGTTTTGATCCGCATGGCGCGTGGCAGCGGACTGACGGGGCTCGGCGCCATGATGCGCGAAACTGCGCTCGATGGCGTGACCCTGTTGCGGCCGCTGATCGATGTGCCGAAGGCACGGCTCGTCGCGACGCTGAGCGAATTGGGGTTATGCCATGTGGATGATCCCTCCAACCGTGATCCGCGTTTCACGCGCGCGCGGCTGCGCGCCCTGATGCCGAGCCTGGCCGGCGAAGGACTTGACGCGGCGCGCCTCGCGCTCCTGGCCCGCCGTCTGCGGCGTGCGGATTGTGCGCTCGATGCGGCGGTCGACAGCGCCGCAACGGCAGTGGCAGCGCTCCCTTGGCACGACCAAGGCCCGATAGCGCTGCGTGCTGAGGAGTTTGTAAGGTTACCGGACGAAATCGCTCTGCGCCTGCTTGGCCGTGCGATATCACATGTCGGCAATGAGGGGCCGGTGCAACTTGCGAAACTCGAGGCGCTCTACCAAGCCCTGCGGGAGGCCGAATCGGCTAAAAATGCCCGATTGCGGCGTACGTTGGCGGGGGCGCTGGTTACTTTGTCGCGGGACCGGCTCTTGGTTGAACAGGCGCCGCCACGTGCCGAAACCCGAAATAGGTGCCCCTGACGCCTTTGCGGTTGCGCCCTATGCGTAAATGTCGCAACGAATCAATGATAGACTGTGCCCAATTTCCGGCGCTTCCCTTGGCAGGAGCCACCTTGGCACTTAGATTGGGATCGGACGGACGTTAATCGGCCTTAACTCGCGGGCACGAGGGAGCTGGTCGATCGACTGGTTCGCCATGCTTGAGCAGCTAAAAGGAACGAGAGGAATGAACGCCAATCTGCGCAACTTTGCCCTCTGGGTGATCATTATCCTCTTGGTCGTCGCGTTGGTCACTTTGTTCCAGAGCCCAGGACAGCGCGCGCAATCTCAGGACATTTCTTTTTCGCAACTCCTGACCGAGGTTGACCAGGGCCGGGTCCGCGACGTGTTGATCCAGGGACCGGACATCCACGGCACCTTCATTGACGGCCGCAGTTTTCAGACCTATGCGCCGAACGATCAGACGCTGATCCAGCGCCTCTATGGCAAGGGAGTGTCGATCACGGCGCGCCCGCAGCAAAGCGACGTGCCCTGGTTCATCACGGTTTTGGTGTCATGGCTGCCGTTCATTGCCATCATCGGGCTGTGGGTTTTCCTGTCGCGCCAGATGCAAGGGGCGGGCGGCAAGGCGCTCGGCTTCGGGAAATCGCGCGCCAAGCTGCTCACCGAAGCGCATGGCCGCGTCACCTTCGAGGACGTGGCGGGGGTCGACGAGGCCAAGCAGGACCTCCAGGAAATCGTCGAATTTCTGCGTGATCCCGGAAAGTTCCAGCGCCTCGGCGGCAAAATTCCGCGTGGCGTTCTCCTGGTCGGTCCTCCCGGCACCGGCAAGACGCTCATCGCGCGTGCAGTCGCGGGTGAAGCCAACGTGCCATTCTTCACCATATCGGGTTCCGATTTCGTTGAAATGTTCGTCGGTGTCGGCGCCTCGCGCGTGCGTGACATGTTCGAGCAGGCCAAAAAGAATGCCCCCTGCATCATCTTCATCGACGAAATCGATGCCGTCGGCCGCCATCGCGGCGCCGGGCTTGGCGGCGGCAACGACGAGCGCGAGCAGACCTTGAACCAGTTGCTTGTCGAAATGGACGGCTTCGAAGCCAACGAAGGTATCATTTTGATTGCGGCCACCAACCGGCCGGACGTGCTCGATCCGGCCTTGCTGAGGCCGGGCCGGTTCGATCGCCAGGTGGTGGTGTCGAATCCCGATATTATGGGCCGCGAACAGATCCTCAAGGTGCACGTGCGCAAAGTGCCGCTGGCACCGGATGTGAATCTCCGCACCATCGCGCGCGGCACGCCAGGGTTTTCAGGCGCCGATCTCGCCAACCTCATCAACGAAGCGGCCCTGATGGCGGCGCGGCGCAACAAGCGCATGGTCACGCAGGCCGAGTTCGAGGACGCCAAGGACAGGGTGCTGATGGGTCCTGAGCGCAGGTCGATGGTGATGAGCGAGGAAGAGAAGAAATTGACTGCCTATCACGAGGCGGGGCACGCCATTGTGGCGTTGCACGTGCCTAGCTCCGACCCGGTGCACAAGGCCACCATCATTCCGCGCGGCCGAGCTCTTGGTCTGATGATGCAACTGCCCGAGGGCGACCGGCATTCGATTTCGCGCGAATACTGCGTGTCCCGGCTGGCAATCGCGTTCGGGGGCCGTGAGGCGGAAGTCATCAAGTATGGTCCGGACAAGGTGACCAGCGGCGCCAGCGGCGATATCCAGGGGGCGACCCAACTCGCACGCACCATGGTCATGCAGTGGGGTATGTCTGAAAAGCTTGGACGCGTTCGCTATCAAGGCAATGAGCAGGAGGTTTTCCTGGGGCACTCGGTGGCGCAGACCACTCACATTTCCGAGGAGACTGCGAGGCTGATCGACGCGGAAATTCGAGGTCTGATCGAGGCTGGCGAAAACGAGGCGAGGCGCATTCTTACCGAACATCGTGGCGATTGGGAAAAGATTGGCCAGGCGCTGCTGGAGTTCGAGACCCTGTCGGGCGACGAGATCAAGGATCTGCTCGCCGGCAAGCCGCCATCGCGGGAAAATCCCGCGGAGCCCTCGACCCCGCGTGGTTCGGCCGTGCCGCCTGCCGGCAAGCCGCGCTCGCGGCCGGACGCCGGTGGGCTGGAGCCGCAGCCGCAGGCGTAACAACGTGAGCAATCCGCTTCTTCAAGACACTCTGGGCGCCCTCGACCGCGAGGAAGCCGCGTTGGACGAGATGCTGCGTGACGAAGTCCGGATCGCAATTACCGATAAGCGGCCGAGTGTCCCTGCGGAGTTTGTTTTCAAACGGCTTGAAGCGCGACACGCGCGCGGAATGAGAGCGGCACGGTTGATGTGCGGTCGGCTATTTTTCCGATCGTCGTCGACCTAGTCGCGGTCGTATTACTAACCGCTCAGCCTTGGCTTCTATGCTGTCAAAATAGCGTTCAGCTGAAGCAGGCTGGTCAAGACCAATAAGAGTATAGATATCCAGAAGACCTTCGCGGGCTTGTGGCAACCAAATCAGTTTGGGCATCACGGACCGGAAGTTTTCTTGGCGTTCGCCAAGCGTTGACGGGCTTCATGCCGTAAGGCCTTCATATCAAACTCTGTGTCGGGGCCACTGGCAATTCCGATTTCGACGAGTTCACGCAATTCGGAGATGTCTTCTGCCCGAAGCCCGCGTTTTATCTGCCAATCTTGCACAGCCTCGCGGACTATTTCGCTGGTGCTGCTATATTCGCCGGCCTCGACAGCAGCATTGAGTGACGCGACCTGCCCGCGGGTGAGGGCCACGTTTAGGTTTTCGACGTCGGACATGGATGCCTCCATTTAGCTTCTAAACCAAAAATACTATATGGCGACGCGTTTCGCCATCGCTTTACGTCCGCTGCAGCAGTGGCCGCAGTCCGCGAATGTTCCGTACCTTTTCAAGTGCGAGCATACTCTCGATCAATCGCGTGGTCTTCGCCTCGCAAAGCACCGGCGCGGTATTCGCAGCGGAGTGCACCGTCCCGCACGGCATTTGTGTTTGACTATGCTTTGCAGATCGATATCCCGGTTCATGTGAATGAAGACCCCACGAGTTCCCCGATGCCAACCCACGATCGCGCCGACTCAATCCGCACGTCGTTCGCCGGCTTCATGCTCGGCGCGCGGCTCGCCGTGCCGGTGATGCCCGGCATGCTCGCGTTCGGGCTTGCGGTCGGCGCGACGGCGACGCGCAAGGGTTTTGGTTTCGTCGATCATCTCTTGATGAATCTCTTCGTCTATGCCGGCATGTCGCAGCTTGTCGCGATGGAGGTCTGGCCACAGGACTACGGCGCGGTGGCGCTGGCGGGCCTGGCGGTTCTCTGTGCCACTATCAATGCCCGCATGCTGTTGATGAGCGCGTCATTGCAGCCCTGGCTTGGCGGGCTGCCGCCCTGGCAGATCTATCCGGCGCTGCACCTGCTTACCGACCCGAGCTGGCTTATTTCAATGCGCTATCGCGCCGAACGCGGATCTGACGCCGGCGTGTTCATTGGCAGCAGCGCAATTCTATTTGTGGTGTGGACTGCCGCGATCAGCGCCGGCTATTGGCTGGGTGCGCTTATGGCCGATCCGCGCGCGCTCGGTGTCGATCTCGTGATGCCGATCTTTTTTGCCGCCATGCTGATCCCGCTCTGGCGCGGCAGAAGGCGTGGCATCGCCTGGGTGGTGGCTGGTTTGGTCGCGCTCCTCGTCCAGCAGATTGTCGGCGGCTGGTGGTTCATCGTGGCTGGCGCCGTTGCGGGCAGCATCGCGGGAGGGTACGTCGATGAATGAGCCGGGACCAGGCGTGCTTGTCGCCATAACGGTCATGGCCATCGCGACCTATGCGATGCGGGCCGCGGGCTTCTGGCTGATGCAGCATGTCGCGATGACGGTTCGCATGCGACGGATGCTGGAAGCCCTGCCGGGCTCGGTAGTGGTCGCAACCGTATTGCCGATTGCGGTGCGCGAAGGACCGGTGGCCATGCTCGCGATTGCGGCGGCAGGCGCCGTGATGATCCTCTTTCGCAAAGATCTTCTTGCGGTCCTCACCGGCATGGCAGTGGCGGCTGCTGCGCGTGCGGCGGGGTTTTAACTATTATCTCTTGAGACACGCCGCCATTGGCGCGCGCTCCAGACGGATCGGGCCGTCGTGATCTGAAGCAGTAATCGAACGCAACGGCGCATCATCGTCGCCGCAGGTGCCACGCAAACGCACGCCGTTGGGCCAAGCCAGGATGTGACGAGGGCCATCGGTCTTGATGTAGATGCGCTGATCGGCGGTATCGCATCCGTCGGTGCGGCAGGATATGCGCCCATCTGATGTGCCGTCGCAAACAATGCGGTCGGCGTAGCGCCGGCGATCACGTCGAAAATTGGCGGAAACATATAAGTAGCGCACCACCGAGGACCGACCCTCCGGGTTTACTTGCCGCCAATGCACCCCGTCGCGGTCCGACAAGCGTTCTATTCTCATATCCGCGTTGCGGTGCCCGATTGTAATCGTTCGCAACGTCTGTGTGCGATGCTGGGCAAGTTGTGCGCGGTCGTAGCTGCGCATGAAGCAGACTTGTTTGCCAGGAGGAAACGCCGCATCGAATTCCTTGCGCTGCGCTTCGTTGTCGGCATTCTCATTGGCTGCACTCGCAGCGGCCGCATTCACATTGGTTCCATTGACTGGGCCCAAAGCGTGCCGGTCATGGCAAGCCACAGTGCCGCAAATGCAATACGCCAAGTCTTGCGTCGGTTCATTGCGCCTTGCAAGCCTCGATCGGCATTCTGGTGAGACGAAACACCTTGTCATCCGAACGCGTGAGCGGTTTGGTCGGATATTGCTGACCCGTCGGCGCGGTCTCGCATTCGTTGGTAATGGGCAGCCCGGAATTACGGTTTTGCACGATGATTTCGCCGCCGGGCCCGCGCGCAACCTGGATGCTGCGGTCGATGCAGGCGGACGGCTTGTCACTTGTTGCTTCGCGGCTGCAATTCCAGCTGCCTTCCTCCGGGTAACAGTTATAGTAAGTGGCAGCGACTTGGCGACCCGTCTTGAGTTTCAGCGAGACCGCGAGCTTGACGTTGAACCACCACAAATTGCCGGGCGCTTCCGCTTTGTCCTTGTCCTCCCGTTCGGAGGCAGGATCGAGGCGCCCCACGCGTAGCGATGCGACCTGTTGCCGAGGGTTGGCGCCGAGGTGGGTGGCGTCGTAGTCCTGGCCAAAGCAGAAGGCCTCGTCTGCCTTGAAACGCTCGCGCAACGGCGTGCCTGCCGGGATCGGATCGATCTTCTGCTTTTCGGCAATGCATGCTGCCAGTGGTTTGGTCTCAAGACGAAATACTTTGTCGTCCAGACCCGGCTTGAAATAGATCTCTTTTTCTTTCTCGATTTCCTCGCCGCATCCGCCCACAACAACGAAACCATTGTTGTTCAGCAAAACCGCATTGGCGTTCTCGCGCTTGAGGGTGAAGCTGCCGCCGTCGCAATCGACGGCGCATTGGAGAACTCCCTTGCTGTCGGCGGTGCAGCTCAGGCCGTTGTAGAAGGTGCCGCGGCGGTCACGGAACGCCACATAGGCTTCGACGTTGAGGCGGCCATCCTCGCGAAACAGTCTGATCCCCTCGTCGCGTTCGCCAGGGTACCAATTTTCAGCCTGCTGGCGGCGGCCAAGCCACCGATAGATGTGGAAACTGGTGGCCTTTTGCTGGGGATGGGTCGCGAGATGCGCCCGGTCATAGACCCGCCCGAAGCATGCCTCCTGATCCGCCGTGAATATGGAGTTGGAGGATTGGGCTTGGGACGGGGACGACGCGCCGCTGCCGATCCACAGCATCGCGCCGACAGTCGCAACAAAAGCAGATTTGGGGAAAAATGCGCATTGCATCATCATACCATGAGGTGGCCACAGTTTGTGGGCAGGATTTGGACCGGAATTAAACAATGAGGGTTGAACCTTATCCCAGGCTCGATCGACTACCCAATAGGCCGGATCGCCGGGGGGCTGGCGCAATCATCCAAACATGCAAATCCGTTTTGCTGCCTCCAGGCCGGTTACGGCAGGATCTATTTTGCTTCGAGCGCGGTCCGCAGGCGTGGTCCTCAGGCCGGTCCTGGGGCTTGCCCCGGAGTATCACGCGCGAACAAAATGTTGGCGGGGAGAAAAGCAAATGCCGAAATGTCCTTTCAATCAACGCGGGGTGTTGAACATGAGACTTTTACCTATAGCGCTGTTGGCGACGTCATTTCTTGCCGCTCCCGCATTCGGCCAGATCGGTGTTCCGGCCCCGAAGGCCAAGGCTCCTGCGGCCCAGCTGCCGCAGCAGCAACCGGCCATTCCGGCCCAGATCATCCTGACTCCCGCCCAAGCCCCTGAGCCGACCTATGATGAAGGCACGGCGCAACGCATCACGGCGGCGATGCTGAGCTATTCTGCGATCGAGGTAAGGGGCGGCTGGCCGACGCTGCCTGCCAACGCGAACCTCAAGCCGGGTGCTGCCGGTCCCGATGTGGCATTGCTGCGCCGGCGTCTCGCGATGACTGACGATTTGCCTGAAAATCGGGCGATTGGCGAGAATTACGACGAGACCGTCACGGCCGGGGTGAGGCGCTTTCAGGCCCGCCACGGACTCGAGCAGACTGGCGTTGTTGGCCCGAAGACGCTCGCGGCCCTCAATGTGCCTGTATCCAAGAGGCTGCGCCAGCTCGGAGCTTCGCTCGACCGCCTTGCCGGCACTGATTTCGTTTTCGGTCAGCGCTACGTCGTGGTGAACCTTCCTGCAGCCCATGCCGAGGCTGTCGTCGGCAACAAGGTCGTGCGGCGCCATGTGGCGCAGGTCGGACGGCCGGACCGGCCTTCGCCGACGCTCACGACCTACATTACGACCGTCAACCTCAACCCGACCTGGACGGTGCCGCTGGGAATCCTCAAGAAGGACGTGATCCCGAAGATGCGCCGCGATCCGGGCTATGCGGGCCGCATGCACATGCGCGTGCTCGATGGCGCCGGAAACGAGGTCGATCCGCACAGCGTCGACTGGAATTCCGACCGCGCTCCCGGCTTCACGATCCGGCAGGATTCGGGCAACTGGAATGCGCTCGGATCCGTGCGCATCGATATGCCCAATCCGCACTCGGTGTACATGCACGACACCAACCACAAGGAATTCTTCAGCGCCGACTATCGCTTCCAATCCTCCGGCTGCACCCGCATCGAAAACCCGCGCGACCTGGCGGCCTGGGTGCTGGAAGAGACGCCCGGTTGGACCCGCCGCGAGATTGATGCCGGTATAGCCAAAGGCCAGAAGCTCGACATTCGCGTTGCCCGCAAAATCCCGGTCGCCTGGATATATCTCACCGGCTGGGTGACGCGCGATGGAGGCATGCACTTCCGCGACGACATCTACGGGCTTGACGAAAAGGTCTCGCGACAGATGGTCGCCGAGTTCGGTCGTCCGGTTGCGACGGCGTCGCGGGCCAACGGTTTCATACTGCAGTCAGCAGACCCGGAGCCCGATCCGACGCCCGTGTCTTATCTCGACAACCGGTAAGAACAGACACATGTCCAGGACTGCTATAGCAATCATCGCCGCCGCAATGGCGGCGATGGGTTCTGCCGTCGCCAATGATTCATCGGCTGAGCTTGGGACCGGTGGATTGATCTTCGTTCGCAACGATGATGTGGAGATGCGGTCAGAGGACCTCTCGATCTCGACCCGGGAGGTCAATGTCCGTTACCGCTTCTTCAACAAGTCGGACAAGGATGTCACGGTCCTGGTGGCCTTTCCGATGCCCGAGATCAGGATCGACGGGCCGGGCGACAACATCGCGATCCCGACGGAGGATCCCGTCAACCTGCTTGCCTTTTCGACGATTGCCGATGGCCGGCCGGTGACGACGCAGGTCGAGCAACGCGTTTATGCGTTTGGCCTCGATCGGACGCAGATGCTGCGCGATTTGGGAATTCCCTTGGCGCCGCATTTGCAGGCGGCCTCCGAGGCGCTCGACAAGCTGCCGCGCGAAAAATGGGATGGTCTCATCCGGATCGGACTTGCTGAAATCGAACAGTATGATGTGGGGCAGGGGATGAAGGATCACCTCGTGCCGCGCTGGTCGCTGCAGACGACGTTCTATTGGCAGCAAACGTTCCGTGCCAAGGCCGACACTCTCATTGAGCACAAGTACAAGCCGAGCGTCGGTGCGTCCGTCCAGACATCTTTGGGCTCGCCAAACGCGGCGAAGGAGGATTGGTACAGCGACTATAAGCAGAAATACTGTCTCGATCGGGACTTCAACACGGCGATTGATCGCGCCCGGCGTGAAGCCAAGAGCCAGTTCGGTGCGCCCTACAGCGAGGAGCGTGTTGAATATATCCTCAAGACGGGTGCCAACTGGTCAGGTCCGATCAAGGACTTCCGGCTGGTGATCGACAAGGGCGAGGCATCAAACCTGGTGAGCTTCTGCGGCACCGGCGTCAAGAAGATCGACGCAACCCAGTTCGAAATCAGGAAGAGCGATTTTACGCCCGACAATGATTTGCATGTGCTGATCCTCAAGCGGCTGCCGAAGAACTGACGGGTGGTTGGGCCCGCTGTTGCGCCGGGCGTAAGCTCGTAGGATGGGTAGAGACAATAGCATGCAATGGGCGCTTGTGCCCATTGCATGCTATTGGCGAAACCCATCATTTTATGGCCCGAGAACATGATGGGTTTCGCTATTTGCGCGCTTGAGCGCGCAAACCGTTCTACCCATCCTACGAAGCCCACCCTCCAAACGGGACGACGTACCGCTTTTATTTCGGAATCTGGGCGTGCTACCCTGCGACCATACGAGCCCAATCAATCGGCTCGGGTTCTCGCTGTCTTTGGGAGGAAGTTGATGAAGGTTTTTGGGCTCGGCGACCGAAGAGGCGCCGTTCGGAATTGCGTGGTGCTGTGTGCGGCGGCCCTTCTGGCCGGGTCGGTCGTGGCGGCGGACGCTCAGGATGTAACCGGCATTTATTGGACCACCCAATACAATGCCAAGGTCCAGATCGTCGTCGGCGGCGACCTGCCCCTGACGCCGGCCGGCAAGGCCGCGTATGAAAAGAACATGGCCGGTCTCAAGGACGGGTCGATTGTCGACCAGGCCCGCATCACCTGCGTGCCGGATGGACCGGTCCGGGCCTGGGCAACGCCCTATCCATTCGAAATTGTCGATGGGCCGACCGGCAATATGACCATCCTGCATGAACTCAATCATCAAAATCGCGTGGTCCGGATGGGCAAGCCGTTGCCAAAATACGAGGAAATCGTCGCGCATCCGTCCTACAACGGCCACTCCGTCGGCCGCCTTGAGGGCGACACGCTGGTCATCGAGACCATCGGGTTCAACGAAAAGTCTTTCCTCGATGCGACCGGCGCTCCCCATAGCGATGAATTGCGCACGGTGGAGCGCATTCGCCGGATCAGCCCGACCCAGCTTGAAATCGTCGTCACGGTGCATGATCCGGATATTTACACACGCGATTGGAGCGCGCGCTTCGTGTATAATTTGCGCAATGAATTGCGCATCGAACCCTATGTCTGCGGCGAGCCGCATCGCGACATATCCCAAATCCCCGGCGTACGTCGTCCATGATGCGGGAGACCGGAATGTTTGGCGCAAAAGCACAAGATCAGTCTCAATTCACCCGGATTGCCGACAAAAGGAGGGCTGCCATGAGGGCATGCACAGCCGATGACAATCGCGTTGCGTTTCGAAGCCTTGTGTTGAGCGCTCTGGCGGGCGCCATGGGCGTGGGCGCCATGCTGGCGTCGACGACGATCGATGCGCCCGCACAGGGCAAAATCCCGGAATTGGGGTCGTCGACTTTCGCGTGGCTTGCCGCCGGTGCCGAGTGGCGCGCACCACCGGCGGGAATGCGCGGCCCGATCCTGGACGATCCCGACCATCCCCGTCACTTCAATCTCGACGGTCCCGGGCAGGTGACGCAGCGGCTCGGTAATTACAAGGACCCCGTGCTCAAGCCCTGGGCCGCAGCGAAAATGCGCGAATCGAATGAGGAGCTGTTGACGGGCAAGCGCGATCTGCCGTTTACGGCGCAGTCCCGCTGCTATCCGGGCGGTGTTCCGGGCCAACTGCTCTATCCAGCGGAGCCGATGTATTTCATCCAAAAGGCGCAGCAGGTGTGGATGATCTGGCAACGTGACCAGATGGTGCGCCGCATCTACCTGACCGACAAGCATTCGGCGAAAGTCACGCCTTCGCGCTTTGGTGAATCGATCGGCCGATATGAGAATGGCGATACGCTTGTGATCGACACGATCGGAGTTTCGCCCCACCTCAACTACATCGACAATTTCCGCACTCCGCACACCGAAAAGCTCAAGGTCGAGGAGCGGCTGAAGGTCGCCGCTGACGGAAAGATGATCGAGGCCCTGGTCAAGGTCGAAGACCCGGACACTTTCAATGAACCGCTCTACATGGTGCAGCGTTGGCGCAAGGTGCCAAATCCGCTGTATGAAACGGTTTGTGCCGAGAACAATGTGGATTATTTCTATAACAACCTGGTCCCGATCCCGACCGCCGCGAAGCCGGATTTCTAGCGATCAAGGGCGCGCCGCAGATCTGGGAAATGCGCGTGTTTGGAGTTCCGCCTTTAGGCGGCCCTTGCTTGCAGTTGGGCGTACAGAAAGAAAGTCCGCGTAGACGTGGAACCATGGAACTCCGAACACGCTCGTTCGGAGTTTTTCCCTACACCCCGATCATCCGCCGCGCCTGTGCGAGCGTTTGCGCGGGCGTGCCGGATGCGTCGAGGCGGGTCCAGTCGACCTCTCCGATATCATATGATTCTTGGGCGCGGGCGACGTCCGCGCCGGCATCCGACGCATCGTCGGATCGGGCGGTGACGCGGGCAATGCGCGTGTCGATATCCGCGGTCAGAAAGATACCGTTGAAGCGCACGCCCAATATGGCTGCCGACCTCTGTGCGAGTAAGCGTTCACCCGAATGTGCGAACACCGCGTCAAGGATCACGGAATGCCCCGCCGCGATCGCGCGCCTCGCCCTGTCGACCATGGTGCTGTAGATTCTTAGCGTCACATCGGGCGCATAGGCCTCTTCCGGCAACGGAACATCTTCGTTTTGCCCGAACAGGGTTTTGCGTTCGATGTCCGAGCGCAGTACGAGGGCGCCCGGGTGCGGTGCGAGGTCCGGCGCCAGGTTGTGCGCGAGTACCGATTTTCCGGTGCCGGACAGGCCTCCGATCGCAATCAGCATCGGTTTCGCAGGCACGATGAACCGGTGCGCCCAGTCGAAATAGCTGCGCACGTCCGGTGCGATAAAGGGCCGCGTCTCGGCGTCGGATTGCTGGTAACGCGTGGCGGTCACCTTGGCGCGTATAGCGGCACGTATCGACATGAAAAACGGCAGGGCAGCGAGCGCGTCGAGATCGTGCGCTCGGTGTGTCTCGATGAAGTATCGATTGAAGGCCAAGTTGGCGGCGGGACGGAGCTTGCGCTCGACCAGATCCATCAACACGAAGGCAAGATCGTAGAGCACATCGCCAGAGGCAATCAGGGATGAGAATTCGATCGCGTCGAACAGGACTGGCCGGCCCAGGATGAGCACGATATTACCGAGATGGAGATCGCCGTGCAGGTGTCGGATCAGGCCGAGCCGTCCGCGCTCCTCGAGCAGCGGTTTGATGCGTTGGAACGAGGCGCGGCTCGACCGCGTGAGTGTCGCAACATCATTGGCAGCAAACAGATCCGGCATTGCGCTGAAAGCCGAAGCGTGCTCGTCGATCATGGCGTCGAGTGACGAAATCCATTGGCTCGGATCGGTCGCCGTCGCGTGCTTGTGCGCATCCGCGACGACACGGCCCAGTGCTTCCGCCAGCGCGGCGTCGATGCGCCCCTGGTCGGCAAGACGGTCGAGCGTCATCGATTCATTGAAGCGCCGCATCTTGACCGCCCATTCGCAGGGCGTGCCGCGGCCGTCGAGGGCAAGTTGGCCGCCAGCCTCGCGCGTGATCGCAACGACGCCAAGATAGATGTCGGGCGCGTACGGCCGGTTCACCTCCATCTCGGCCTCGCAAGCTTTTTTGCGCAGGTCGAGCGTCGAATAGTCGAGATAGGGTAGGCGCACCGCGCGTTTGACCTTGTAGGCGTAGTCACGCGTGAGGAAGAGGACGGCGCCGTGGGTATCGACGCGTTTGACCTGGGCGCCGCTGCGGGCCCCGACCCCGCTCCTGTGCGTCAAGGGACTGCTGAGCAGGGCAAATACCTTCTCCTGCGTGTCGTCGCTCATCGCTAGTCGCCTTTACGGCCGCATTGCCGAAGCGTATCGGTCTCGATTGATATAGGCTATAGCTCCGCGATGCCCGCAATGGCGTAACGGGCGAATCAACAGACAGAATGACACGAATTAAACGAACGGAAAGAGCATGACTATGCGTGCCCAAGATGACAGCCGGACAGGCGCCCAGGTATTGATTGATCAACTCGTCATCCATGGGGTTCGCCACGTCTTCTGCGTGCCAGGCGAAAGCTATATTGCGGCGCTCGACGCGATGAATGATCAGCCGATTGATGTGACGGTTTGCCGGCAGGAAGGCGGGGCCGCCATGATGGCGGAGGCCGTCGGCAAGGCGACGGGCCGGCCCGGTATCTGCTTCGTGACGCGGGGCCCGGGCGCAACCAATGCATCAGCCGGCCTGCATGTGGCACGCCAGGATTCCACGCCCATGATCCTGTTCGTCGGCCAGATCGCGCGCCACATGCGCGAGCGCGAGGCCTTCCAGGAACTCGACTATCGGGCCGTGTTCGGCACCATCGCCAAATGGGTGACCGAAATCGACGATCCGGCGCGCATTCCGGAACTGGTGTCGCGCGCCTTCTATACGGCGACCAGCGGCCGTCCCGGGCCGGTCGTCATCGCTCTGCCGGAGGACATGCTGGTCGAGCGGTGCGTGGCCCAGGATGCGCCGGCCTTCGAGCCGATCGAGACCGCTCCGGGTGCCGCCGACATGGACCGGTTGCGGACATTGCTGGCGCGGGCGGAGCGCCCGCTCGTCATCGCGGGCGGCAGCCGTTGGTCGGAGGCCGCGAGCGCAGCACTGCAACGCTTCGCGGAGCGCTTTTCATTGCCGGTTGCCACTTCCTTCCGTCGCACGGCTCTCTTCGATCCTACCCACCCGTGCTATGCGGGTGAAATTGGCATAGGGGCAAACCCGAAAATCGTCGAGCGTGCGAAAGCCGCCGATCTCATCGTCCTCGTGGGCGGACGCTTCGGCGAACTGCCGTCGCAGTCCTATACGGTGCTCGATATACCTTCGCCCCGCCAGACCTTCGTGCATGTTCATCCGGGCGCGGAGGAACTCGGCCGCGTCTATCGGCCGGCGCTTGCCATCCATGCGGCCCCGACCGCCTTTGCGGCCGCGCTCGATACCATGCTGCCGCCCAATGATGTGCGCTGGCGCGAAGAGACACGCGCCGCGCATGCGGATTTCCTGGCCTGGACCGAAAAGCCGACGGTGGTGAAGGGCCCGGTCAATCTCGGCGAAATCGTCGTCGGCTTGCGTGATGTCATTCCGCATGATGCCGTTGTCTGCAACGGCGCCGGCAATTTTTCGATCTGGGTGCACCGATTCTGGCGCTATCGCCGCTATGGCACGCAGCTCGCGCCGACCGCGGGATCGATGGGCTATGGCGTACCGGCTGCGATCGCGATGAAGCGTATCGCGCCCGAGCGCACAGTGGTCGCCTTTGCGGGCGATGGCGACTTCCTGATGACCGGTCAGGAATTCGCAACCGCGGTTCAATACGAATTGCCGATCGTGGTCGTCGTCGTCGACAACGGGATGTACGGCACGATCCGCATGCACCAGGAACGCGGCTATCCGGGACGCGTCATTGCGACCGGATTGAAGAACCCCGACTTCGCCGCTTACGCACGGGCTTTCGGGGGCTTTGGGGCCACCGTGGAAATGACGGCGGACTTTGCGGCCGCGTTTGATGCCGCGCGGAAATCCGGCAAGCCTGCGATTATCCATCTCAAGGTCGACCCCGACGTGATCACGCCGGCGACAACGCTGAGCGCAATCCGGCAGAAGGCGCTGGCAGATCAACAAGCGTGACGGCGGAGATGGAGCACATACGTAGTGATACTGACCCCTCCGAAAAGTAGTTTGTAATCAATTGGGCAGACAATGAGGCAACAAGGCCTGGGTTTCTGGCATTGCGGAGGCGGTCAAGTGCTCCTGCTGTCCGCCGTTGGAGTTCGCCGTGTTGTCAGTGAAGTCGATTGGAGCCGATTGGCGGCGCTTTTGTCGTCGTATAGAACCACGTCTCGCAACTGATAGTTTGTCGCGCCGTCGGTATATGGTTCCAAGCTTCGCAACAGCGACGCTTGGTTTGGCAGTCTCACTTGCAGTCTTCGAGGCCGTCTCGTTGCGGGAACAGCAACTCGCAGAGGTGGAATTCAGAGCACGCGCCAGCAATCACGCACTGATTTTGCAAAACGGAATTAATACATACTTATCCAAGTTGATGGCTTTGCGCGCGTTGTTTGACGCTTCCAACGAGGTTAGCCGCGGCGAGTTCCAGATTTTTGCTGAGGAAATCCTGAGGGATCAGACCGCCATCCTGGCAGTTTCCTGGATTCCCCGCGTCCCACACGCCGAGCGCGAGGCGCATGAGCTTCTGGGTGTTCGCACAGGTCTCCCCAGCTACCGCATCTACACTGTTGGCCCGGACGGAAGATCGGCTCCGTCTCCGAAGCTCGAAGAATACTTTCCAGTGTTCTATTCGTCGCGCGAGCCCCCAAACTCGCGCATTTATGGTCTTGATCTCAACGATGGCGGTGTTCGACAGCCAGCGATCGAGCGGGCGCGCGATGGCGACCACATCGCGACCAGTTCGGATTTCGCTCTCCAAAGCGGCACCGGCAATCGCCAAGGTTTCTCCGCAAACCAGGACTCGATGGCCATCATCCGCGCCGTCACGAGCTTGGGATGCGGCCTCGGAATGTCAACGACTGGCGAAGGAATCGAGACGTGCGAAGAATTTGACTACTTGAAACAGCAAGGTTGCACGGAGGGTCAAGGCTATCTGTTTGGCAAGGCTCAGTCTGCCCATTTCGTACATGAACTCTTGGCAAAGCAAGGTGTGAAGGCTGTTGCATGAGGATGAGAAGTTGCCGGCATCATCGTGGTTACGTTTCCCGACAATCATTCTCATCGGGCGTCACGTATTAGGTCAATCAGGAAATAAAATGAAAACCACAATTGTTGCGAAATTGTATTTCGGTTTCGGCATAATGGCTGTGCTCATCGCTGGAAGCGGTGCATTTATCATCCATAGTACCAATGAGGCCATGGTCAACTACGATAGGCTGAACCAAAACACGCACGGCGCAGTCTTGTTGGCCGAAGCCCAAAGCTCACTGTGGCAACTGCGCTATGGATTTCCGCAATTCTTAGTGGGAGACGCTGGAGCCCGGGCGGCGATTGTCGCGGAAGAACCCAAACTGTATAGACAAATCAATGATGCGCTCGATAGCTACTCTGGTCTGGACATTTCGCAGGAGGAAAAACGCGCCCTGGCGGACCTTCGCGAGATATACAGGGATTACGTGCAGGCTCGTCCCAAGTGGTTCGAGCTTCTCGGAAGTGGAAAGGAACAGGAGGCTGCCGACTGGCGCGCCAAGACGACCACGCCGTTTGGTGCAGCCACCGTCAAGAACTTCAATGATCTGATCGCGCTGCAGCATGGGGTAGGCGTTGCCATGCAGGATGCCATTGCGGAGGACGCTCGTACGATCCGCTTCGCTGTCATTCTTTTCGTGGCCCTGTCGCTAATCATGGCAGGCCTCGTTGCCTATTTTATTACGCGAAGCATCGTGATGCCCCTGGGACGGCTTGTCGCGATCACGGAACGCATCAGCAAGGGGGACCTCACGTCGCGAATGAAACTTAACCATGCTGACGAACTCACGGCATTGTCCGACGGCTTTGATCGCATGACCGACGAACTCACAATCTTGGTCGGCCAGGTGCAGAGATCCAGCATTCAGGTCGGGACCTCGGTGACCGCAATCGCCGCGACGGCCAAGCAACAGCAGGCCACGGCGACCGAGATCGCCGCGACAACGACAGAAATCGGCGCGACCTCCAGGGAGATATCGGCTACCTCCAAGGAATTGGTCAGGACAATGAGCGAAGTTTCTGCGGTGGCCGAGCAAACGGCGACCCTGGCGAGCGCCGGCCAGGCCGGGCTTTCTCGCATGGAAGTGTCAATGCCTCAGGTCATGGAGGCCGCGGGTTCGATCAACGCCAAGCTTGCCGTCCTCAATGAAAAGGCCGGCAACATCAACCAAGTCGTAACCACTATCGCAAAAGTTGCCGATCAGACCAATCTGCTTTCGCTCAACGCAGCCATCGAGGCGGAGAAGGCCGGCGAATATGGGCGAGGGTTTTCTGTGGTGGCGGCGGAAATTCGGCGCCTGGCCGACCAGACCGCGGTCGCGACATTCGACATCGAGCAAATGGTGAAGGAAATTCAAGCGGCCATTTCCGCTGGCCTGATGGGCATGGACAAGTTTTCCGACGAGGTTCGTCGCGGCATACAGGATGTTCAACAGGTCGGCAGCCAATTGTTGCAAATCATCCAACAGGTGCAGGCGCTGGTGCCGCGCTTTGAGACGGTCAACGAAGGTATGCAGGCGCAGGCAACCGGCGCTGAACAGATCAGCGAGGCGCTTCT
>DATGVJ010000377.1:0-5901 GCA_035300505.1 Xanthobacteraceae bacterium
CGTTGGCGCGAGAACGGATCTCCGCGAAGCTCTCCTCACGCACGAGGCGCCCGTCGACGAACACATCTTCGAGCAGGTTCTCCTCGCGTGCGGCACGTTCGCCCTCGCGGATTGTGCGCACCCTCTCCTCGCGCTCAACGACGGCGAGGCGCCCTTTCTTGGAGACCTTGCCGTGATCGGTGACCGGGTCCTTGAACACGTCGCGCCAGGCGCCGTCTGCTAGCCGGATGGCGCTCGCTTTCATTGCGAATTTCATCGTGTCGCGGTGGGGGGTCTGCAGCAATTCTCCGCCCATCCCGAACGCGATGTTATCGGCTGAAAAACCCTTCGCCTTCAGATTGGCCAGGATTTTGGCGATTGAGCGCTCGTTGATTCCGTCACCCTGAATGACACGCACGCAGTCCGGCAGCACGCGAAAGCCTTTGCCATTGAGACGCGAGCCGAATTTTTCCGCGAGCAGTGCGATGATCTCGACCGGAACCACGGTCGGATCGCCAGAGTCCGGCCGCACCACAAGCGTCCCGCCAAAGCTCTCGACTTGCGCCTTGAGTTCCCGACCCCAGATTTCGGCGACGGCATGGTGAACGTCGTAGGAATCCGACACGACAGCCACCAGTTTTCCCGGTCCGCCGAATTTCTCGATCATGTTGGCAAATGCTTTGGATTCTCCGTCACGCCCCCATGCAGTGATGGTCGAATGTTCCGCGGCCGGAATCGAAAAACCCGCCATTTTCTCACCGTAGAATTCGCGCGCAACCAGCAAACCCGCGAGCGTATCCGTGCCCATGAAATTGACGAGATGCGCCGCCGCACCGATGCCTGCACTCTTATGGCTCGACACGCCGCGTCCGCCGAAATCGTGCAACTTGAAAGGCAGTTGTCCCGCAGGATCATCGGACGTGTCTTCCAGCGCGGCTCGTATGATCTTCTTGATCGTCCATGAGCGCGTTGCGACCGTGACCGGATACCAGACCGCGCGCAACAGAGCCGTCTCGACGTAGGACGTGAGCCAAGGCACGGCCGGGTCGGTGTTCACGACCTGCACAAGCGCATTGCCGACGGGCAGCACCGAACCTTCCTTCACAGCCTCGATGCGCAACGGCAACAAACCGCCGTGTTTCCTGAGAATGTGCTCCCAACCCACGCGGTTGAAGGGTTCGCCGTGGGCGGTCAACACCGCCTCGGCCTCGTCAATGTCCGCCGACGTGAACGGTTTCGACAGCACGTCCTTGAGATAGATCTGCAGACCGAAGAACAGGCTCGATTTGTAGTCGCCGCCGCGTGACTCGATATAACTCGAGACGTATTCGGCACCCGGGGGATATTGCAGATAGTGGCTCGCCTTGTAGCTATCGGTGTCGAGTAGAAGATTGTGCATGGTCATACCCGTTCGGAGTCCCGCCTTCACGGCGGCTTCGCCGCGGGCGGCTCTTTCTTCAAAGTCTCACCGTTAGGAAGAAAGCCCGCGTAAACGCGGAACTACGAACCCGCTCGTTCGGAGATCCCTTGGTCAAACTGATCCTGCTTACGACGCGACGTCCTTGCGCGGATCGTAGGGCTTGGATTCACGCCACTTGCGCATCAATGCTTCAAGCTCCGCGTCGCCGCCTTCCGGCAGCACGAGCTTCACGGTCACAAGCAAATCGCCCGTGCCGTCCTTGCCCGGGAATCCCTTGCCCTTGAGCCGGAATGTGCGCCCCGAACTGGTGCCGGCGGGGATTGCGATTTCAACGGCGCCATCGAGAGTGGGAACGCGCACCTTGCCGCCCAGCACGGCCTCATAGAGCGCGACGGGCAAATCAAGCCGCAGGTCGTTGCCGTCACGTTCGAACAATGGATGACGCGCGACCGTGACTGTAATGAGCACGTCTCCTACACGGCCACGCGGGCCCGTGTGACCTTGGCCTTTGAGCCTGATCTGCTTGCCGTCTGCGAGGCCGGCCGGAATTTTGACCTCGACTTCCTTGCCGGTCGGCAGCCGCACGCGCTTCTTCGCCCCGGTCGCGGCCTCCTCCAACGTTACGACGAGCGAAACCGCAATGTCGCCGCGGCTCTCAGGCACCGTCTCGTCCGGCTCGAAACCCTGATGCCGCCCCCCGCGGCCGCCGCCCGCAAATACGTCCTTGAGAATGTCTTCGAATCCGCCAAGGCCGCCGCCGCCCGCACGTCCGCCACCACCCGCGCGGCCGCCACTGCGCTGAAATCCGCCGGGCCCAAACGTGAAGGACTCGAATATGCTTTCCGCGCCATGGCCCTGGCCGCGTCCGAACCCTTCGAATCCCTGGAACCGCGGCTTGCCTTCGGCATCGATCTCGCCGCGGTCATAGGCTTGGCGCTTGTCGGTATCCCCGACGATCTCGTAAGCCGCATTGAGTTCGGAAAACCGGGTCGCCGCCTTCGGATCGTGCCGATTGGCGTCCGGATGGAGCGTCTTGGCGCGCTTGCGGAACGCGCTCTTGATCTCAGCCGCGCTCGCACCTTTGGCCACGCCCAATATCTCATAGGGGTCGCGCATTCTTGGACCTCCCAAACCTTCCGTGCTCAACGGATGTTCACCCCGAATCTCCGCCCAATGTGGGGACACCCGGGCGCTTCCGCAACGCGCGATGGCGGCAATCCACTCCCATCTGTTATACGATTGGCGCCCAAGACACTGCACCTCAAGATTTGGACGTTCAAGGAGACCCTCATGTTTGCCAAGATCAACCATATGGCGATTTGCAGCCCGAACTGGCCCATGATGGCGCGGTTCTACGAGGCCATTTTCGGCCTGCAGGCCTCGGAGAAGCGCAAGACCAGGCCCATCAGCGGCGCCAATATCGGCGACGGCTATGTCGGGCTCAACATCAACCCGGTGCGCGACGGCTATGTGGGGGGTCTTGATCATTTCGGCATGACGGTCGACGACGTCAATGTGGTCATGGAGCGGGCACGCAAGAATTTTCCCGAATCAAACATCGTGAAGCGGCCTTCTACACGCCCATTCGCGGCCTATAGCGCGCATGATCCGGACGGCAACGTCTTCGACCTGGCAGAGCAGAACAAGACCGCGCTTGATGGCATCTATGCGGACCAGACGAGCGAGGCGCCGCCGCCGAAGCGCTATCTCAACAAATTCGCCATTCGCACCATGCACGCCGAGAAGTGCGCCGACTTCTACATGGAAGTGTTCGAATTAGAGCCCCTCAACAAGAAGACGTCCGTGCCCGGCTATCACCTCACCGACGGCCGCGTGATGCTGTCGATATTGCCCTGGTCGATCCCGGTATTCGAAGGGATGGCGATCAAGCGGCCCGGACCCGATCACCTCGGCTTCAAGGTCGAGAGCATCGACGCACTCAAGCAGGATATCGCCGACGTCGTTGGCGGCTGCAGCTATCTCGCCCCCATGCCGATGGGCGGAGCCAAAGAATCGGACGTGCGCAAGGCACTGTTGGCAAAGAGTTCAACCGGCAAGTACCAGCTGACCGACCCGTGCGGCGTATGGATCGACGTCACCGACGAATAGCGACGTGCGTCAATTGAAATGAGGGAACAAAAGTGCGTTTACGCGCTATGGACTCGCTATACCGTTCAGCGCGGCCATCCGATCAAGAGTTTTGGGTTCGTTTTGGCCAAAATAGCCAGGTTCGTTCCCGAGCCGGGCTGCCATATGCCGTTCTCAACTTGGACTCGATACGTAGACGCTACTCTGAAGGGTAAAGACAGGTCCATGCGATAACACCACGAAGCGATCGAAAGGCCGGCGGCGCAGATCGCCGACGGTACAAAAAAACGCCCGGCGTGACCGCGGGCGCAATTCGACATAACCATTTCGCCACCTAATCGATTTTGCAAGAAACAGTCAAGGAAATACTCTTGTCCAAGCAGTGCATCCTGGTGCATCAATTCCGGTGCCAAGGCCGCAACCGGCGCACTTCCCAGCGCCCTTTAGGCGCCCGGCAGGCCTCGCCCTGCAGCCAAGCCTCGCTACCCTCGCTCACATAGCTTGCCAGAAAATCCTGACAGGTGTTGCCATCCTGATTATACGCCGCAGCAATGCGCGTAATGGTGCCGCGGGCACCAGTCCGCGGGTTTTCCCAGGGAGTGCTGGTGTCCTTGCCACCATATTCGAGCGCATCGCTGACTGCCGCCCGCGCAACTGCGAGATCGTATTCCGGCGGCAAAGCCGCACTGACGCCATCTGCGCCGGTGCCGGCTGCGCCGGTGCTTGCCAACCTTGGGCGAACCGAATCCGTTTGAGCGACGTCACTTTCCGATTTGGTCCAAAACGAATCGAGCCGGTAGGTGCAGCCCCCGATCGTCAGGACGACCAGGCCACACGCCAACGCGGCGCCGGGAACGCGCCACGCGCTCGCATTGGGAATTCCTTGATAACGATACGAAAACAACCAACTATGTCGAAACACCCAACGCACCAACGGTACTCCGGCATGTTCAATTCGGCATCGAATCAAACAGCAAATGTCTTAACAAGCGGTGATTTTACCTCCGCCGACGAGCCCCTGCGGCTTTTTGGCGCCTGGTTTGAGGAGGCCAAGCGCGCCGAACCACAGGACGCCAATGCAATGACGCTGGCCACGGTCGATGCCGACGGCATGCCGAATGCCCGGATGGTGCTGCTCAAGGGTTTTGACGAACAGGGCTTCGTTTTCTACACCAACCTCGACAGCCCCAAAGGGCGGGAATTGGGCCAGACGCCCAAGGCAGCGCTGGTCTTTCACTGGAAGTCGCTCAGCCGCCAGGTCCGGCTGCGCGGCACCGTCGAACGCGTTGACGACGCTGAAGCCGATAGCTATTTCGGGACGCGGCCTCGCCTTGCTCAGATCGGCGCCTGGGCCAGCAAGCAATCAGCGCCGCTCGAAAGCCGCATGGCATTCGAAAAAGCAATCGCTCTGCAAATGGCACGGTTTGCGGTCGGCAGCATTTCCCGCCCGCCAAACTGGTCGGGCTTCCGGATCATCCCGCTCGCCATGGAGTTCTGGCAGGATCGGCCATATAGGTTGCACGATCGTCTGCAATTCCAGCGCACCACACAGGATGCGTCATGGCAGAGGACGCGGCTGTTTCCTTGAGATAAGCTTGCAAGATGACAATCCACAATGACAATCAGCCGCGCCGCACGCTGCTCCTCACCGGGGCAAGCCGCGGCATCGGCCATGCGACGGTCAAGCGCTTTTCAGCCGCCGGCTGGCGCGTGATCACCTGTTCGCGTCATGCCTTCCCGGAAAACTGCCCATGGGAGGCGGGGCCGGAAGACCACATCCAGGTCGATCTCGCCGACCCTCAGGGCACCCGCGCGGCCATTGATGAAATCAAGGAGCGGCTTGATCGCAAGGAATTGCACGCGCTCGTCAACAATGCGGCGATCTCGCCTAAAGCCGAAGGCGGCAGGCGGCTGTCGTCGATCGACACCACGCACGACGTGTGGGAACATGTGTTCCGTGTCAACTTTCTCTCGCCGATCATGCTGGCGCGCGGCTTGCTCGAGGAACTCAAAACCGCGAAGGGCTCGGTGGTGAATGTCACCTCGATCGCAGGCTCCCGCGTTCATCCCTTTGCGGGCGCCGCCTACGCCACCTCGAAGGCCGCGCTCGCCGCCTTGACACGCGAAATGGCGAGCGACTTCGGCCCGCTCGGCGTCCGCGTCAATGCCATCGCACCGGGCGAAATCGACACATCGATCCTCTCCCCCGGCACCGACCGGATCGTCTCGCAGATCCCGCTGCACCGCCTCGGCACGACCGATGAAGTCGCCAAGATCATCTATGTGCTGTGCACCGATACGTCGTCCTATGTGAACGGCGCGGAGATACATATTAATGGCGGGCAGCACGTCTGACATTGAAATATTACGGCTTTTCGATCCCTCTTCGAACGATTAACATTTTGAAGTACTAT
>DATGVJ010000378.1:0-2021 GCA_035300505.1 Xanthobacteraceae bacterium
AGTTGAACCGGCTTTCCAAGTCGGTGTTTCGGGGAAAAGCCGGCAAGGCGCGCCACACGGCGCGTTCGACCGCGGCGCTGCGTCATGCCCTGACCGCCATCGGCACCATCGGGGATCGATCGTCGCAGGCGCGCGATGTATTTCTCGGCGTGGACCGGATCGTCCCGTTCGTGGTCGGGCTCAAGCCCGATTGGATCATTCCGGAATTCGAGCACCGCCTCGCGGCCATTACGAAGGATGTCGCCTCGCTCAACGCCTACGAGGAGCATCTCGCCAACAAGGTCCAGTTCCTGCTCGATGCGGTGTTGGGCTACATCACGATCGAGCAGAACGATCTGTTCAAGATCCTGACCATCGTATCGGTGGTCGGCATCCCGCCGACGCTGATGGCCGGCGTCTGGGGGATGAATTTCAAATCGATACCCGAGCTCAACTGGGCCTGGGGTTATCCGTTCGCGTGGGCGATCATTGTTCTCAGCGCGGTCATCCCTGTGATCTGGTTCAAGTGGCGCGGCTGGTTCTAGTACCACTGAGTCAGAAAGTCGCGTTCGAGCAGCTTGAGAATCGCGATATTGAGGAGATTCACAGACCAACCAATGAGGTCCGAGATGGGTCTCCGCAAATCAGAAGGTAGTGAATCGCGATTTTCGAAGTATGTCGAGGGGATCGTGAGCGTGATCGGGCACGCGGATCGGGCGCAGCCGTTAAGGGACTATTGCGTGGGCTTGGTGCTGCCCTGTGAGCGCAAGAGCGTTGAACCGATGGCTGCGGTGACGGCACCCGAGCGGGTGTCCGCGCAACATCAATCGCTGCTGCACTTTGTCAATCAAGCCGCTTGGTCGGACGATCGTGTGCTGGCCAAGGTGCGCGAGATGGTGGTGCCTGCGATTGAGCACCACGGGCCGATCGAGGCGTGGATCATCGACGATACAGGCCTTCCCAAGAAGGGGCACCACTCGGTCGGGGTATCGCACCAGTATTGCGGGCAACTTGGCAAGCAGGCGAACTGCCAAGTGGCGGTGTCGCTGTCGATTGCCAATCACGCTGCGAGCCTGCCGGTGGCTTATCAGCTGTATTTGCCAAAAGACTGGGCTGAGGACCAAGTCCGTCGACACAAATCGGGAGTGCCTGAAGAGATCAGCTTCAAGACCAAACCGCAGATCGCTCTCGAGCATATCCGCTGGGCGTGTGAGATGGGTTTGCCGGGTGACCTGGTGCTGTTGGATGCCGGCTACGGCCACGACGCCAAGCTGCGCACGGGCATCACGGAGTTGGAGAAGGTCTATGTGGCGGGCATTCAGCCGCAGACCTTGGTTTGGGCGCCTGGCACGCGGCACAGGGGAGCACCAAAGAAGGGACGCCGCGATGCCCCCAACGCGGCATCGGTCAAGGAGGTCGCGCTGGGACTGCATTCAAAAGCATGGCGCACGATCGCTTGGCGCGAAGGCACGAACCAACAGCTGTCCTCGCGATTTGCCCGGGTGCGTGTGCATGCTGCATCCAAGCACGAACGTCCGGCCAAGCCGGCGAAGGAGTGGCTGTTGATCGAGTGGCCGGAGGGCGAAGATGAGCCAACCAAATATTGGTTCTCGACCTTGCCGCAAAACATCCCGTTCCGGGATCTGGTCGACGCCGCCAAACTGCGCTGGCGCGTTGAGCGTGACTATCAGGAACTCAAGCAGGAGGTCGGGCTTGGTCACTATGAAGGGCGCGGATGGCGCGGCTTCCATCATCACGCCACGCTGTGCATCGCAGCTTACGGATTCCTGATCTCCGAGAGGGAGACGATTCCCCCCTCAGGACCTGCTTTCACCAGGAGCTTCCCGCAACTTGCCGTTCCCGACGGTTACCGACCCAGAGGCTCCGCCCTTGCGGCCTGAACGACATATCCCAAACTCGATCGCAACAATGCACCGATATCTTATCGTCGCCGTTGCCAGGACCTTGTCACGATGTCCATGCTGTGCCGCTCCATTCACACGAAAGACGCGGCGTAGAAATTTGTGACGCAGTAGTACTAG
>DATGVJ010000379.1:0-3592 GCA_035300505.1 Xanthobacteraceae bacterium
GCACTGGGTAGGATTGACCTTGCCAGGCATGATCGAGGAGCCCGGTTCGTTTTCCGGAATGTTCAATTCCGCAAACCCGGCGCGCGGACCGCACGACATCAAGCGGATGTCGTTGGCGATCTTATAGAGCGACACTGCCAATGTGCGGAGCGTTCCGGAAAGTTGAACCAGCGCATCGTGGGCGCCCTGCACCGTGAACTTGTTTGGCGCGGTGACAAAGGGCAGTCCTGTAACCTTGGCGATCTCGGCGGCCGCTGCTTCAGCAAAGCCGGGTGCTGAGTTGATGCCTGTTCCCACCGCGGTGCCACCGAGTGCCAAGCAGTACACGCCTTGCAAGGCTCCTTCGATTCGGTCCAGATCGTCCGTCAGCATGCCGGCATAGCCGGACCACTCCTGGCCCAGCGTAAGGGGCGTGGCGTCCTGCATGTGCGTGCGGCCAATCTTGACGATGTCGCTCCAAGATTTTGATTTTGCCGCGATAGCATCCCGCAAACCGGATATGGCCGGTGCCAAGCGTTCCTTCACGTTGACGGCTGCGGCGATATACATCGCCGACGGAAATGAGTCGTTCGACGACTGCGCCATGTTGACGTGATCGTTGGGATGGACTGGCGCGTGGCTTCCCAGTGGTGTGCCCGCGAGTTGACAGCAACGATTGGAAATCACCTCGTTCACGTTCATATTGAATTGGGTGCCGCTGCCCGTCATCCAGACATGCAGGGGAAACATGTCGTGATGCTGACCGCCTAGGATTTCGTCGCAAGCTTGAACGATCAATTTATATTGCTCATCATCAAGCCGCTTGCTGGCGTGGTTCGCAATGGCAGCGCCCTTCTTCAAGGTCGCGTAGGCGGTGATCATTTCGCGGGGGATCAAATCTGTTCCGATGCTGAAGTGTTCGAGCGAGCGCTGTGTTTGCGCTCCCCACAGCTTGTCCGCGGCTACTTCAACGATGCCAAGACTGTCAGTCTCTTTTCTCATGCTGGCCATTTGATTTTCTCCTGTACCTTGATGTGTTAGTATGACCGTCTTGTTCATGTCTTACTCTGTTGATGGCAGTGCCAATGGATCGATGGGAGCCCCATTCGATCGGCGGTTCGGGATTGGTTCGGCGTGACTAAGGTTCGATCGCTGCGAGACGCGACAGCGAGCGCGCGATTGCTCTACCAGAGCCGTTGTGCTCACTGCTCTGTTCGATGCGTGCCTTAAGCGCGGGGTACAAGCGACCCGCATTGCCGTACGATAGGCTTTGCAAATCGGCTTCGCTGAATGCTGGATAACGTCCAACGTCGGCGATGGCCGGCGCAAATGTCGATTTCGGCATAAGTGGGAAATCAAGTCCCATCATCAACTGCGATACCGGCACGAGCTTGAGAATGGCTCCGAGTTGGGCCTCGGAGGTTGCTGCCGTCAGGTCGTAGTAGAACGAAGCGATACCTTCCCGGACCTCCTCAGGAGAAAGCTCGATCCGTCCAGGCCCCACGCCGAAGGCGTGCTCAAGCATTTGAATCCGGCTAACCAGGAATGGGATGGTGCCGCCGCCGTGGGTTGAGATGATCTTGATGTTTGAGAAGCGCTTCTTGGCGCCGGTAACGAGCATGTTGGCAATCATACGAGTGGTATCGAACATGAACTCGAGAACGGATGGGTTCAGCCCATTGAGCAACGTCTGCGCTGCCTTCGTGAACGTGGGATGGACGAACAGGGTTGATCCGCGCCGGTTCAGTTCCTCGAACCATGGATCGAATTGCGGCTCGCCGAGATAGACATCATTGATGCTCGTTGAAGTGCTGACCCCGTCCATCTCCAATGTGTCGAGCGCATAAATGATCTCGGCCACGGCGCCGTCTGCATCCTGGCCAGGCAACGTTGCGAGCGCTCCAAACCGATTGGGATGTCTGGAAACGATGTCCGCCAGCGTTTCGTTGACGCGCCTGGCGATGTCGCGTGCCTCCTGCCCCGTCGCGTGGTTGGCCGAGTCCGGATCGGAGAGGACGCACGCCGAGATGTCATGCTCTTCCATATACGAGAGCGCACTTTCGACGGACCAGTCGGGCTGTTTACGCCCTGGTCCCACCGGCGCACCTTGCCCAAAAGGCAGGATAGGATGTGAATGAACGTCGATGATTGTGCTCAGGATAGCCATAGAAGAATCTCATTGAACGGTTGCGACAACGTCAAGCTTACCCACCTGTGCCCCTTGGCCTCGATCCTTTTTTCAAAATCGCTGCCTTTGGTTGGATGGTTGCACACCAGCGCACGGCAGCCTGCGTTTAATCGGACGTTCATAGCTGTCTTTGCCTAAGCTTCGTGCTCCTAGAAACGCTTTCCCGATCTTGTCGAGACTGTTGCCAAATTGCCCTAATAGCTTTGTTGGTCTTCCCTCAAAATGCCTTCGGCCTCGGAATGCTACGCCTGATGCGCGCCTCCGCGCCTCGATGGCAGCCACGCGGGAGTCAGGACCGAACGCAGTCTTCTCGGCATGGATGAAGATCGCGTCGGTGATGCCCATGAGGCGGGCCACCGGCTCCTCGACGAGGATTCGGGAGACGGAATCCTCCCGGGCCGCACCGCTGTTGATCACAAGTTGGCTCGCCATCGCGGTCTCCACTGCACCCTTAAGCTGGCGTTCGAGTGCCCGAAGCAGTAGCATCAGATGGCGCCCATCTGTGTCGCGGATAGCGGAACGCACGATGCTCGACGTTGAGGACCTCCGGACCTTCATCGAAGTCGTGGATGCCGGCGGCCCGGGCATTTGCCGCGCGTGTCCCGATCCTGCATGATCGCCGTGCCGGATCACTCGGCCGCTTCCGCGTGGGGTGTCGGCACGGCTTGCGGTTTCCTCCATGCCCGCTCGCGCAAAGTCTGAAACGCGACGTAAAGCATCGGGATCAGGAAAATTCCGATCGTGCTCGCCGCCAGCATGCCGACGAACACCGGAGTGCTGACGTCGCGGCGGGCGATTTCCGACGCACCCGCGGCCCATACCAGCGGCGCCAAGCCGCAGATGAAGGCGATCGAGGTCATCATCACCGCGCGGAAGCGCAGTTTCGCGCCGCGCTCCGCCGCGTCCCTGATGCTCAGTCCCCGCTCGTGCTCGTCCTTGGCGAACTCGATGATCAGGATGGCGTTCTTGGCCGCCATCGCGATCAGCACGATGAGGCCGATCTGGGCGTAGAGATCGAGCGTCAGCCTTGCCACCAGGATGCCGGCGAACGCGCCCAGCACGCCGGTCACGACCGATAACAGCACCGGGACGGGAATCATCCAGCTCTCATAGAGGGCAACGAGGAACAGGAAGGCGAACAAGAACGCCATTCCGAGCACGATCCCGGTCTGGCCGCTGGCCCTCTGCTCCTGAAAAGCCGTGCCGGTCCATTCGAAGCCATAGCCGGGCGGCAGCGTCTTCGCCGAAACCTCGGCCATGGCGGCGAGCGCCGTACCGGAGGCGACGCCGGGTGCCGGACTGCCGTTGATGGTCACCGAGCGATAGTTGTTGTAGCGCGTGATGACCTGCGGGCCCGTTACGACGCGCAGAGACGCGATGGATTGCAACGGCACCATGGTGCCCTTGGCGTTGCGGATGTAGATG
>DATGVJ010000380.1:0-3515 GCA_035300505.1 Xanthobacteraceae bacterium
ACATGCGAGGTGCCGTAGTACTTCTTCGACAACTTTTTCTTCCGCCTTGCCACTTCACCGGACAGACGAATGATCACGTCGTGTTCATAGGTCTTTCCGTCAATCGTGATGGTGCCGAATGTAGTGCGTTCGATCTCCATGACCTGACCTCTTCATGATCTTGGCACGAGGCCCCGACTCCGCGTCGGCAGACGAGCCTGGCATCGATATCAGGGCACCCCTGCTTCGCGTCGATCCCCAGGCCACTCCGCCCCGGTCGGCCAGCTTCGGCGGAGGCGAGCAACCGCGCTGTCGGCCCCGTGTCCAATCCCTTTCCCTCGGGATTGCACCCTTCCGGCTAGGTATGGCGAAGCCCACCATCCTGCAAGCGCGAGATCGGGCTGAAGTTATGGTGGCGCTACATGCCCGGAATCGAGTCACGAGCGCCGGTTCCCTGGAACGTCCGGTAACGGGCGTTCGCGAATCGGCTCGCAATGTCCGCTCAAGGTCATGAGTGCAGATCGCGTGCTCGGCCGCGAACTTCCGGAACAGGTCGAAATCAGCTGCTCGGATGCAATGATTGGATGGCTTACTTCAGGCAGGAATGCGACCTGTAAGTCGGTCCAATAATTATTTGCTTGTTGGATGGATTGAAGCAGACCCAGCGCAAAAAAAACGGCGCCACTCCCAACTC
This sequence comes from Xanthobacteraceae bacterium, assembly GCA_035300505.1. Taxonomy (GTDB): domain Bacteria; phylum Pseudomonadota; class Alphaproteobacteria; order Rhizobiales; family Xanthobacteraceae; genus VAZQ01. The sequence goes on from DATGVJ010000380.1 coordinate 674, forward strand.
TGACCCTGAGCGGCCATTTCCCCAGAAGGGTCACTCGGGTCTGCTCGATTGCGGAGGTTCCAGCTAGGCTCGTCTGCTTGTGTAAACGCCGAAGGACCGAAGGGTAGTGCGAGCGCCCTCTGCAACCGGAGGCCTCGGAGGAACCAAGTGAAGCGGGCTATGTCCGATCCTGCCATTTCCGCGGCAATGTGTGCCGAGAGGTCAACTTACCGGCCAGATGCAATCATGATATCAAGACTTGCTGGAGGACCGCCCGGCGCATTGCGGTCATTCGCTGGACGCCCGTGTTTCGCTTAGCGGCTGGTCGGTCGAAGCCACTCGTTGCCCTCAAGCGGTCGACGCGAATTGTGGACCGGTTGGAGACCGCACGACCATGAAGACCTTGCTGCTGCTCGTGCTTTCCATGGTTGCCGCCGCGCGGGAAGCTACCGCACAGGACGAGTGTGTCCGCGAACGCGCCGCCATGGTCGAAACCATCCGGACCTACGCCCGGTCCGACGCCAGTGCCTTGGGACAGCAGGGCCTGTCGGAGAGGGTCCTTGGGGCCATGGGGCAAACGAAACGCCATCTGTTCATCCCTGAGCGATCTTGCTCCATCGCATACGCGGACATGCCGATTCCGATCGGCCTCGGCCAGACCATATCGCAGCCGTACATCGTGGCCTTGATGACCCAGTTGGCCGAGGTCGCGCCCGATCATGTTGTGCTCGAAGTCGGTACCGGTTCGGGCTATCAGGCCGCCGTCCTTGCGCACCTAGCGCGAAAGGTCTGCACCATCGAGATTATCCCGGCATTGGCCGAGGCCGCCGCGAAAACACTCAGAGACCTCGCGTATGACAACGTGAGCGTCAGGCTTGGCGACGGTTATGGTGGCTGGCCCGAATGCGGTCCTTTCGACGCCATCGTCGTGACCGCCGCACTCGGGGAGCCACCACCGCCGCTGATTGAGCAGCTCAAAGTGGGGGGCCGGCTTGTCATGCCGGTGGGGCCCGCTTACACCACTCAGCACCTCACGGTCGTCGAAAAAATCGCCCCCGGCAAGACGACAACGCGCGCCGTCGCCCTCGTGCGCTTTGTGCCCTTTACGCGTTCACAAGATTAAAAGCCGTTATGGCGGCTATCTCGAAAATCACAGATAGAAAAAAGCAGGGAGGAAGCCATGAGCGGAGCGAGGCTAAAACATTACGGCTGGGGCCGCGAAGACGAAGGCATGACTGCTGAGGAGCAGGCCTTTGTGCTCGGCCGTTACCGCGCAAAATTTGCACGCGATGCATTTGAGACAAAAGTCGTTCCGCGTCTCGAGGACCTGGCACTGCGCGCGCCGCGCGTGGCGCCGCCGGCCTCACTTGCCACTTTCTGCACGAGCGAACGCTACGACCGCGTCGCGCACGCCTACGGCAAATCCTATCCAGACTACGTGCGAGCCATGCTCGGCGACTACCACAGCGCGCCCGACGTGGTCGCCTATCCACGCAACGAAGCAGAGATTTCCGCTGTGATGGATTGGGCCGGTGGCGTCAGCGCCTCGCTGACGCCGTTCGGGGGCGGGTCGAGCGTCTGCGGCGGTGTCGAGCCGCGAGTCGACGGGCTTCGCTATAAGGCGGCCATCACACTTGACCTCCGCAATCTCGGTAAGGTTGTCGAGGTGGATCAGATATCGCGCGCCGCACTGATCGAAGCTGGTGCCTATGGTCCATCATTGGAGAACCAGCTTAAGCCGCATGGCGTCACGTTGCGGCATTTTCCACAGAGTTTCGAATATTCAACCCTTGGCGGCTGGATCGCGACGCGATCGGGCGGCCATTTCGCTAGTCTCTATACTCATATTGACGATTTCGTCGAAAGCCTGCGCGTCGTAACCCCGCACGGCATATTGGAAACACGTCGATTGCCGGGATCTGGTGCCGGACCGAGCCCCGATCGCATGTTCATAGGCTCGGAAGGAACGCTCGGGGTGATTTCGCGCGCCTGGATGCGATTGCAGCCGCGCCCGAAATACCGCACCAACGCCTCGGTTCGTTTCCATTCGTTCTTCGGTGCGGCGCGCGCGCTGCGCGCCATCGCACAGGCCGGCCTCTATCCATCGAACTGCCGCATCCTTGACGCGCAAGAAGCTTTCAACACCGGTGCGGCCGACGGCAGCGTCGCGATCATGGTGCTCGGCTTTGAATCCGGCGACCATTCACCGGAAGCCTGGATGGCACGCGGGCTCGAATGCTGCGCCGACCATGGCGGGACGCCGGAGGCCGCAAAGGTCGGCGATGCACATCTCGAAGGCGCGGCAGGAATCTGGCGCAACGCATTTATTCGCATGCCCTATGCGCGCGAGCTTCTGACGCCGGCCGGTCTCATCAACGACACCTTTGAGACCGCGATCACCTGGGATCGGTTCGAAAGTTTCCACGACAAAGTGAAGGCGGTGACGGAGCGTGCGATCCTCCAGGCGACTGGCGTGAAAGGCGAGGTCACATGCCGCTTCACCCATGTGTATCCGGATGGGCCTGCGCCGTATTTTTCTTTCCACGCACTCGGCCGCCATGGTGCTCTTCTGGAGCAGTGGCAGGCGATCAAGGATGCGGCCAGCGACGCGCTGATTGAGGCGGGTGGTACGATCACGCATCATCACGCTGTTGGCCGTGATCATCGGCCTTGGTACGATCGTCAGCGCCCGGGGCTTTTCGCGGCCGCGCTTCGGGCAGCAAAAAGAGAACTCGATCCGCAAGGCATGCTCAACCCGGGAGTGCTCATCGATCCGTAAGGCTGATCGACGCGCCAACGGGGTTTGGCCTCAAGGGTGGTCGAATAATTGTGCCATTTGCTGTGGTGCACGAGTCCGTTGTTG
>DATGVJ010000381.1:0-25094 GCA_035300505.1 Xanthobacteraceae bacterium
TTCGACGCGCTCGCGCTGGTGGCCCGTGACGACGATCACTGGTTTCGCACGCGATGCGAGCGCCTGTTCGACGCAGATGCGCACCAGCGGCTTGCCGCCGATCTCGGCGACGAGCTTGTTCGACGCGCCCATGCGCGTGGAACGGCCTGCCGCCAAGACGACCGCCGCAATGTGCCGGTCCGACACGACGGCTGGTTCGTCGCGCGGCTGCGGCCGTGTGACGATTTCCATCAGCAGGCCACCGACACCCAATGCGGTGATCGCCTGGCGCGGCACGTCGAGGCCGGCGAGCAGGCGCATCAGCACCCAGTCGAAACCGTTTTCCTTCGGGCTGCGCGCGCATCCGGGCGCACCCAGAACAGGACGCCCACGCGCGCTCCCGAGCAGCAAAAGATTGCCGGGATCGACCGGCATGCCGAAATGCTCGATGCGTCCGCCGATGGCCTCGACCGCGGCCGGGATCACGTCGCGCCGGTCCGCGATGGCAGATGCTCCAAACACGATGACGAGTTCGGCGCCATCGCGCAGCACGTCTTCAAGCGCAGTCACGAGCGCCGCCTGCTCGTGTGGCACGCGCAGGTCGGCCATAATGGTGGCACCGGCCGGCGCCAGGCGCTCGGCCATGACCTTGACCGTCTTTTCGATGACCTTGTCGGCAAGGCCCGGCAGTACGGTCGAGACGACGCCGACTTTCCGGATCCGAAACGGCGCGACGCGAACCAGCGGCGCGGCACCGCGCGCGACCTTCACGGCCTCATCGCGCACACTCGCCGCGATGGCGAAAGGAATGATCTTGACGGTCGCGATCATTTCGCCGGCAACAACTGGCTTGAAGGCGTTGAGGGTCGCGAAGGTGACCGATTCATCGATCAGGTTGAGGCGGTCGATCGCCTCCTTGTCGACCACCAGCACGCCGGCTGTCTCAGCAAACAGATTGGCGCGGCCCGTGAATGCGCGATCGACCCGCACGCCCTCGCCCGCGACCGCCGAAGCAATTTCGGCTGCCGCGACATCTTCCGTAACATCGTCGGGCTCGAACCGCGCCACGACCAGTTCGGCAATGCCGGCGGCCTTAAGCGCCGCAATCTCTGCCTGACCGATGAGCGTGCCCTTCTTGAGCACCGTTCCGCCCTTGCGGATGGAGTGAGCCGCAATGCCCCCCTCCGCCGCCGCAACCGGAACGGGCCCGAATTTCACTTTGTTTTCTCCGCCGACTGGCGTAGCCGCGCCGTGATCTGGCCCAGGACCGCCACCGCGATTTCAGCCGGCGAAACCGCGCCGATATCAAGCCCGATCGGCGAGTGGATGCGCGCGAGCGCCCCCTCCGAAATGCCTTCCTGTTTAAGCCGGTCAAGGCGCCGTGCATGGGTTTTGCGCGACCCCAGCGCCCCGATATAGAAGCAGTCGCGCGACAGTGCATGGGCAAGTGCCGGATCGTCAATTTTGGGATCGTGGGTGAGCGCCGCAAAGGCCGTGTAATGGTCGATGCCGAGTGGCGGCAGCGCCTCGTCCGGCCACTGTGCAATGACGCGCACATCCGGGAAGCGCTCGGCCGTCGCAAAGGCCGTGCGCGGATCGACGATCGTCACGTCATAGCCAAGTTGCTTCGCCATCGGGGCGAGCGCCTGGCTGATGTGAACGGCACCGGTGATGACCAGCCGCGCCGACGGCACATGGACGGTCAGGAAGAACTTGCCCTGCGGGGTTTCTTCCATGCCGCTCTTGCCGCTGCGGATGTGCTTTTCGAGCACTTCCTTGAGCGAGTCGCTCGCAACATCTGTGGCTTTCACGAGCCGCTGCGCGGCGGTCGCCACATCGGTGACAACGATCGCCGCGCGCCGTGCGGCGCGTTCGGTATTTAACGATGACAAGATGTCTAGTTTCATGGGGAAAGGTTCCACTCACTCGGTGTGTCCCCTCCCCCTTGTGGGGAGGGTTAGGGAGGTCGTTCACCAGTCGACCGACAAACTCGGTGTGTCCGCTCCCCCTTGTGGGGAGGGTTAGGGTGGGGGGTGCCGAGCGCCAAGACATTGAGGTGTGCTACGAGGGGATACCCCCCACCCGACCGCTTCGCTGCAGCGAAGCGGTCGAACTCCCCACAAGGGGGAGGTGGACCGAGTATGCCGCTCGCGCATTGCGAACATCACCCTACTCCACCTTCTCGACGTAGACCCTGATGGTGCCGCCGCACGAGAGCCCGACCTTCCAGGCGCTTTCATCAGCGACGCCGAATTCAAGCGTCTTGGGTTTACCGCTTTCGATCACGTCAAGCGCTTCCGTCACAACCGCGCCTTCCACGCATCCGCCGGAGACGGACCCTAAGAAGTTGCCCTGGTCGTCGATCACCAGGTTGGAGCCGACCGGCCGCGGCGCCGAGCCCCAAGTCTCGACCACGGTGGCGAGCGCCACGCCACGGCCCTTGCGGCGCCAATCTTCCGCTGCTTTGAGAATGTCTTCATCGCGTGCCAGCATGGCTCCCTCCATCTCAGACAAGTGAACTTAGTCGTAGATAACTACGCCACCTTGGCGAGCCAAGTCTTCGGAAAGACGAGCTTCGGATCGCCGGCACCCTTAGCCGACAACGCCGCGACCAGATCGGCCATGGTGGCGAGGGTGTGGATGGGGCGCATTTCGTCGACATGCGGCAGCATCGCCCGGATGCCCTTGGCCTTGGCCTCGAAGCCGGCAAATCGCAAAAGCGGATTGAGCCATATGAGCCGCCGGCACGAACGGTGCAGGCGATCAATCTCGAAGCCGAGGTCGTCGCCGCCATCGCGTTCAAGACCATCGGTGATCAAAAGCACGATGGCGCCTTGTGTGAGCACGCGCCGCGCCCATTCCTTGTTGAACGCGCGCAGCGAAGTTGCAATGCGCGTGCCGCCCGACCAGTCGGCAACGCTCGCCGAAACGACGTTGAGCGCTTCGTCGGGGTCCTTCTGCCGCAGCGCGCGCGTCACATTGGTGAGCCGCGTGCCAAACAAGAACGTGTGGACGCGCTTGCGCGCATCCGTCACCGCATGAAGAAAATGCAGGAACAACCGCGTGTACTGGCTCATCGAACCCGAAATATCGAGGAGCGCCACGATCGGCGGCGCCTTGCTGCGCGCACCCAGATATTTGAGATCGATAACAGCTCCGCCCGCCTTGAGGCTTGCACGCAGCGTGCGGCGCATATCGACCATGTGACCATGCGGACGGGGCACAAGCCGCCGTATCTTGATCTCATCGAGCGACAACACGAGCCGCTTGATGGCTGCCTTGGCGGCCGCAATCTCGGCCGCCGTCATCTGCGCGAAATCCTTGGCCTGCAGTATCTCGCGATCGGAAACCGTAAAGCGCGCGTCGCGTTCCACTTCCGTCTTGTCGCGTTCGAGCGGGCGAAGTGCTGCGAACAAGGCCTCCTGGACGCGTTGCGCGCCTGGCTTTGGCGGCGCCTCCTCTTGCGTCAGTGGTGGCGGCAATATGAGCTTGTCGAAGGAAGCACGCTTGCGGAAAAACAATGCGAAGGCCTGATCGAACAGCAGCGAATGTTCGTGCCGCTTCACAAAAACGGCATGCAGCGTCCAGTAAAAATCCGCGCGGGTTCCGACACCGGCTGCTGCCACGGCCTCAAGCGCATCGAGCACGGCGCCGGGTCCAACCGGAATCCCGGCTGCCCGCAGCGCGCGTGCAAAATAAACGATGTTGTCGGCGAGATGGTTCATCTCTTTCGGTTACCCGGCCTGACTTGCGACACTTTGAACAATAAGTGAATCGGCCGGCCTTGTTTGTAGTTCCGCCTTTACGGCGGCTTCGCCGCGGGCGGTCTTTCCTTGCCGCCAGCGGATAAAGACCGCCTAAAGGCGGAACTACGAACGGACGCACCCGCGGAATATGTAGCACTTATTGTTCAACGTGTCCTTACCCGGCCGCGCGCACGCTCTCGATCAACTCCTTGGCATTGCTGCCTTCGATGCGCGTGATGTCGTCTTGATACTTGAGCAGCACACCGAGCGTGTCGGATACCGTCGCGGGATCAAGCACCAAGGCATCGAGTTCGGTCAAGGCCGTCGCCCAATCAAGCGTCTCGGCAACACCGGGGACCTTGAACAGGTCCTGCTTGCGCAGCGCCTGCACGAAATGCACGACCTGTTCGGAGAGCGCCTTCCCGATGCCCGGCACCTTGGCGCGCACGATCTTGAGTTCCCGCTCGGCATTGGGATAGCCGACCCAATGGTAGAGACAGCGCCGCTTGAGCGCGTCGTGAATCTCGCGCGTCCGGTTCGATGTGATCAGCACGATCGGGGGCGCTGCCGCCTTCACGGTGCCGAGCTCCGGGATCGTCACCTGGAAGTCTGCCAGCACTTCGAGGAGGAATGCTTCGAATGCCTCGTCCGCCCGATCGAGTTCATCGATCAGCAATACGGGCGAACCCGCGGCATCCGGTTCGAGCGCCTGCAGGAGCGGCCGCTTGATCAGGAAACGCTCGGAGAACACATCGTGTTCGATGCGCGCGCGATCGTGCTCGCCCTGCGCTTCCGCTACGCGGATCGCAATCATCTGCGCCGCATAGTTCCACTCATAGACAGCGGCCGCGACATCGAGGCCTTCGTAGCATTGCAGCCTGATGAGGCGGCGGCCGAGCGTGCCGGACAGCACCTTGGCAATTTCGGTCTTGCCGACACCTGCCTCGCCTTCCAGGAACAAAGGCCGGCCCATCCGCAGCGCAAGAAACAGCACCGTGGCGAGCGAGCGTTCCGCCACATAGTCACCGGCTGCAAGCAGGTCCAGCGTCGCGTCGATCGAGGTGGGCAGCGCTTGCGGTTTCTGTGATTGATTTTTTTGCGATGGATTCATGGGGGCAGGTATAGCCCGGCAGAGCGAACATGTCGCGGCGATTGGGGCCGTAGGGCTTGCCGCGGGCTCCCACCTCTCCCCGCTCTTCTGCGGGGAGAGGTCGACCGCTTCGCTCTTCGCGAAGCGGTCGGGTGAGGGGCGACCACCAGCTCGGTCACGTCGCGTTGCTGCCCCTCATCCCAACCTTCTCCCCGCAAAGGGCGGGGAGAAGGAGCACACCGAGTTCGCTGCTCGTTCAACGACTCAACTTAGTAGGCGGGTTCACGCGCACTTTGCGCGAGAACCCGGCTACATCAGCTCAATGCGCGAGCGCATTCGGGCGGAGCTGGAAATGGACCACCAGCGGTGATGATTGCGTCTTCTCTGTCGTACCCGGCGCGCCCGGATGTGGCGGGTCGATGCCTTCGATGTGGATCGGCGTGCGGTTGCCCGACGTGACCCACAGCCCGCGGGCCTTCCAGCCCCCGTTGCGATCATCGATGCGGCCCTCGAGACCCTTGGCGAAGAAGCCCATCGGATAGGGGACACGAAGCTGCACCATCGCGCCGTTGACGAGGGCGAACAGCGCGTCCGACTGGTTGCCGGTCATGACCGGCACGTCGGCGCCGAGACCAAGAATGTCATGCTGGTCGACCCAGGTATAATAAGGATTTTCCGCCGCTCCCGAATCGCCCTGGTAGCCAGGTCCCGGAACCGCGTAGAAATCCCAGCCCTCCGGACACTTGTTGCCCAATTCTGCGCCCGGCCCATTGAGCGGTCCCTTGCATTTGCGGCGGTCAAAGCTGCCGAGGTGACCTGAATCGAGCGGCACCCAGACCACGCCCTTGCGATCGACATCCATCCCGCGGATGCCGAAGCCGGGGAGCGGAATCTTGTAGATTTCCGCCATCGCGGTGTCAGGCGGATTGGCGCCCGGCGCCATCCGCACGACGTAGCCGGGATGCGCGAGGTTGGAGCCCCAGAGAGCGCCGTCGGCCGGCGACCAGGCGATGCCGTAGAAGCTGAACGGGATACGCGTATCTTTGCTGTAGTCGGGCGCGCGGCCAGGTTCGTTGTAACCCTCGTCGCGTTTGCCGTTGGCATTGGTGTCGACGATCAGCGGCGTCCAGCCTTGTGACCTCATGGCATCGCCGGTCTCAAAATACATCTTGGTATTGAGCCAGCCCACGACGGCGAGATTTCCTTGCGTGTTGTTGCTCAGCCAAAGCGTATTGTTGGCGTCCTCGGCGAAGTTGAGGTGATGCGTCCCGAAGCACGTATCAACGTGATAATATTTCTTGAGCTTTGGATCATAGATCGTGATCTGGCGCGCGTTCTGCACAAACCCGTCGGGCGTGCCGGCGAGCGGATACAGTTGCGCCGAGCGTATGGGTGAGCCGCGCTTGCAATATTCGGGCGGATCCTTGGGCGAGCGCGTCTGGGCGGTGAAGTAGACGCGTCCGTCCTGATCCATCATTGGATTATGCGCGTTTACCTGGGTGTCCCAGATCTGCTCGGTGCCGAAGTACGGCGATGGCGCGATCACCGGATTGGCGAGCGCCGAGGACGGCGCGTATTTCGGATCCGCAACCGGCACATCGAGCACGCTCTTGGTGTTCTTCACCGGATCGAGCACCGGCAGCTTGCTGGTTGATAGTTCGGCGGCGCCATACATCGGCCCATAACCGTTGACGGTCGGATCGCGCCGGTCGGTCGCGATCAGGTCGTGGAGGTAGTGCTTGGGGTCCGACCAGTCGCGCACCGTGATCACCAGATTGCGTTCGACTCCGGTCGGCCGCGCCGGCGTGGCATTTGGCAATTCGCCGGCCTTGATGCGGTCGGTCCAGTCGGCGAGCGCCGCCAGATGGCCGCCGTCCGGCGTGAGCAGCGGCGCCATATTGTTGACCATCGTGGTGCCGGCCGGCCCCGACTGGATGCGCCGCGCCCAGGCCGCGATCGACGAATCAAACTTGCCGAGCGATTCAGGGATCGTGCGCGTCGCGTAATTGCCGATCTGGTGGCAGTTGCCGCAGCCGTTGGTCTTCACGACGTTGAGATATTGATCGTAGGTCTTGAAGACGGGATTGATCCCATTGCCGTTCGGTCCTGTTCCCGGGAACATGCTCTGGTCCGGAATCTTGATCATCGCCGCCCAATAGATCGCCGGATAATATTGCGCGGCATCCTTGAGGCTTGGTGCAATCACGGCCGTCAGGTTGAGGAGTTTGCCGGGCTCGGCATCGACCTTGGGCGAATCGACAAGGCCGTAACCGCGCACCCAAATTCGGTATTTGGCCTTGGGCAGGTCAGGAATGACGTAACGGCCGACTTCGTCGGTCACCACCATCTTGGCAAAGCGCGTCCCAAACTCGGTCGTCTCTGCGACCACCCATACGCCGGCTTCGGGCCCAAAGCGGCTCGTCACGATGCCGCCGATGTCGTCGCCGTCGATTGCCACGGCCACGTTTTGTGCAGCGGGCGCCTGCGGCGCACGTGCTGCCGGAGCCGGTTGGGCGTTGACTGCGGCCGGATACCCGGCCGTCAGCAAAAGGACCGCAACGCTTGCATAGAGAGCCATCTTGGCGTGCATCATTTGATCTCCTCGTGGAGGTTACGGTGAACTCGTCCGGGGGCACCGGCTGCCCCTTTGACCTTTCACCCGTAATCCTACTACAAATCCGCGCCGGAACCGAACGAGTTCCGGCAGGGAGGCACAATCATGGGCGCGCGACAAATGGTCAACACAAAAACCCTACACGGTATGATGACTTCCTTGATCCTGGCCGCTGCCATTGCGGGCCTGGGCGCTGGCGCTGCTCAGGCCGCTGATGTCGCCAAAGGCCAGGCCGCCTTCGTGCGGCAATGCGCGATCTGCCACACGATCGACAAGGGCGGCGAGAACCGGATCGGCCCCAACCTGTTCGGCGTGGTTGGACGGCGTGCCGGAACCATGCAGGGATTCCGCTACACGAACGCGTTCCGTACCACCGCGACCTTCGAATGGACGGAAGGCCTGCTCGGCCCCTGGATCTCGCTCCCATCGGTCATGGTGCCGGGCACTGCCATGGGCGGATTCCCCGGCGTCGCCGACCGCGACAAGGACGATATCGTGGCCTACCTGGCAGCGCAGAAGTGAAGTTCGGTCCGTCCCCTCCGCCCAGTTCGTTCAATACGGCCTGCGATAAGGCGGCGGATAGGGCGACGGATTATAGGGCTGGGGATAATACGGCGGTGGAGGTTCAACCGGCACATAAACCACGGGAATGGGCGAAAAGTAACGGCACCATCCATCGGGGTTGATCGGGGGTTCGACAATCGTGCAAGCTGCGTAAGGCCTGAAATTCGCGCACCCGGCGCACCGAGCAGGTCCGTTCGGATAGTACTGATAACGCGCCGTTGATTTCCAGACCCAATATTCAGCCTTTGCGTCATTCCCTATTGTCACCGAAACAGCGCCCACGACGACCGCCTGGGCGCAGGCCCGGTGCAGAAAATCGCGGCGGGAAACGTTGGGGCCATCAACCGTTTTGCCAGAATGGGTGTTGTCGGCCGGATTTAATGCGACAGATTTGCAATCGTCTCTCATGGTCACCTCCCGTGGTCGGTGCCCAAAATTGAAACTGGAATAAGTCAAAAATAGTTCGGGGTCAGGTTTCGCGTTCGGAGTTCCGCCTTCAGGCGGCCCGATCGTAGCCCGGATGGAGGGCCGCAACCGCGCTTGCGCGGTTAAGGCGCGTAATCCGGGGCTCGGGCCATGTCGCAATGCGACCCGCATTAGGCATCTGCGCGTCTCACGACGCGCAGATAGCTCCATGCGGGCTACGAAGCCCGCTCCGACTCTTCACAGTCTCGGCTTTGAGGTAACAAAGGCCGCGTATACGGCGGCCTCCAAACCGTCACTCCACCGCCGCCGCAACTGCGCGACGCGCCAGCACGCCCACCAGATGCGCGCGATATTCCGCGCTGCCGTGGATGTCGCTGCCCATGCCCTCCTGTCCGATGGTCATGCCGTCGAGCGATTTGGTACCGAATCGCTTCTTGAGCGCCTCCTCGAATGTCGGCACCCGGAACACGCCATTGCCACCGGCGCCCGTCACCGCGACGCGCACTTCCGAACCGCGCTTGGAAACGAACACGCCGACCAGCGCATAACGCGAGGCCGGATTGGGGAACTTGACGTAGCCCGCCTTGTTGGGTTTGGGAAACTGCACCTTGGTGATGATTTCATCAGGCTCGAGCGCCGTCTCGAACAAGCCTTTGAAGAAATCGTCCGCCAGGATGCGCCGCTTGTTGGTGATGATGGTCGCGCCAAGCCCGAGACAGGCCGCCGGATAGTCCGCATTGGGATCGTTGTTGGCGACGGAGCCCCCGATGGTACCTCGATGTCGCACCGCGGGATCGCCGATAAGCCCCGCGAGGTAAGCAAGCGCCGGGATCATTTCCTTTACCTCAGCCGAGTTCGCCACCACGGCATGACGGGTCATGGCGCCGATGGTGACCGACCGTGCGCCCGTTTCAATGTCGGTAAGACCCTCGATATTTGTCATATCGACGATGTGCTTGGGACCCGCCAGGCGAAGCTTCATCGTCGGGATCAAAGTATGACCACCCGCGAGCAGCTTGGCTTCCTCCTGCCGCGCCAACAGGCCCGCGGCCTGGCGAACGGTCGTCGGGCGATGAAACTTGAATGCGTACATCAGGCTCTCCTAAATCGCTTTCCACACATCACGTGGACTTTTGCTTGCCAGCGTCCTTGCCCATGGCCTTGGCGCCAGCCGCGATCGACTTCACGATATTGTGGTAACCGGTGCAGCGGCAGATGTTGCCTTCGAGCTCGTGGCGAATGGTTTGGTCGTCGAGGTCGTTGCCCTTGCGGTCAACGATGTCGATCGCCGTCATGATCATGCCGGGTGTGCAATAGCCACATTGCAGCCCATGATTCTCGCGGAACGCCTCCTGCATCGGATGCAGTGTCCCGTCCGGATGCGCCAAGCCCTCGATGGTCAAGACATTGGCGCCTTCGATCTGCCAGGCGAAAACCGTACAGGATTTCACCGCCTTGCCGTCTACCTGGACCACGCAGGCGCCACACTGCGAGGTGTCGCAGCCGACATGCGTGCCGGTAAGCCGCAAACTCTCACGCAGGAACTGCACCAGCAGGGTACGGGGATCGACGTCACCAGTGACGGGCTTGCCGTTCACCGTCATCGCAACGGCAGACATTAAATACCTCCTCGAAATCCAAACACTTTGCGCCTGTTTTGGCCCGCGCCTTACAGCCTTGGGCGAGGCACGTGGTGGGCAACGGCAGTTTAGGTCCAAATCGGGCCGAATTTCACCCTTTTTGTCTGTCGGGGCACGTTAATCTCCGAACCCGTGAGGCCGGTCAAGGGTAATCGGACGCTTATTTACCCCGTCTTCGGAACCACAGCCTCGGCAAATTTGAGGAAAAAATCGTCGGCCGTCTTCTTGGCCGCGCTGTTGATCAGGCGTTGGCCAAGTTGGGCAAGCTTGCCTCCGATCTGGGCCTCGACGTTATATGTAAGAAGCGTGCCACCGTCCCGGTCGGAAAGCGCCACGGTCGCGCCCCCTTTGGCAAAGCCTGCAACGCCGCCCTCCCCTTCGCCGGAGATTCGGTAGCTGTTGGGCGGATCAAGGTCGGAAAGCCGCACCTTGCCCTTCCAACGCGCTTTGACGGGGCCGATCTTGATGGTGGCCATGGCCTGGAATTCATTGTTGTCGTTCAGTTCGAGCTGCTCGCAGCCGGGAATGCAGCCTTTGAGCACCGCGGGATCGTTGAGCATGGCCCACACCCGGTCGCGGCTCGCGGAAAGTTGCACCTCCCCGCTCATTGTCATTGCCATAAGGTTCTCCGTCGTTGCTGACGTCCTATTAGGCGCTGGCTGGCGAGGAGGAAAGCCCTCTTGCGGGTGCAAAGGCGTCCAATGGCGACGCCAGGGGGTTGGCGGCCGGCTTTGGGGCGGCTAAACGTGTCTCTGCACGCCAACCGACGCCCGGTCCAAAGGTCCGCTGCCTTCCACCATGACCGTATTTTCCTTTTCGCTCCTCACGCCCTCGATTTCAAGTGAAGCCATGCTCGCGGTCGTCGACGACCGCGCCAGGCTGCAACGCATGTTGGATTTTGAAATCGCATTGGTGCGCGCGCTGGCGGCCCTTGGCCTGGTTCCCGCGCTTGCCACGGATAAGGTTTCTGAAGCCGCAAAGATCGAGAAATATGATCTTGCCAAACTGGGTGAGGAGGCGGTCAGGGCCGGCGACATCGCAACCCCTGTCGTCAAGGCGCTCACCGACGAAGTCGCCAAGACAGACTCCGCGGCGGCGCGCTTCGTCCATTGGGGCGCCAGCAACCAGGATCTGACGGACACCACCCAGGTGCTCGAACTGCGCGCCGGCATCGATGTCCTGCTGATCGACCTCGGCAAGGCAATCGATTCTTTCACGGCGCTGGCGGGACGCCATCGCCGCACCGCATCGTTGGGGCGCACAACGTTGCAGCATGCACTGCCGCTGCCGCTTGGTCTCAAAATAGCGAATTACGCAAATGCGCTCGCCCGTTCGCGTGATCGCCTGCGCCGCCTGCGGAAGGAAGCACTGGTCCTGCAGTTTGGCGGCCGGGTTGGCACACTGGCGGCCCTTGGCGAGCGTGGACTGCAAGTTACCGAACGTCTGGCTGCGCTCCTTGATCTGCCGGCGCCGGAAGCACCCTGGCTTGGCCACAGCGATCGGCTCGCGGAAGTAGCCGCCGCCATTGCCATCATGACCGGCAGCTGCGGCAAGATCGCCCGCGACATCGCGCTCATGATGCAGACGGAAGTCGCGGAAGCATTCGAGCCGGCGCCGCGCGTCACCGATATCGCCTCAGCGATGCCTCACAAGCGGGTGCCGGTGCTTGCCGCGACCGCACTGAGCGCAGCGACAATCGTGCCCAATCTGCTCGCCACCATCGTTGCCGGTCAGGTGCAGGAACACGAACGCGGGGTCGGCGGCGGACAGGCACAATGGCACACCTTCCCGGCCCTGCTGCTTGCGAGTTCCAGTGCGATCTCCGCAATAGCAACGATTGCACAAGGCCTCGATGTCGACCCCGAACGCATGCGCAGCAATCTTGAGGTCACGCATGGCCTGATCATGGGCGAAGCCGTGGTGAATTCGTTGAGCACGAAGCTCTCGCGCGAAGCCTCCGAAATCATCGTCGAGGAAGCAAGCCGCAAGGCCATCGCCGAAAAGCGGCATCTCAACACGGTGCTCTCCGAAGACCCGCGCGTGACCGCACACATGACGCCCGGCGAACTCGCCCGCCTGTTCGAACTCATGAACTACCAGGGCTCGGCCCAGACTTTCATCGAGCGGATTGTCGGCGCCCTGCAGGCGCGCGGCATGAAGCGAATTTAACAAACGGATATGGAATGCCGATCATCGACGCAGACGGTTGTCCGATCAACGTAGAAGTCGAAGGCCCGGACGGCGCCCCCTTTCTTATTCTTGCGAATTCGCTCGGCACGACTCTGCATATGTGGGACGCGCAAGTCGCGCCTTTCACGAAATCATTTCGCCTTGTGCGGTTTGATCGGCGCGGCCATGGCAAGTCCGGCGTGCCGAAAGGGCCATACAGCATGGAACGGCTCGGTCGCGACGTGCTCGCCGTGATGGACGGTCTTGGCATCAAGACGGCGAATTGGTGCGGCCTGTCCATGGGCGGCATGGAAGGCATGTGGCTTGGCGCGAATGCCGGCCACCGTTTCGAACGGCTCGTCTTGTGCAATACGTCGAGCTACTTCGCCGACAAGAAATCCTGGAACGATCGCCTCGCGCTCGTGCGCCAGAACGGCGTTGCAAGTTTTGCCAAAGCCAATATGGAGCGCTGGTTCACGCAAGGCTTTCGCGAACGTGCGCCAGAAATTGTGACGCAGGTCAGCAACATGTTCAGCGCCACACCGCTTGAAGGCTATGTGGGTTGCGGCGAAGCCGTGCGCGACATGGACCATCGCGAAATCCTGGCGCTCATCAAAGCGCCGACGCTTGTGATCGTCGGCAAGCACGATCCTGCTACCGTGCCGGAAGCCGGAGAATTTGTTCGAAACCACATTGCGGGCGCAGCACTCGTCACACTCGACGCTGCGCATCTCTCCAATATCGAACAGGCCGACGAATTTACCAAGGCAGTTTTGGGATTTCTTAAGTCGTAACCCCGTGTCTTAAGTCGTAACCACGTGTCGCGGTCCGCAGAGTGTCGTTAAACATCTTTCTGGCCTAGTAACCGGCATGTCCGCAAGGCCATTGCAATCGGGTAACCGGGTCACCACATCTGCCGTCAGAAAACCTTGCCCCTACCGCCCAACGTCTTGGTTCGCGGACCCCAAGGGCATGGTTTATCCGGCGTAACGCCCATGAGATTCTTTCCCCCAAATTTGCACCGCTGAGACCACGAACCGTGTTGCAACGGTGCGTCCTGGACAGTTGCGCCAAAGCGCAAAGTAAGAGAACGCGATTGAAATTTTCTCTCCGGTGGCATCCCCGCCGGAATTACATCGGTGTAAAACCATGTCAAACATTCCCCTATTCATCCTTGCCGCGTTGGTGCTGTTTGCCCTGTTGGGCGTGCGCATCGCGGACCAATATGTGCGTGCTGTCGTGTTCCGGCTGGGGCGTTACCACTCGACCAGAGGGCCCGGCCTCTATTGGCTTATTCCCCTTGTCGAATGGCAGCGCAAAGTCGATTTGCGCATCAGCACCGCCGCTGTGGAAGAACAGGAGACCATCACCAATGACAACGTTCCAATCAAGGTCAATGCCGTGGTCTGGTATCGGATTGTCGATTCCAAGGCAGCCGTGCTCGAAGTCAAGAATATCGACACGGCCGTCATTCAGGTCGCACTGACGACCTTGCGGACCGGCATCGGCCAGCACTCTTTGGACGAAGTGCTCAAGGAGCAAGAAGCCGTGTCGGCGATCATCGGGCAGAAGATCGACGCCGTGACAGAGCCATGGGGCGTGAAGGTCGAACGCGTGGAAATGAAGAATGTCGAGATACCGCAATCCATGCAGCGCGCCATGGCCCAGGAAGCCGAAGCCCATCGCGAGAAGCGCGCGCGCCTGATCAAGGCGCAAGCGGAATTCGAAGCGGCCGAACAGTTGCGCAAGGCATCGGAAATCATCATGCAGAACCCGGCCGGCCTCGAACTTCGCCGCATGCAGATGATCACCGAGGTCGGCGCAGAACAGAACACGATGACCATCATCATGATGCCGAGCGAATTCGTGAACATGGCGGCAGCTTATGCGAAGGCTGTCGCGCCGCGGGCGTGATGCTTCGGACAACGGTAGGGTGGGCCATCAGGGCGTTTACGCCCGTCTGCGACGGGCGAAGGGCGCTTGGCACAATGCAAGTGTAAGCAACGAGCTATCGTGGCGCCGTGCCCACGCGCCACTCTCAACCGCCGGCGCGTGGGCACGGCGCCACGAAGGACCGTTTCATTATCGACCATTGTGCCAGGCGCCTTTGCCGACCCTACCAGGCTCGGGAGGCCGTTGACACGACAACTTGAACCGCTGGATTGACAACCGTCACTTTCCGGCGGTCGCCCGGAGTTTGCGAAACTCCTCAAGAGATTTCGGCCAGAACGGATTTGCAGGATCCATCGTTTGCGCCTTGGCGAGGAAGGATTCGGCGAGCGGAACGGCATCGACTTTGAAGGTGCCCGCAAACATCCCGCCCATCATCAATCCGTACATGCCCAGAATCCGACCTGCGATTCCAACGGTGATCGGATCCGTCGAACTCTTCAGTTCCTGGGGGGCGCGCTTGGCGAAATCGCCCGCCGCTTCCGCCGGATTGTGGCGGGTCGGCAGGCCGTTCTGATTCAAACCGTCAACGCCCAGAATGGCGAGCGCGTATAAATAGCCCAGCCGTTCCGACCATTGTTTGTCGTTTGGGACAATTTTTTGTGCCTCAGTGAGCAACGCTGCGGTGCGCTCTTTGTCGGACAGTTGAAAGAATTTTGCGACATTGCCGAGCACCGCAGTGTTGCTGCGTTGCGCCTGCGCTACGCCAATCCATAACTTCGCTGCCTGCTCGTAACCTTGTCTGTCCGCCAGAACGTGACCGGCCGGATCGATGGTGGCCTCCGACAGACCGACGACTTCGGAAGCCGGATGATGCTCGATCAGCCATAAGATATGCCGACGCCGATGGGCGATTGTGGTCTCAGCTCCATAAAGCCGCACGGCACCGCGGAAATAGAAACCCAGCAGCTTGGTTCTGGCTTGCAGGTCATCAGGCGCGCCGGCGAGGCTTGCCTCGATTTTTTCGGCGTCGACTTTGTTCAGGCTATAGCCGTCCCGGGCGATCCTTACGTAGGACACCTCCGGAGTCTGTTGAGCTGGTGCGGAGGCTGCCGGACTTGCGAGCACCGCGACCGCGAACAAAATGCACTTCGACATTTTCATGGCAAAATCTCCCTGAGCTTGGGGCCCGATGAGTGTCAGCCAAAATGCGCGCCCTGGCGACGCGAGTGTTTTGGTGTTTGTCGCGTGGCAGCTTTTGGGGGTTCAATATAATTCAAATATTTTTGGCAGGCGGCGCCGATGCCAGGATAGGGTGCCGCGAAAGCGTGCCAAGGTAGGTACCACGATGACGCAAACAGGAGAAATGGACCGGATTTTGCTCTATAATGGAATCGCACAGTCAAGCTGACGCCAAACCCATCTTACGATCCATAACGACGTTTACCAATCATAGGGAGGAAAACATGGAAACGATCATATCGAATCTCGTATCCCATTTCGAGAAGGGCTCCTTGAGCCGCCGGGAACTCGTTCAAGGCCTCACGATGCTGGCGGCGAGCGGAACAGCCGCAAGCGCTCAACAAGACCTCAACTTCAAGACGGCAACCATCGACCACATCAGCATTCAAGTCGCGGACGTGAAGCGTTCGACCGAATTTTACGAAAAGATGTTCGGCTTCAAGGTGGTAAGCGGCGAGCCGGCGCGCAACATCGTGCGCCTCGGCAACACCGGTAACTTGGTTTCGCTCAACCAGGAAAAGCCCACAGGAACAATCGATCACTTCGCGATCGGGATCCCGCGCTACAACAAGGACGTGGCTGTGCGCTATTTCACGCAGCGCGGCGTCAAGCCGCTGGAGGGTAACTTCGCGGGCTTCCACGTCTTGGATCCGGACGGGATAAGAGTGCAGATCAGCCCGCAAACGACCTGATAGCCAAAAGTGCGTTGGATGATGTGCGTAGGATGGGTAGAGGTAAAGCCCACGAAAGCGTGTCTTAAGACACGCTTTCGTGGGCTTTACCGAAACCCATCATTCCAACCGGCGGCACGACCGCTGATGGGTTTCGGAAAAGCGCGTAAGAAAGAACGCACTTTTCCTCTACCCATCCTACGATTCCGAACACGACACAAATAACCATAAGGGAGGCAAGCATGAGCGATCCGTCAGACCACATCAATACTCCTGCAGATACGCACAACCACGAAGCAAATTCGCGGCGAGATTTTCTGCTGGCAGGCGCTGGTATTGTTGGCGCCGCAGCCGCTGCCCCCTTGTTGTCTGCACCGGCAGAGGCACAAGTCAACGATAACGATCTGACCACCGCGCTCAGCCGACCCAGGATCCTCATCAAGGGCGGCGTGGTGCTCTCGCTCGACCGCGCAGTCGGTGACTTCGCGCAAGGCGACGTGCTGATTGAAGACGGTACTATACGCGATGTGGGCCCCGGAATTACTGCGTCCGATGCAGCGGTGATCAATGCCGCCAACCACATCGTCATCCCGGGCTTCGTCGACACCCACCACCACTTCTACCAAGGCATCCTGCGCAACATCCTGCCGAACGGGCTGCTCAATCCCGACTATCAGCGCGACATATCGAACACGCTCACCGCGGCCTATCTGCCCGACGACGTCTATGCGGGCTCACTCATCACCGCGCTCGGCATGATCGACCACGGCACCACGACGGCGGTCGACACCTCGCAGGTCCAGCACACGCGCGCCCACACAGACGCCAGCATCCGGGCGCTGCAGGAATCGGGCCTGCGTGTCGTCTATGCCTATTCGCGCGGCACAGGCCCGGCTGCACAGTTTCCGCAGGACGTGATGCGCCTTGCCCGTACGACGTTCAGCTCCAAGAGCCAGCTGTTGACGCTCGCACTCGGCACCGGCCTTGATGAAACGATGTTCCGCGCGGCACGCGAGGCCGGCGTGCCCACCGTCTCGCACGGCGTCAACAACAACACCGAACAAGCGCTGTTCGCACTCAATCGCGCCGGACTGCTCAAGCCCGGCGACGAATACATCCACTGCACGCACTTGAGCGACGCAGCCTGGAAATTGATCAAGGATACCGGTGGCCACGTGTCGCTTGCGGTCCCGATCGAGATGGCGATGGGCCATGGCCTGCCCCCCATCCAGGATGCGCTCGATCACGGCATCCGTCCGTCGCTGAGTTCCGACGTCGATGTCACAATGGCGCAGGACCCATTCACCGTGATGCGCGCGGCATTTACGTTGCAACGCCTCGGGGTGTTGCAGCGCGCCCGAACCGGCGCGCAGAACCTGCCGCCGCTACTCACCTGTCGCGATGTGCTCGAATTCGCCACCATCGAAGGAGCACGCTGTACCGGGCTTGATAACAAGGTCGGCACGCTCACGCCCGGCAAGGATGCCGACATCGTTCTGCTCAAGGCCGACCGGCTCAATGTCTGGCCGCTCAACAATGCGGCTGGCGCGGTGGTCAACCTCATGAACCCGAGCAATGTCGAGACCGTCTTCATCGCCGGCAAGCCGCGCAAATGGCGCGGTAACCTGGTCGGCGTCAGCGTGCCGCGCATGCTGCGGCTCGCGGCCCAGGCCCGCGACGGCGTCGTGCGACGGTCCGGGTTCAAGCTCGATCTGTTGGGGTGACTTACTCCCCCTTGATGTTGGCCGCCTTGATGATCGGCCACCACTTCTCGACCTCAGCCTTGTAGAATGCCGCAAGGCCTGCGGGCGTCTGCTGCTCGCGGGCCGCAACGTCGATCCCGAGTTCGGCAAAGCGTGCCCGCACGGCGGGATCGGCCAGCGCCTCGACCATCGCGCCATTGAGTTTAGCGATGATGTCCCTCGGTGTACCCTTGGGGGCAAAAAATCCGAACCATCCCGATGTATAAAGTCCGGGCACGCCGGCCTCTTCAGCCGTCGGAATTTCAGGGATCACCTGCGAGCGCCGGGCTGAGAGATTTGCAATGGCTTTCAAGGTTCCGGCCCGCACCTGCGGCAGCACAGCCGCGGCTTGCGAGACCATCAGATCGACATTGCCTGAAAGCAGATCGGTGAGCGCCGGGCCGGCGCCACGATAGGGAATGAACTGCAGGGTCGTTGCGGTCAACTGCTGCAACTGGAGCCCGCTCGTTTGCGCCGCCGCTGTCTGGTTGGCGAGCAGCGCCCGGCCGGGATTTGCTTTCATCCAGGCCACGAGCCCTTTGAGATCGTCGACGGGCAGGTTCTTTCGGCCAACCATCAATTGCGGATTGATCGACATCAGTCCGACCGGCTCGAAGTCGTTCTGCAGATCGTAGTTCAGATTGTAGATGATGCCGCCGACATGCGTGTCCCACTGGCCGATATCGATCGTATAGCCATCGGGAGTAGCACGGGCGACGCGGCCGAGCGCGATGCTTCCCCCCGCCCCGCCGACGTTTTCGATGATCAGCGACTGTCCGAGCAAGGGGCGCATGCGTTCCGCCATGATGCGCCCGACCACGTCGGTCGATCCGCCGGGCGGGAATGGAACGATCAAGGTGATCGGCCGCGACGGATATGATTGCGCGTGCGCGATGGATGCGAGCGCCGGTATGGCGGCCGCACTCGCGGCAAGTCCCAGGAATTGTCGGCGTTTCATCTTGACCTCTCAACGCTGTTTAGGGATCAACCGCTGCCAATCGGGATCGGTCGCGGTACGTGGATCGAACGCCGGATTGTCGGTTGGAATTTGCTGCCCGTCCGGATTGATCCATATCGCGGCGGGACCGGCGAATTGCTCGACCGGCGGCCCGCCGTAGGGATTGTCGTAGATCAGCCTGGTGGCTGCCGCAGGGTCACCGCCCCGCCCCGCCAGCAACTTGGCGCGATAGTCCGAATACTCATCCCATGTTTTCATCGCCCATTCCCGATGCGCGACCGCCTCCGGATTGTGCACGTCGGTGTCGCGCGGGACGGGCGTAGACGCGTCCCTGAAAGGATCGGGACCATTGTGCAGGGCCTGCAAAGCGACGAGCGGCAGCCAGTCCCCGTAAGCCGCCCAAAGCCGCTCCCTGCTGCCCACAACCGCAATCATTCCATCCGTCGCGATATAGACATTGCCTTTGTGATAATTGGCAATATTGCTGATCGCGAGGCCACGCATCGGACCGTTTGGCCCCGTATAACTCACGTCCAGGATCCCTGCCGTTTCGTAAGCCGACATCGGATTGACGTAGACGACGCCCAGCAAGCGCACATTGACGAGATGCATCGCGGTCGACATCCACTGATACGCAAACAATTCCGGGCTCGTCTGCTCCTTAAGACCGGCGGCACCCGACACCATGATGTCCGCCGACTTGTCGCGCGATTGCAGCACCAGCGAGTGATTGTCTTCGGTCACGACCTCGAAGCCGGCCGGCATCGAATGGTTGAAATATGGACCCTGCCGAAACGGCATCGCGCGTCCTGCGCCGCAATTCAATGCATCGCAATCCGCCGCAAGACTGACGGACGGTGACATGGCCGAGTGCATCAAAAGCGCGGTTGCCGGGAGCGTAACCGCGCCCGCGGCCAAATGCAGGAATTTTCGGCGAGGAAACATCATGGCGATCACTTCATCGATATCGGTCAAAAAAAGATTGTGTGCTTCGTAGGATGGGTAGAGCAACAAAGCGCGTTCTTTTGCGAAACCCATCATGGACCTTGCCACCGCATGGAATGATGGGTATCGCAGTCGCGCGTCTTGCGACGCGCTTTTCCTCTACCCATCCTACGCAAAATTCGACGGTTACCGCTCATCCTACGCCTATGAGGCTAGCGTGGGTAGGGCTGGCTGCATCGTACCTCAGGCGCGCAGGATCGCGAAAGGGGCTGCGCGCGGCGTTTCGCACCACAGCGCGGCCTTTCGCGCCACAATGGCCACAATCGCTTGGAACAATGCGGCTCTGGCGGTGATCTGGGTTGGGGGCGGAATTGCAAATCTCAATTGGAATTGGAGCAAATGTCGCGACGGGTCGCGCCATTGCGGCAGCCCGCATGCTGCTCGGGCTCGACCAAGCGGCGCTGGCTGCCTTGGCGAACGTTTCACCGGCGACGATCTCGAACGCAGAACGGGGTCACGGTGTCCGCGACGACACGCTCCACACCATTTTGTCCGCTGTCCGTCGCCGCGGCGCGACCGTCACGATAGATCGGAATGGTTTTGCTTCCATCGCGATCAATTTTCATGAGCCCCCGACAACACAGCGTGCGCCACGCACGATAAATTGGAAACGGCTCAGTTTCGAGCAGCGCACGCTGCTGTGATCCGCATTTACTCCGGCTTTGCGCCCGAGGCCTTGACGACCTTGCCCCACTTCTCAGTCTCCTGTGCGACGAACCTGGCGAGGTCGGCGGTCGAGCCTGCCAACATTGTTGTACCAAGCTCAAGAAGCCGCGCCTGCATTTTGGCATCTGAGAGGATGGCGCCAACGTCTTTATTTAGACGGCCGATAATTTCCTGCGACGTGCTCGTACGCAAACCCACAGTGAACCACTGGTCCGCCTCATAGCCTGGCACGAATTCGCCGATGGTCGGGATTTCGGGAACTGTCTGGAAGCGCGACGACGTCGTCACCGCGAGCGCACGCAGTTTGCCCACGCGGATGTGTTCGATCGTTGCCGGCAAGCTACCGAAATAAACCTGCACCTGGCCACCGAGCAGATCGGCCACCGCAGGACCCGCACCGCGATAAGGCACGTGCACCATGTCGACGTTGGTCATTACTTTGAACAATTCGCCGGCCAAATGCGTGGGATTTCCCGTTCCGGCCGACGCCATGCTGATCTTGCCGGGATTGGCTTTGGCATAGGCAATGAATTCAGGAACTGTCTTGGCCGGGACGGACGGATGCACCAACATCAAGAGCGGTCCACGGATGATGCCGACGACCGCAATGTCACGGACGAAATTGAAACTCAGGTTGTCGTAGAGCGTGGCGTTGATGGCGGCCGCCGCATCGGTGCCGATCAGCGTATAGCCATCAGCAGGTGCGCGCACGACCGCCTCGGTCGCCAGATTGCTGGCGGCGCCGGCCCGATTTTCGATGATGAACGGTTGGCCAAGCCGCTCGGAAAGCGGCGCCCCGACCAGACGCACGAAGATGTCAGTCCCGCCGCCGGCCGCATAGCCGACGAGACAGCGCAGCGGTCGCGACGGAAAAGCCTGCGCGCTTGCGATCCGCGACGAGACCGGCAGCGTGAAGACGCCCGCGGCGGCGCTCGATGCAGCACCGGCGGCCAGATGCAAAAAGCGTCGGCGGGGAAGTTTCATGGTATTCTCCCAGGAGGTAGTTGGGCGCGCGCACGCGCGCGGGCATGCTAACCTCCACACCGGCAAGGAGCAATGTTGTCGATCCAATAGCCCGCAACGGCTTCGTCCGCCCAGAAATCGACTTCAACTGTCACCGATGGCGACAGCCAATCAAACCGCTGCCGAAACTCCACATCGGGTCCGGTTTCCTTGAGCCGAGAGAACACGATGTCGAAGGCCCCTCGTGAACTAGATGCACAGCGGGATGCGTCGATCGACACCACCGCGGTCCATTTTCGTTCCAGGGTTGGTGGTCGCATCGGAGACAAGGAGACTTGCCCGACGGCCAGGGTCGGCCGGCACAGCCCCTGACCTAGTGCGGACGGCAAGTTCATCAATCCAAGCGTGCCTGCCAAAAATACTGAAATAGCTATTCGATAGTTGCTCATGAGTGCTCCTCCCGGATCGGGACTGGAGCAGCACTTGGGACGTCATCGTCCTCAAGGATCGGGCGGCTGCGTCAAAGGCCCGATTGCGCTTCACGTGTCGAAGCGTGCTCACCTAGCGCGCATCTGAACTCATCAGCAACACTTCATTTCTGGGTCAGTCATTAGAATTTCTAATGATATTTTCCTTGCTTACCGTTTTATTGTTGCTATAGTTCATTAGTTTTCCTTATAAAAATCGAGCCATGCCGCGCCGGTTGCCACCACTCAATGCCCTGCGGGCCTTCGAGGCTGCAGCCCGGAGCGAGAGCTTCACGCGGGCCGCCGAGGAACTCAACGTCACGCAGGGAGCCGTGAGCCAACACGTCAAGGCTCTCGAAGCCACGCTGGGACTGAAGCTTTTCAATCGCGAGCGGCAGCGGCTCAAGTTGACCGAGACCGGTCTCGATTATCTGGCCGTGATCCGCGACGCGTTGGATCGCATTGCGGCAGGCACGGAACGCCTCACTCAGCGCCAACGCTCTGGTGTTCTCACCATCAGTACGTCAGCCGACTTCGCCGCCAAATGGCTGGTGGTCCGGCTCGGCCGGTTTGCGGAGAGCCATCCGGAGATTGATCTGCGGATTTCCGCCAGTTCGCATCAGATCGATTTTGCCCGCGAGGATATCGATCTCGCGGTGCGCCACGGTGATGGCGACTGGAATCACCTCGAAGCTGTGCGCCTTTGCGCCGAGCAGCTTTTTCCGGTTTGCAGTCCCAAGCTCGTGGTGGGACGTAACCGCATCACGACGGCCGCGGATTTATTGAAGTTTCCGCTGTTGCGTCTCGATGATTGGAAAACATGGACCAGATGGTTCGAAGCCGCCGGCGTCAACAAACCTGTCGCTCACGGTCCGATCCTCAACCGAGCGAGCATGTTGATTGATGCGGCCGTCGACGGCCAGGGCATTGCGCTTGCACGCACGGCGCTCGCCGCATGGGACATCATCAATGGCCGGCTTGTGCAGCCAATCAAAGTATCTTTGAGATTGTCCAATACCTATTGGATCGTCTGCCCGAAGACGACAGCGAGAACCCCTAAGATCGTAATGTTTCGGGACTGGCTCCTGGCCGAGGCGGCCGAAGACGAGCGCCGACTCAAATCCCTTTCAGCGTAGTCATCTTACCTGGTCCGCCCGCAGCGTTGTCACCGGACCTTCGCCGATGATCAAAAGCGTCACGTCTTCATCCTTGGCGCCGTCCCAATGCATGCGATTGCCGAAATGCGTGACAAAAGTGCCGGGCTTCATCGGGACCGTCAGGTTGGCGGGATCAAACGTCGTGCCGGTGCCGACCCACCAGGTCCCGGAGAGCACATAGGTGTAAAGCGGGCCCGGATGGGCATGTGGCGGGCTGAAATCAATGCCCTTGGGTAGATGCAGCAGTTCCACGAACATGCCACGCTTGTCGGGATCGCCTGCGAGCGTCGCAGTACGATGGGTAATGCGGTCGCGCCAAGGAATCTGGTCGGGCAGCACAATGGTCGCGGCCGCTGGGTCGCCGCCCGCCCACGGGCCCGGGGACTTTGGTACTTCCGTCTGCGTTGCCGGACCAATGCCGGCGATGAGGTAGGCGCCGCTTTCTTCCTTGGTGCCGTCCCAGTGCACCTTGCCGGCATGATCAGTCATGAACGTGCCCTTGGGAACGCGCGTGGCGTGCGCCGGATCCACCACCGTGCCTGTGCCACGCCAGGGTGCGCCGTCGATTACCATGATGTAACGATCATTGGGATGATGGTGCGGATTACCCATGCGCCCGGGTTTGAATTTGTTGATGTTGATAAACAGTTCTGGCTTGCTCGGATCGCCGAACAGCCGCGCCCCGTTGGTCGGCGATTGGTCGGACGGGTCGCGCCACTTCATCTGCTCGGGCGTCACAAAATTGACCGCCGCGGGATCGAGTTCGACCGCCCCCGCAACAGGGATAGAACTTACCGTTGCTGCCGCCATAACGAGTGTGGACCATAGCAGCGCGCGACGTTTGATCATTTTTCTCTCCCGGGTATAAGGACCATGTGGACAGCGTGCACCCGCTGCCGATTGAGAGTCAATATTCCGCAAACATCCGTCTGATCTCATTCAAATCGCTCGTGCGCGTCAGCGCGAGCATGAGCAGGATACGCGCCTTTTGCGGGTTGAGCGTATCGGCCGGGATGTAGCCCAATTCGTCGTATTCCTTGCGCGCAATCACCCGGCCGTTGCCGGTACGGTTGGATCGCACCAAGATCGGTTTGACACCGGACGGAGACGACAGAATCGCTTTGACGGCCTCCTTCTCGATATCCGACACGCCACCCGCGCCGGTGCCGGCGAACACGATCCCCTGCACGCCGCTCGCATATAGAGTCTGGATCATCGCCCCACTCGGCTCCACATAGGAATAGACGATCTCGACCTTGGGAAACTTGGTCACGTTGCTCACATCGAATTCCGATTTCGCCGTGTGGCGTTTCGTCGAAGCTCGGTAGAAGCTGATCTTGTCCTCATCCACATAGCCGAGATAGCCAAGTTCCAGCGAACGAAAGGTCTCGACGCGATAGGTGTTGGTCTTGGTCACGTCGCGCGCGCCGTTGATTTCATCGTTCATCACAACGAGCACGCCTTTGCCGCGCGCTTCCGTTGACGCCGCGGTGCGAACCGCGTCGAGAAGATTTAGCGGGCCGTCCGCGCTCAGCGCGGTCGCGGGACGCATCGAGCCGACCACGACGACCGGCCGGTCGTGCCGGACCGTCAGGTTGAGAAAAAAAGCGGTCTCTTCAAGCGTGTTCGTGCCATGCGTGACGACGACACCCGCGACGTTCGGGTCTTTCGCGAATATGCCGTTGATTCCGTTCGCAAGCGTGAGGAGGTTATCGAGCTTGATGTCGGGGCTTCGCACATTGATGATCTGCTCGACTTTGACGTCGGCGAACTGCTTGATCTCGGGCACGGCCTTGACGAGATCTTCCCCGAGTATTTGCCCACCCTTGTAGTCGGCAACGTTGGTCGGGCTGGCGCCTCTGCCCGCAATCGTTCCACCCGTGGACAGCACCCACACCAATGGCAGGCTGTTCGAAGGTGCCTGGGCACTGCCAGGCACAATGCCGCCCAAGACGAGCACCAGCATGACGGATACGAGCCCGACAAGCAGTTTGTTCATATCGTCCTCCAGAGTGTTATTGTGTATCGTATCATAGCATCCCACTTGCGCGGGAGCGTCAATGACCACGCCAATCAACCTCGTATTGCTCCTGGGCGTTCTCTGG
>DATGVJ010000382.1:0-14919 GCA_035300505.1 Xanthobacteraceae bacterium
TTGATGCTCATCTGGGTGACCCAGCGAATGCCAACTGGAGCCAGGGCCTCGGCCAGGTCCCGGGCAAATGTCATGTCCGCGGCAAAATTATCGTCAACGAAGAAGAACAGGCGCTTTTCGGTTTTCAGCTGTTCGATCTCCGCAATAATCGCGTCGATCGGCCGATGTCGCGCGGTGCGTTGAAAGAATGTTTGGATGGCGCAGAAGTCACACGGGAAACGACAGCCGCGTCCGGTCTCGACCAGGCCTAGGGGAAGATATCTTCGGCCGCGGAAGATCGATCGATCGTAACGCACCTGTGCAAGATCAGGCTGGCTGTTGGCGCGATAGATTTGCCGAAGCCGCCCGGTGCGCGCGTCCTCGATGACGTGCGACCAGATTTCCTCAGCCTCGCCAATGACCACGGATTCGGCATACAGTTTGACTTCGTCCGTCATCAGCGTGGCGTGAAAGCCGCCCATCACGACGGGCACGCCGCGACGTCGAAATTCACTGGCGATCTGGTAGGACCGCTTGGCCGTGTAGGTTTCGACCGGGATGGCCACGAGGTCGGTCGGCGCATCGAAGTCGATCTTTTCCATCCGGTCGTCAAAAAAACTGATGGAGACATCTTTTGGCGTCAGTCCGGCGAGAACCGCGATGGGGAGGGGCTCCATCTGCCATGTACGCATGTAATTGACGCCAGGTCGGCGTCCGATCGCGGGATGTACGAGCGTCAGGCGCATCATGCGGCTTCCCGGAATCCGATCGGCCAGTCGCAGGTATAATGAGTTTCCAGATGCTGCGCGTAATAGCGATAAGCGAGGTTGGCCATGATCGCGATCGGCAGTTGGGTTCGTGATCTGGCGAGCCGGCGCGTGATCGACGAAACAGAATAGACATCGCGCCAGGCCTTCTCGTGCCCGATTTGCAATTCGCGTGGCGTCATCTTGGCAGGGCGGAAGACGACATGTTGGCCGTCATAGAGGTCCCAACTTTTGGTGAGGATGCGACCGTCTTTGTCGAGGCGTTGGTGGAGAGGCGTGCCGGGGAATGGCGTGAGGATCGCAAAGCGCGGCAGGTCGATGCCGGCATCGACGCAAAATTGGACTGTCTGGTCGAAGACTTCGACAGTATCGTGATCGTGGCCGAAAACGAAACATCCCTGGATGCTGATATCGAGCGCGTGCAGGTCGTTGACGAGTGCGCGGTAGCGCGATGGATCGTTGAATTTCTTGCGGGCGTCGCCGAGGCTCGACTCGCAGATGCTTTCAAATCCGATGAGCAGGCCCGCGCATCCGCTGCGCGCGGCGAGTTCCATGAGTTCGCGGTCGCGGCCAAGCAGGCTGGTCGCAAGACCAAACCACCGGATTTTGAGCGGGATGAGGGCTTCGAACAGCTCGCCAGCATAGGCGCGATCCGAGATGAGATTGAGGTCGATAAAGATGATGCGCCGTTTGCCGACGCGGCGAATATCGTCGACGACATGTTCGACTGGCTTCTGGAATTGCCGGCGTCCCCATGCGGTCGGTACCACACAGAATTCGCAATCGTGCGCGCAGGCGCGCGTCGCCTCGAAAACCGCCTGGGTAAGATAGCGCCGGCCGTTCAGGAGGTCCCGGCGCGGAAACGGCAGGTTGGTGAGTTTGAAATCATGGCCTTGGTTATAGCGTGGTCGCATTTGCCCCTGGGTGAAATCGCGCAGGAGCGCCGGCCAAGCCTCTTCTGCATAACCCACACAGATGGCGTCAGCATTCTGGGCTGCTTCATCCGGTAACAGCGTGACATGTGGGCCGCCGAGTACGACCTTGATGCCGCGAGAGCGGTAATGCCTGGCGAGTTCATAGGAACGCGGGGCACAGCCGGTGATCACCGTCAACCCGACGAGATCGGCATCGAGATCAAGCGGGATGTCTTCGATGCCTTCGTCGTAAAGCGCAAACGTGATGTCGAGTTCGGGCGGAGCCAGCGCCGCGAGCGTGGTCAGGGTCAGGGGCTGGTAGCGCAGCGATTGTTTGAATATCCCGCCACGATTTCGGTAGAGGGGGCCTTTGGGCGATAGGAGCGCAACTTTCATACACACCTCGGCCGAATGCGGGCGCAGCATTAATCAAGTCTAGGCGAGCAAGAAAGGTAGCCGAAGGGCTCAATTGTCGCAATCCACTTGATTCGTCAGTGTCGCATAGGCGGCCGCATCCCGCAGCAATGTCGGCGGCTTGATATCGGCGAACCGGCGTCCGCGCTTTGTCTCATGGGCTACGTATCGGTCGAGCAGGCGGTCGACGGGCTGGACCGTAAGGGGGGCGAGCTGTCCCATGCGGCGCGCATAGTCGTATTGCGGATTGGCCCGCAGCCGGTCCTCGACCTGGGCTGCGGCGTGCTGCAGCGACACGCCGGGTCTGGTCTCGACCAGCAATTCGTAGTGCGGCACCGGCGCCGGGCGCGGTGCCAGACAGGCGGGGCCATCGACGACCGCGAGCGCTTCGCCGACGAAATGCTCGCTCAGCTTTTCGCCCACCAGGTCGCTGGCGATGTCCCGACCCAGAAATTCGAGGAGGGGAACAAGTCCATCATAGCCATGGCAGCGCAACCGGTCGCCGAGATCGTAACGATAGAATCCGCCGGCATTTGTCATGACGACGCGATAGCTTTCGCCGGCACGCAGTTGAGTACACAGACGCGATGCGCCGGCCTCATCGATAAATTCCAGGAACGCGCTGGTGAGCGCGGGAACCGGCCAAATCAAAGAACCCGAAGCGGAACATGGCGTGGTGACGGCGCCCTCGGTTGCGAGCAGGCCTTTTGGCTGGAGAACCGCGTGGGGAAGCATGTTCTGGAGCTGCCGCGCATAGGATCGCGAGGCTCCATCTGCCCAGGCGCTCACGGTGTCGAGGTTCGGCCAGATCAGGGGCGTATCAATAGGAGCGCGCGCGATCGCTTTCTCAATGACACGCAGGCGCGCAGCATCACATGGCAAGAGCGGTGCGTCGGCTGGACATCGCGCGAATTGGCCGGTTCCATCGCGCAAGGTTTTCAGGAGAGGTTCCGCAAGGACGGGCAGGGCTTCAAGAAGCCCAATGAAGAAAGTGGGGCTCCATATTGAGACGATCGTGAGATCGGGACATGCCAACAGGGACGCGAGCGTTGCGTGCCGCCAATGCTTCATGTCGGAGATCGCTGCCACCCATGGAGGTGTTGCCAGCACGTTCAGGAAGGCCGGTATGAGGTCGGCACCCAGATAGGCGCCCTCGGATGGCAGCCCGACCGGTATAGCGCCGATCGTACGCGGAACCCGCGTGGCTGGACTGATCGCCACATAGGCCTTTCCGGCGAATGCGCGTGGGCGACGATCAGCGAGATCTGAGAGCCACGGCAATACGGCTGCCCGAAAGGCAAGGAGGCTCGAAGCGGTGTAAGGAATGAGCTTGCCGCCCGAAGTGCTTCCGCCGGTTTCTTCAAACGCGATGACAGGTTCGCGCGTCAGGATATTGGATTTTCCCGCGACGAGTTCATCGATCCATGGACGAAAGTCTTCGTAGGAGCGGATGGGCACCCGCGAGCGAAATTCATCGGCTGAGCTGATCTCGGAAAAACGATGTTCGCGGCCGAACCGGGTTTGGGCATTTGGGCCAAGGATCTGCGACAAGAGCGCTGCTTGCGCTTGACCCGGGCTGGCGCAGGCACGATCGAACTGCGTCTTTTGGATACGTGCAGCGTCGAGGATTTCCGCCCAAAACTTTAAGGGAGACTTTAAGGGAGCCATCAGGGGCAGAGGCCCTGCGGCGCGCGCGCGAACAGGCCTTGCGCGAAGACCCGGCGTGCCAGCGGACGCAGGTTGGCCACCGACAATTCCGTCAGGCAGACAAGCTCATCGCCGTAAATATAGCCCGGATTGCGCTCCAGGAAATAATTCACATCGGGACGTGAGGCCTCCTCGGTTTCGATGTTTGCCCACATGGGTTTGAGATGCCCGCGCGATTGCGGAAAGGATACGACGCCGCGCCTCTCGTCATAAGCCGCGTTGAAGCGATCACGCGCCAAATGGCCCATGATGGATTGCGCGGGGGCGGGGATTGGGTGCTGCCAATGCGGATGGAAGTCGATAGAGAAGGCGGACAGATACCGATAGGTGCGATGGCCCTTTACGATCAGGAACCAATAGAGCGGGCAGTCCGGGACTTGCGCCTTGATGGCGCCGGCATTGCGGATCCAGGTGAAGGCCAGTGCCTGTGTTCCCCAATGGGCGCGATCGATAATCGTATCGCCGGAATAGATCGCACGCAGGCGCTGCCCATCGACCGTGGTGTCGATGATTGCCAGGCTGGAAAATCCAATGAGGGCCGCGGCTTCGTCGCGCAAAACCACCACGGCATCCTTGTCGCGCAGGTCCGCAATGAACCGCTCATGCGATGTCGCTTCATAGTAAGTGGAATAAAGCGCGTACATCGCATCGACCGTCTGGCTCTCGAGGCTGGCGCGGTCTTGCACTTGCGTCGACAGCCGGCGGCGAGCGCTGTCATTCGCCGCTTCAGGAGCGCTGGGTGACTGACGAAGTGCAATATTCACATGTCGGCTCCGGCCCGAACGGCGTGTGCCCCGGTAGCGTTGCGCCGAATGACGGGGCATACAAGCGTAACAGCATGTGAATGGTGTGGACAATAGCGGTCGACCCCGGTGACGGGCTTGGCGATCAGCGCACGGCCGCCGGATTCGTAGGGGCGGACCTCGCGTAGCGCGCAAGACGCGCGTGAACGCGCTTATGTTGTCCGCCCGGCTCGCGACGGGTAGGGTCGAGCGATCAGGGCACCGAGCCGTTTCTAGGACAAGCTGGGCCCGAAGTGCGCGTTTAATCCTATCGTTCGGAGCTTGCTGGTCGCCGGGCGGACACCGCGGCGCAAGCCGCCGAAGAAGGGTCCGCCCCTACGCAACTCCACGCGCCTTGTTTACCCGATTGCCTTCTGCGGATTGTCCTCGTCTTTGGGTTCCGTCTAGAAAATATTTATGAACAACACGAACAAACCTGCCGACAACATGATGGCTATGGGCAGCGTGAGAACCCAAGCCATCAGCAGATCTCGTACGGTCGACCATTGCAGGCCGGATCCGTTGGCGGCCATGGTCCCGGCGACCCCGGACGACAAAACATGGGTCGTGGAAACTGGAAGCCCGAACACGTCGGCGGCGCCGATTGTACCCATGGCGACAAGTTCCGCGGAAGCGCCTTGCGCGTAGGTCAGGTGACTCTTGCCGATTTTCTCGCCGACCGTCACAACGATGCGCCGCCACCCGACCATGGTTCCGAGGCCGAGCGCGATGGCGACGGCAATCTTGACCCAGGTAGGGATGAACTTTGTCGAATTGTCGAGCGACTTCTTGTAACTATTGAGTGTTGCAACTTCAGTTTTGTCGAGGTCGTTTTCCTTGTCCTTCATGAGGAAGCGCAACGCTTCCGATGCCAGATACATGTCATTTCTGGTATTGCCGACAACCGCTGCCGGTACCTGGGCGAGCGTCCCATATTCATTCACCTGTTTGGAAATGTCGCGAATAAGAACGGCGAGTGAAGGATAAGTGCCCTCACTGATCGTGCGACGCGCCACGTATTGAGTGACGGTCGGTCGCGGATCTCCGATGATATTGTAGCCCGCGCCTTTGCTCTCGACCACCAGGGCGGCTGCGGTCGATGTCGTGCGAAATTCGACCATTTGCGATTCCGGCATGGCACGGTTGAGAGCATAGGCGGTCGGCACCGTGCCGATCAGGATGAGCATGATCAGGCCCATGCCTTTCTGGCCGTCATTTGAACCGTGTGCAAACGAAACGCCCGTGCAAGTGAGGATCAGGATGCTGCGGATCCACCAAGGCGGGGGTTGTTCGCCTTTGGGGGCGGTATAAAGGGCAGGATTGTGGACGGCAAACTTCAGCAAAAGAAAAAGGGCGGCTGCGACACAAAATCCGAACAGCGGCGACAGCAGGAGCGCGTAGCCGATTTCCGTGGCTTTGGTCCAGTCGACGCCCGATGTTCCGTCCTGCCCCTGCATGAGGGCGTTCGCAACACCGACCCCGATGATGGATCCGATCAGGGTATGCGAACTCGAAGCAGGCAGACCAAGATACCAGGTTCCGAGATTCCATATGATCGCGGCGATCAGCAAAGCGAAAACCATCGCAAAACCGGCACCGCTGCCCACTTGAAGAATTAGTTCGACCGGCAGCAATGAAATGATGCCGAATGCGACCGCGCCGCTGGACATCAGAACGCCGAACAAATTGAACATGCCCGACCAGACGACGGCAATGTTGGCCGGAAGCGAATGGGTATAGATGACGGTTGCAACCGCATTGGCGGTGTCGTGGAAGCCATTGACGAATTCGAATCCGAGCGCGATCAGCAGCGCCACAAAAAGCAACAGGTAGGGCAGGTATGTGGTGACTTTGGCTCCGGTCTCCGCGACATCGCCGTAAAGGCTGTAGGCGACGAACAACAGGGCTGAGCCGATTATACCGAGAAAAATAATGACGGTGAGCGGTTCAATCGGATGATCGAGCTTCGGTCGCGCGTGGCTCTCTGTTGGGGTCTGCGTTCCAGGGGGGAGGGGCGCGGCAATGTCGGTCATGGGTACCATCTGGCAAATGAGAATGATGTCCCACTTAAAAGACGTTGTATTACAGTTTTATGACCGGTTGGGACTTGATGCGCTCCATCAGGCATTGCGATTTGCAATAGCAATGGACGTCAGCCACGCTATTCCCTGCTGGTGTGGACCGAAGCGCTATTACAGGTGAATAAGTCGGACAGGCTCGCCTCGGCAAATTCTGATCAGGTTGTTGAGCCTCGGCAAAAACGACGACCTCGTATCCGAGGCCGTCGTTGCGCGTTGTGTCCAAACGAGTTCTTGTGCCGCGTCAAAGCCCGAACACGAACAGCATGGTCTGGTGGCGCATGTCGCGCAATTCCGGCGTGAGCGTCAGCCGGTTTCGGGAGACGCGGCTGAGCCCTGAGAGAATCGCGACATATTGCTTGCCGCCGGCCTCGAAGGTCATCGGCGGCGCGTTGAGGCCTGATCCGACATTGATCTTCCAGAGTTCGTCCAGCGTCGTGTCGTCGTAGGCGACGAAGGAACCATCGGCATAACCGGTGAACACCAGGCCGCCTGCGGTCGTGAGCATGCCGCTGACATTTGGGAAATTCGAGCGCACGCGTTTCTTGATCTCGCCGGTCGTCGGATCCGTGACCACGATGTCGGATTGATTGCGCTCGGTCTGCTTGGATATCCGGCTGAAGAAGATACCCGTTTTGATCGATTCCTCGTCAAGCGTCGATTCATTGCAAAACGAATACGCGGGAATGTACATGAGCCCCGTACGCTTGCTGTAGGACGGTGGAAAATAGTTGTTTCCTCCCGCAAGCGACGGGCACAGCGTCTTGGTGGGCTCGGCGCGCGTCATGTTCTGCCGCCCGGAATAGACTTGGATGTCCAGGCGCGGATCATAGTCGACCGGCTTGCCGGTCTTCTGGTCGATGCCGCGCGTCCAGTTGATGCGTTCCACATAGGGCTTGGCAAGAATCGTCTGGCCGCTGCTACGGTCGAAACTGTAGAGGAAGCCGTTGCGGGCGGCGTGGGTCGCGACTTTGCGCGGCTGACCATCGACCGTGCCGTCGATCAAAATCGTGGCGCCGACTTCGTCATAGTCCCACATGTCGCCGGGCAGATACTGGTGATACCAATTCATGTTGCCGGTGTCGGGATTCCACGAGATCAGGCTCGCGGTGTAGAGATTATCGCCGGGCCGGTAATAGGGATCGGACCACGGTACCGGGTTGCCGGTGCCCCACAGCGTCTGGTTTGTCGCGACGTCATAGGAGCCGGTCACCCACATGGCCCCGCCGCCGGTCTGCCAGGCGTTGTTCTTGTCCTTCCAGGTTTCGCTGCCGGGCTCGCCCGGGGCCGGGATGACATATTTGCGCCAGACAATTTTTCCGGTCGCGGCCTCCACCGCCATGATGTAATCGCGCACACCCTTGTCGCCGCCCGCTGCGCCAACGACGATCTTGTCTTTGATCGCGAGCGGAGCTGCGGTGAATTCGAGTTCCTTCTGGCCGTCGCCGATATTGACCTCCCACGCGACCTGGCCGGTGTCCTTGTTGGTCGCAACAAGGCGCGGCGGATAGTTCGCAACCGTGATGACGAAGTTGCCCCAGAGCGCCGCGCCGCGGTTGGCGTCCGGCGCCTTTTCGCCCTTTGGATCCATGCGCCAGACGATGCGGCCGGCGTCGCCCGAGCGCGCGTCGATCTTGTAGAGAATGCCCCATTGGTCCACGACGTAGAGGAATCCGTCTTCCGCCAGCGGTGTCGATTCGAGATTCTCATTGATCATTGTGCCGCCGATCGAGACCGCGTAGGCAAGCCTGAGCGATTTGACATTGCGGCTGTTGATCTTGTCGAGCGGCGAATAGCGCTGGGAATCATAGCTGCGGTGGTTCATCAGCCAGTTGTGCGGCTCCTTGTCGGCATTGGCGAGCCGCTCCGGCGTCACCTCGGCCGCAACGACCGGCGTGCCGGAGACGAATGCGGCGCCGGCAAGCAGCGTCATGATTGAGAGAGCGAGGATATTGTTGTGTTTCATAATTACCTCCCTGGTTTTTCTCGTCCGGTAGGGCCGCTCGACGGCGTATGAGGACGAGAGAACAGGGACAATTCTACACAAATTCGGCTCTTGAACCAATGTGAGTCTCAAACCAATGTTAGTCTCGAAATGAGCGCATCTGGTTCCGCCGATTGAATAATATATTTCAATTGACGGCAACAAAATGTAGTGCAAACTTTTCCAGAAATATCGGCACGAATTGCATCGGGCAGCAGGTGCCCGATGGCAGTCGTCACCGTCAAGACTAGATACCGTGAAGACTAGATCGAGACTAGGCCGCGAGACTTGGTCGAACGAGATTCAACCAAAGAAATCTGTCGCGACCGGACAGTCGGTGAGTAGAGCAATCACATGGCCGATGGTACAGCTGTAAGCAGCAACGATCTGGACGCCAAGATCGACACTATCACTCAGTTGCAATTGGCACTGATGCAGGGCGCAGGCACACAACGGCGCGGACAGCATCCCAAGCAGCATGGCTGCGTCCGCGCAAGTTTTGAAGTGCTTGCCGATATTCCGGATCAATTCAAGGTCGGTCTCTTTGCCAAGCCTGCCACCTTCAACGCCTATGTCCGGTTCTCCAATGGCAAAGAATTCGACGACACCAAGCCCGACATCCATGGCATGGCGATCAAGCTCACCGGAGTGCCGGGACTGAAGGTCCTGGAATCCGAAGCGACGGCGCCCACACACGATTTCATCCTGGCGGACAATCCGGTGTTCATCATTCGCGATACCGACGAGTATGTTCGCTTCGTGCAAAATGTTGCGCAAACAGTGCCGTTTGGAAAGAAGCCGCTAAAGTTCTTGGCGTGGGTTGCGCTGCACCATCCGCAAGACCTGCCGGTCCTTTTACGTTTTTTTCGTGGCCACGTTGTGGACAGCCCGCTCGCGGCCGAATATTGGAGCCAGGTGCCCTATGCCTTTGGTCGCGGTGGACGCACCATTTGCCGCTACTCCGCGGTCCCGCAGCCGGGAAACATGATTGCCCCGATTGCTCCCGCAGACCGAAACGCCGACTATCTCCAGCAGGCGATGATCAACCATCTCACCTCCGGGCAAAGGTCTGCAAAATTCGATTTCATGGTGCAGCTGCGCGACGACGCAACGCCGGCCGTGATCGATAACCCGACCGTGACCTGGGATGTTCCATCACAGCGCGTTGCTGTCATTACCATTGCGCCGAAAAAGTTCGACTCGCCGGAGCAGATGCGCTTCTGCGAAAACCTCTCCTATACGCCGTGGCACGCTCTTCCCGAGCATTGCCCGATCGGTCAGGTCAACGAGATCCGCAAGGCGGTCTACCTCGCGAGTTCGAGCCTGCGTCACAAGACCAACCAAGTTGTACCAACGGAGCCGACGGGCAACGAATTTTGAGGCTTCATCATGCGTCTTTCTCTCGAAGAGTTGACTGCCAACATCGACGACGACTTCAAGGCGGTGGTGGAAAAGCTTCAGAAGACGTTCAATTTCATGGCCGCAAACCTGCAACATGGGCGCGCCACACATACTTATGGTGCGGTGGCGAAGGGGGAGGCGCGTTGTATTGTTCCGGCGGACTTCCCGGCCAGCGACACATTCGTGCTCGGCAAGGTCTATCCGATCCTGCTGCGGCACTCATTGCCGGTCGGTCGCGCCGACGACCGCGTGCGCGACGGTTCCGCCGCCCGAGAACCATTGATTGATTAAGATTTCGAATGGACACCGCTCCGTTCGAGAGCGGCCCGTAGATGTGGGAGGCCAAAATGATCAGGATAACCAAGTTGAAGACCGGCATCGGCGCGGTTGCGATCCTGTTCATCGTGTTGGTGGCCGTCGGTTTTAAGATTTATCGCGACAAGCTCTATGTCAACCTGCCCGACTATCCGCCGATCAACAGGGCTGCGTGGCTCGACCAGAACTGGTCGCAGCAACAGCGGGAATGGTTCCACCACGCCGACCAGGGCACGCAAACTGTCAACATTCCGTATGAATGGTTTGTCGCATTGGAGCAGCCGCGGCTTGCCCTTGTGGGGGACGTGGGCCGCCTGAGCGACCCGTCCTATCTCGACCGCTTCGGCTTCATACCTGGGGCCACCAAGGGCGGCGAGAACCAGCTGCCGGTCGGTTTTGCGCGCGGCGGTCCGATGAGCAAGTGGGACGGGACCAGCTGGGTCAATCCTCAGACCAACGATCCAATGACCAGCCTGGGCTTCACCTGCGCGGCATGCCACACAGGCCGGCTCACTTACAAGCACGTCACACTGTTGATCGACGGGGGGCCGGCGCTGACGGACCTCGGAAAATTCCGGCAAGCGCTCGGGATCTCGGTTCTGTTCACGAGATTCGTGCCCGGCCGCTTCGACCGCTTTGCCAAGAATGTGCTCGGCGAGGATGCCGGCGACGACGCAAAAAAAGCGCTTCGCGATCAGCTCGCAGGCGTCTGGAACGGATTCTTCAATGTGGTCAGGAAGCTCGACCAGGGGATCGCAGACGCGAGCGTTGATGAGGGTTATGGCCGCCTCGATGCGTTGAACCGTATCGGCAACCAGGTGTTTGGGGTCGACCTGGGCAAAGAGGGTCAGGAAAAGAACTATAGCCCCACGAACGCGCCCGTGAACTTCCCGCACATCTGGAACGCGTCGTGGTTCGACTGGGTGCAATACAATGCCTCGATCGAGCAGCCCATGGTGCGCAATGCGGGCGAGGCGCTCGGCGTATCCGCTCTGGTTGACTTGACCGATGCGTCAAAGGGACTGTTCAAATCGGGCGTTCAAGTCTCAATTATCGACGAAATAGAAAAGCAGCTTGCCGGTAAGCAGGCGACTGCGGAAAATGGATTCAGCGGACTAAAGCCGCCGAAGGACAAGGAAAGCGGATTCACCGGACTCAAGTCGCCGAAGTGGCCGGAGAATATTTTGGGTCCAATCGATCGCGCGCTCGCAGCCAAAGGTGCCACCCTTTACGACAATTTGTGCAAGGACTGCCACTTGCCGCCGGTGGATACCCGGGAATTCTGGCAATCGAAAAATTGGCTGCCAGCCAACGAGTTCGGTCAGCGTTTCCTTCACGTCGAAGTCATTCTGATCACGAAGATCGGCACTGACCCGGTGCACGCGGAGGGCATGGCGAAGCGGAAGGTCTGGGTTCCGACTGATCTCAATATCTCCACGAACGACTTTGGATTCGCGCTGGGTCAACTCGTCGAGAAGACGACGAACCATTGGTACGATAGCCAGACACCGCCGGTATCGGAAGACAAGCGCAATGAGATGAACGGCTATCGCCCCAATGGCATCCAGGCGCCGCTCGGCTACAAAGCGCGGCCGCTCAACGGCGTCTGGGCGACGCCGCCATATCTCCATAACGGCTCGGTCCCCAACCTCTATGCTCTGCTCTCGCCGGTATCGGAGCGGCCAAAATCTTTCTATCTTGGTCGGCGCGAGTTCGACCCGTTCTGCGTGGGCTACCAGTTGCGGACGAAGGTGCCCGGTCCAGACAAACCTGATCTGCGCTGTCTCGGCGACCAGTCGAGTTCCGCCGATGATGCGTTCGAAGGCGGTTTTGAACTCAAGACCGCAATCCTGGGCAATCGTAACACCGGCCACGAGTTCAATGATGGCAGTAGCGCTGGTGTTATCGGCCGGAAATTGAGCGTCGACGAGCGTCTCTCGCTCATTGAATTTCTAAAGACGCAGTAGAGTGAGTGTTCGACAGGCCGCCTGAGCCGAAGGCCTTTGCAGAAATCACGGAAGTCTGGGAAGACAGCGGTAAGAACACAGCGATCGTTTCGACATCAACCGGGCATTCAGCGGAAGGAAGTTGCCGGTATTCCTGCGACCAATCGAGAACTTTCTACTCCGCATCTATTCATCGTGTCTTGAGGTACTCGATAAGATTGCGCAACTCTTCGGCGTAGGTTGGATTGCTCCAATCCAGCCTGTATGATTTTCCCTCGATAGCGATATCCTTGTCATGGCCGATATTGGTCCAGCCATCGCGCCGCGTGTCATGTTCTGAAAGAGTTGGCATGCTCGCAGCAAAGCTGTCCTTTGATTCGACCCTCCAATTCCAGCCGACGTTTTCGGTATCGTATTCGATGACGCCGCGGAGAAAGCGCTCGGGGCGCGTCCTGGGCAGAAGCAGATGGGTCAAAGTCGGGACCGAACCATTGTGTAGAAATGGAGCGCGCGCCCAAATTCCATCAAGGACACTTGCAATGTATCCTTGATTTCGAGCGTCTGTCGTGTCTCTGAGAATTTGGTTGTCCGGCGCGACACAGGGGCGGATATTTCTACCGATTTTGTCGATATAGGTGAAATTCTTGTCATGACAGGCGGCACGAAACGAATTCAGGAACAAGGTCGCGCCGGCGGGGGTCAGCACCTGGGCGCGATTGAAGTCTGTCTGCAGCTCCCAAAATGGGCGACTGTTTGAGGGCCGGTGGCAGTCGCCACAATGACGATCATACAATGCTTCGCCCCGGGCAGCTCGATCGAGGTCGACATCGAACGGGTAAGGTGCCGGAGGAAGGTCGAGCAGGAACTCGGCGACGATGTGAGTGTTGTGCAGGTCGACTTTGTTCGGGTCGCCGATGATCGGGAGCTGGGCGGCGATATTGCGCCAGAAACGAAAAAGTACACTGCCGTCCCATTGCCCAACGGAGCGATCCGCCTGGTTCCATACCGCAGGCGCATCTGTGACGGTGGCAAATGGCGGCAGTTCCGGATAGGTGCCATTGACGAACGCCTCGGGCGTCATTCCGCCGCCGATTTTCTGTGTCGCAAGAAGATCGACCAAAAGATCGCCGCTGCCGTCCGACTGGCCGGCGCTATGGCCCGCAAGTCCTGGCGAACGATCTCCATTGCCATAGCTTGAGCCTGGGCGGGTCTGCAGCATGACGGCAGCCGCGCGTACGGCCGTCCCGGTCGAAAATGATTGAAGGATCGGGACGAGGTTCCCTTTCACAATCGCACGCTGGGTCGCATCGACCCTCATCGCGGCCTCGTTGTCGAGACGGGGCAGGCCGCGCGCAAAGAATCCTGCCGGTTTGGAATCAATGATTTCGATTATCCGCCGCGTCGTTTCCCCCGGGGCGTCGCGCGTGCCGATCTGGGCAGGGCTTAGAAACTGCGCGCGCGTGGTCGAGAAAGCTTGCCGCCATTTGCGCACGTCAAACTGGGTATTGGGCGCGCCTTCGAGAACAATTCTACCATTTGGGCCTGCGGCTTGACCCGTATGGCATGCACCACACGCCAAAGTGACGACATATAGGTCCGGCCGCGTGTAGTCGATTTCTCCAACGAGGTTTCCGTTCGGGCCGATTGCGCGTCCGGTCGTTGCCGTCACGCCGAGGCCGCGTGGAAGAATCCGATCTGGAAAATCAGGATCTCGAAAGAAGCCAAAGCTTCCAAAAAAATCCTCCGGCGTTCCCCAAATATCGGGTGCCAGATCCGGCAGTACCTTTTGTATGACCAGAGGCGTCCCGACAAACCCGTTTCCGGCGTTCGTGAACCAGGTAAATCCGATGGCTTCGCGCTTCTTGACGGCGTCGATGTCGCGATTGCAGGCATCCCGTATTACCGCCCAATTCACGTCCCTATAGGTGGCCAGGGCATTGGCGAGGCCAGTTCGAAGCGAACAGATTTCCGCGTCCGAAGTTGGCAGCTCCCTCGGCTGTGCCTGAACGGAATTTAAGGTACCGTTGAGCATAGCAACGGCTGCGAATGAGAGGGTCAGCAAGCGCGCCATGAAAGATCCCCATATTTCCACGGTTTGATAAAGAATCTTCGCCATAAGTGAGATAGATGCCAGTGTAACCAGGATTAGTCATGTTGCGCCTGCATCCGGTTCCCTGAAGCAAGAATATTTTTAGTTGGATTGATAGGTTGGAAATCGAACGTCAGTGTGTTCTGCTCACAGGTGGGCTTACAAGGATACCGGGACGTTGATGCGGCTAAAATAACGTATTGTCGCGGCACAAGCCCGTTCTCAGCACACGCATGTGAGCTGTCGGTGCGCCAGCCGGCTCGTCGCCTTGATACTCCCACGATTCGACCCAAAGCGTGAGCTCACGTGTATTGCGATTGATGACAACGGTGCTGAATCTCTTGAGAATCGCGTTGGGAAACGGATATTGCTTTGTCGCCTCGCATTTGATTTCGCCTTTGTCCTGCACGCAGCCGGTTCCCTCGACGACGTTGGTCGCGGTGTCCGAAACGGACCCGTCCTTCAAATGTAGGCTAATTCTAAATCTGGCGTTGCGCGATTCCGGCTTCGGCACATCCATGACGGCGTTCATGTCGCCCTCGC